>CAZWUV010000087.1:0-1516 GCA_964636735.1 uncultured Candidatus Saccharibacteria bacterium | reverse complement strand
CGCTACTGTCATTTTGCCAAACGGCGTAAGGCGCAACATTATTCTATTTTCTCCCGAGCTATACCATGTTGTCTTGCCTGAATTACGCACTGTCACAGAAAAATCAAAGACTCCTCCTGGGTAAGCATGCAAAATATCACGTGACTGCTTAATAATCGATGCTTTTGGTGGATTTAAATATGCAGTGATAGCCTGTTGGGCGCTTGGTTTTTTGTAACCACTAGGCAGAATTGTTGCCGTTGTGTTAAGCAACTGAGCACTATCTATTGCAGAAAGACCAGTTGCTTGCATCACCAAAGAAATCACGCCCGAAACCTGTGGTGCTGCAACAGATGTTCCGCTCACCGTAATATAATCCGCTAATCCATCTTTGATTGTTCGCACTCCTTCACCAACCGCCATAAAATCTAAGCTGGCACCTACGTTTGAAAAATTGGAAGTTTGTCCAGACAATTTACTTGATCCCACTGACACAACTTTCGAATAATTAGCAGGAAAAGTAATTGTATCTGTGCCATCATTGCCACTTGCCGCAACAACAATCGTGCCCTTGTCGTAAGCATAATCAATCGCATCTTTTACAACCTGAGATTCTTCATTTGAGCCTGCAGATAAATTGATGATTTTAATTCCCTGATCCGCTGCCCATATAATCCCCTCGGCTGCATCACTACCAGAGCCAACGCCGGAGCTATTTAAAATTTTAATCGGCACCAATTTAGCATGCCAATTGACCCCTGCAATTCCCTTTGCATTATTTGTTGTCGCACCGATAATTCCCGCAACAACGCTCCCGTGTCCAGGATTATGGTCGTCAGAGTCAATACCTGAAGCAATGCTTTTGCTAGCACCAATAAAACTTCTTCCCGCCACAACCTTACCAACTAAATCCTCGTGCAAGCCGTTAATTCCTGTATCCATAATACCGATCTGTTGACCAACAGAACCCGTTGTGTGCTCCCAAGCCTCTGGAATACCAAGAGCGTCTAAATACTCTTTTTGATTGCCAAAATATTGATCGTTGGGAGTTGCAAAAACAGAAAACTCAACTTGAGGCTCTACATACTCCAAAATTGAAGATTTTTTTAAGTTTTCTACAATTTGCTCTTTTTGATCTTTTGGAATGCCCAAAATTACAATTACGAATCTCTTTTTTTCTACCCAATGAGATTGCTGAAGAGCTAGATTGTAGGCTTCGTCGTACTTACCCTCTTTTGGCTTAATAACTATTGAGCCGTCTTCACTTAAAAGACTAGTTTCGTTTAAGATCAAAGGTGCAAAATTTGCGCGCGAAAAACTCCAGCAACTCAAGCTAAGTACAAATACTAGCAATAAAACCCAAGGCTTTTTAAACAAAATCATCTTCTAGCTTAATAAATACTAATCTACGATACCAATAATCCAACTTACTCCACCCCTTGTTACTGGAAATGGCAGGTAATTGTTTTGTGTCGGCTTTAGGCTTAGCCTTAGCCTGTCGTAGTTTATATTCCAAGGAATTCTAATCTTAAAGTTA
>CAZWUV010000086.1:0-1798 GCA_964636735.1 uncultured Candidatus Saccharibacteria bacterium | reverse complement strand
TAAAATACGTCAAACATATGTCTTCCAGACGCACTAGGATCGATATCGACACCTATCGTCGTAAAGTTAATCGAATTATTTTCGAGGCAATAAAGTGTACCCTTCACACCAGGTGCACCCGCACCCGTAATCAAGACTGTGCATCTTCTTTTTACAGTATCCATTTTATCACCTCAAATGTTTCCGCATAATCACTACTGCACTGCAACCCCCTTGTCATAGCAAGAGCAGATATATATTCCTTACTAAAGTATTTTCTACCAATCTCTATTTGGGATTGATAGATTTTCATCATTTCGTATTTCTGATCGATATGCCTTTTTTCTAGTTTCGAAAAGAAAGACGATGAAAATTTTAGATTATTCCATGGCAATTCGTAGCCCAGAATTGATGCTGAATCTTTAAAAGCTCTTACTGTTTCCAAGTGAAGGGTTTGATGATCTTGATGATAATCATAACTCGAAGTTGTAAATACAATGTCTGGCTTAAATTCTTTCTTTAATTCAATTAAAATATCTAGGATTTCCTGTCGATAAAAATTAAAGTTTCTCACCGAAAACTTATAGATATGAAAATTTTTAATTTTCAAAAAGTCCGCCAGCTCAATAAACTCTTTCTCTAATACATTGGAAGGAAATCTGTCCTTGGGGATTGATTCCTCACAAATCGAGAATACAACCCAAGCAATCTCGTGTCCTTGCTCAATGAACTTAGCGATCGTTCCTCCGGCACCTAGCTCTGCGTCATCTGGATGGGGTGAGAGCAATAATACTTTCATAGGTCACCTCTTTCTTGTTGTTAAATTGCTACCCTAAAAAGGTCTAGCTAATACTATAGCAATATCTTGAAAATGTCAATCTGATAATAACCTAAAAGTTCGTTTTGTGATTTAAAGTCGTATAACAACTAAATCTCAAGATTTTTAGAATTGACCTTCAACCAAAAAAATCTTTTTATCTTTTGTTAGTGCAAACTCCACAATAACAAATTTGCTAAAAAACCGCCTGTATCTTTTTTTGACTGCTTCTCTATTTTCAAAAAATCTTACATGAGATCGAGAGTCATAGCTGGGTACACTAAAAAGAATTTTCTTAGTCTTTAAATTCTTAAGCAGCTCAAGATCTTCTTTCAGATGCTCAAAGACCTCGCAAGCTATCATTGTATCGGCTTGCACATCAAGCTTATAAATATCTTGTACGCTAAATTTATCAGCATGCTTGGGATTATTTTTCTTAGC
This sequence comes from uncultured Candidatus Saccharibacteria bacterium, assembly GCA_964636735.1. GTDB lineage: Bacteria > Patescibacteriota > UBA1384 > JACPKC01 > JACPKC01 > CAZWUV01. The sequence goes on along the minus strand of CAZWUV010000086.1, from coordinate 561 downwards.
AAGCTTAATTGCCTCTTCGCTAAAATCATAGCCAGCTACATAGTTTTTGCCCGAAGCAATAATCATTTGCGCAAGTTGTCCTGGCCCACAACCGAGCTCGACAATACTGCTTTTACTATCGAGCATGTCAACAATTTTTTGCCACATTGGGTAATAAGGGGTTTCTTCTGGTGGCTTATGATACATCTGCTTATTGCCACCTTCCCTATAGGCCTCATCGTACCAAGTAGCACCATACTCTATATCAGCATCAGAAATTATTTTTTCTAATTTGGAATTCTCTAGTTGTAGTTTTTTAATTATCTGATGAAGATTATCGACTTTAGCGGTTAGCTTTTTTATATTTTTTTCGTTGATATCTTCCAGCTTAACGCTTTTCGAAAATCTAATTTTTAACCTGGAAAGCTCTGTCGCTTTTTGCGCCAAAGTATCTTTTAGGTCAACAATCTCTGTGTTTTTCTGTACCAAAATAGCTTTTTGGTTAGCAAATTCTACGCCTTTTTGCACCAAGATAGCTTTTTGCTTTTTGACTGCCTTTTTACTAGCTTTAAGAGCACTCTG
>CAZWUV010000085.1:0-1817 GCA_964636735.1 uncultured Candidatus Saccharibacteria bacterium | reverse complement strand
TGTTGCAATTACCAAATCCGACAGACCAGAAGCACAAATCGACAAAGTCAAAGGCGAGCTAGTTGAGCTCGACCTTACTCCAGAAGACTGGGGCGGAAAAACCCCAACTCTAGCCGTATCCGCAAAAACAGGCGATGGCGTTGACGCCCTGCTAGATACAATCCTATTGATTGCCGACCTAGAAGAGTTAAAGGCTCAATCAACCGGCATGGCAACTGGCATTATTATTGAATCTCACCTAGAAAAGGGAGCCGGGCCAATTGCCACTGCTTTAATTCAAAGCGGAACCCTAAAAACAGGCGATGCATTTTATATTAACAAGATTTGGGGCAAGGTGCGCTTTCTAGAAAATGACCAAGGCAAGCGTATCAAGGAAGCAATTCCAGCTATGCCGGTTCGTGTGGCTGGATTATCTAGCGTTGCCGGCTTTGGCAATAAAATGATTATTGTAAGCGACGACAAAAAAGCTCGTGAATTAGCTGAAAACTTTAGCGAACAAAAAGCCCGCAAAGCCACAATCTTTACCCAATCAGACGACCAAAAAACAAAATTCTTAAACCTAATCATAAAAGCCGATACTGACGCCTCGATTATTGCTATCAAAAACTCAATCGAAGGATTTTCAAATGAAGACGTTCAAATCAAAATTGTGCACGAAGGCGTTGGTACAGTTACAGAATCTGATCTAAATATTGCAATTTCTTCGGGTGCGCTGGTCGTAGCATTTCATGTCAATACCTCTGCATCCGCCAAAAATCTTGCCGAGCAAAATCGAGTTATTATCTCGGAGTATAAAGTTATCTATGACTTGATTGACGATATTGCCTCTGCTGCGCAAGGGTTAGTTGAACCAGAATTAGTCGCTGAAACAATCGGACGGCTAAAAGTTTTGCAAGTTTTTAAAACTACAAAAACCAACCAAATTGTTGGCGGCAGGGTAGAAGAAGGCCTCATTAAAGATAAAGCAAAATTCAAAATTCACCGTAATGGCGAAGAAATGGGCGAGGGAGATATTCATTCTTTGCAACGCGGACAAGTTAGCGCATCTGAAGTAACTCAAGGAGAAGAATGCGGTATGGGCGTCAATATGACCACCCCAATTGAAGTGGGCGACGTCTTGGAATTTTTCATTGAAATCGAAACAATCCGCAAAATTATTGCGTAACACTTGCAAAGCTTTTAACTTTCTGCTAAATTATTAAATATTAGATTACAAAGATTAAGAAAACTACCTTAAATCACTAAGGAAGGTTCTTGATTTAACTTTTTAATGCAATGAAAACAATTGTTGGTACAAAAATCGGAATGACTCGTGTTGTAGACGAAAACGGCAAAATGATTGGCGCTACTATTATTGAGGCAACGCCTAACGCAGTCACACAAATTAAAACTCTTGAAAAAGACGGCTATAGCGCCGTTCAGCTTGGCTACGGCGATTTTAAGCGTGCCAATAAGCCACAACTAGAGCACGCCAAAAAAGCAGGTGCTAGTGTTGGTCGCAATTTTATCGAAGTCCGAGGCGCCAGCGAAGATGTTAAGTTGGGCGACAGTGTTGCTGTTGACATTTTTAGCGCAGGAGACATTGTTAATGTGACTGGCATCTCTAAGGGTCATGGTTTTTCTGGAACAGTTAAGCGTCACAATTTTGCCATGGGACCACGTTCGCACGGTTCACGCAACGTTAGACGCCCAGGTTCTATTGGTTCTGTTTATCCACAGCACGTTTTTAAAGGCAAAAAAATGCCTGGTCGTTATGGTAGCGACAAAACAACTGTGAAGCATTTAAAGGTTGTTGATATTTTGCCAGAAGACAATCT
>CAZWUV010000084.1:0-1880 GCA_964636735.1 uncultured Candidatus Saccharibacteria bacterium | reverse complement strand
CTAAAACTTGTATCTTGCAAATTATTTTGCTCTAAAGAGCTTACCATAAAATCAACCACTTGGTCAATTATTTTTGGCAAAGATTTGGCTTCTTCTTCGCTAAATCTGCCAAGCACAAAATCATTGCCACGAATTTTTTGCGTATTTTCACCCAAAGAGCCAATTCCAAAACGCACCCGCCAAAAATCTTCACTGCCAGTGTGAAAAATTATACTACCTACGCCATTGTGCCCTGCGCTTGAGCCTCCAAATCGCACTCGCACATACCCAAAATCAATATCCAGCTCATCGTGCACTACCGCAACGTCGTTGCCATCTACTTTATAAAAATTCTGTAGCCTGCTAACAGTACGCCCAGAATTATTCATAAAAGTTTGTGGCTTGGCCAAAATCACCTTTTCGCCCCCAACCTGCGCCTCAAAAATATCTGCTTCAAAATTTGCGTCTTTGCGCCACTTGGCACTGCTATCTAATTTTTGCGCAAGCGCATCTAAAACCAGCCAGCCTATGTTATGACGAGTTTTTGTATATTGTTTTCCGGGATTTCCTAGGCCAATAATTAGCTTCATAGCTTAAATTTAGCATAAAATCAGGCTAGGCAACAAGATCCCCCGATCAGAAACGAACTTCGTCCTTTCTGTCGGGCCTGTCTCGCAGTATGCGGGGGATGACAGGGTTAGTGTGTATATTATTTTTCTGTCTAGCCTGTTCCGAAATATACTAGGGGGGGGGTGACAATCGGATAAGAACCTCAGCGCAACAACAACCAAAAGAGCCGTTATTTTGTTTTTATTCCCAGGCGGACACACCTCACGTAGTTGCTATTCGTCTTATTGTTGTTGTTCGTGTTGCCATGCGACAAGTTGACGTTCCACGCGTTACTGGTATTCGTCGAGTTGCTAGTCGCGGACCAGTAGTTGCGATTAGTGCCCAACGCAAGCAAAAAGCTCACTAATGTCTTCTCACCAAGAAACCTACAACAGCTAATTCGCGCCTAAACGCAATATAGCTATCTGCCTACTAATATCTTGCCTGCACTTAAAAAGATACATACAAGATGGAAAAGACCGCAATAAAAAAGCTCACTCCCAGCGCCCGTAGGCGCTAAAATTCCGGCTCTTTTGATTCTTGTTTTTAAAATACATTCTAAATAAAATTCCAGTACTTTCCATACTTTGCTTAATTAGAGTATCGCTGAGATTTTTTGCTTGCCCATGCCAACCAACCAGACAACTGCTTGGAGACTTCTTCAATATCGCGGTTTAAGGCCTCGTACCTGCCCAGACTCACAATTCTTAAATCACACGCCAACCTTAAATGTATTCTAAATTGCTCTAGCTTTAGGCGGGCATTTTTTAACAAGTCGACTTTTTGCTCTGCTTGATTTGCTGCAACGATTTCGTTAAGCAAATCTGTTGCTAGCTCTTTTAAGGTTTGCCCCAAAGTGTACTTAAAGGCACGCGGAAACTGTCTAGTTGCTTTGTAGATCTCTAGATTTAATTTGTATGATTTTTGAAAAATAGGTAAGTGGCTATATTGACTCATGGCGTGGCTCGCCTGACGGCGAGAAAAAATAACCAAATTATTTAAATAATCAAATGATCAAGATTTATATCATATTGCCTAGCGGACACACCTCACGTAGAAGCTACCCGTCTTATTGAGGAGGTTCGTGCTGCCATGCGACAAGTTGACGAACCACGCGTTACTGGTATTCGTCGAGTTGCTAGTCGCGGACCAGTAGAAGCGACTAGTGCCCTGCGGTATTAGATTGTTATTGCCGTAAGCTCCATTTAAGTAGGCAGCCATTAACTCTTTTTGCGTAGGTAGCTTCCACGGAGATTGATTAGAGCAATTTGTTAGAGCAGTAGCGTGGTTGT
>CAZWUV010000083.1:0-1908 GCA_964636735.1 uncultured Candidatus Saccharibacteria bacterium | reverse complement strand
GCCTGTTTTTATGGTTCCGCTTTGAATTAGGGCAGTGGCAATTGGACCAACGCCTTTTTCTAGATGAGATTCAATAATAATGCCAGTTGCCATACCAGATGGTTGAGCTTTTAGTTCTTCTAAATCGGCAATGAGCAGGATTGTATCTAGCAAGGCGTCAATGCCATCGCCTGTTTTGGCAGATACAGCTAGGGTTGGGGTTTTTCCGCCCCAGTCTTCTGGAGTTAAATCTAGCTCGGTAAGCTCGCCTTTGACTTTGTCGATTTGTGCTTCTGGTCTGTCGGATTTTGTAATTGCAACAATAATCGGTACACCAGCAGCTTTGGCATGCGATAGAGCCTCTTTTGTTTGAGGTTTTACGCCTTCGTCTGATGCCACAACAATAATTGCAATATCGCCAACATTTGCGCCATGAGCTCGAAGAGCAGAAAAAGCAGCGTGTCCAGGAGTATCAAGAAAAGTAATTTGACGTTCGCCGTCTTTAAATTCTTTGGTGATTTGGTAGGCGCCGATGTGTTGGGTGATGCCGCCAGATTCTCCACTGGCAACATTGGTGGTGCGAATGGCGTCTAGCAGAGTTGTTTTGCCGTGGTCAACGTGTCCTAAAACAACTACGATTGGTGGTCTAGTAGTTAAGTTTTCTAGAGATTCTTCTGTGGTCGTCTCTTCGATAGCTTCTTGCTCGTGAGCAACTTCAATGCCTAAATCTTCAGCAATAATTTCGATTGTGTCCCTATCAACACTGTCATTGATGGTTGCCATAATTCCGTTGCGAAGCAAGGTGCCGATAATTTCGCCAGTAGAAAGATTAGCCATTTTAGCTAGATCGCTCACCAAAACTGTTTTAGGCAACTCAACTTTAGTTGGTGCCTTTTTTTCAGGGGCAGAGTGAAATTCTTTAACTTCAATAGGAGCATCACCTTTTCGGGCTTGGGCTCTGGCGACTTTTTTACTGACGTTTTTTCTTTTGTTGCTTCTCATTGTGAAATTTAAGGTTTGCGCTTACTTATTTAAAGTTGGGTTCAAAAAATTGCTCGCTACGGGATGACGAGCAACCCAAAGGAGTAATTGATTATCTTTAATAGGTTAACAGGTTTATTAGACAATGTCCAGAAAAGGAGAGTTAAGTGGACAGGGCTTGAGTGGCCTTAGGGCTATAGTTTTTTTTAATTGCTATTCTCTTGTCTTTGTCATTTAGCAAGATCCCCTATTTGGAACGCTGACGCTTCCAGTCAGGGATGACTATGAGGGTTAAAAACAAAAACTCCACTGCACGATGCAAGTGGAATTTTTGCGTAAAATTTTTTACTGATTACATCTGAGAATTTTCTGCAGGTGCTTCTTCACCCATATTTTCGCCGTCCATCATGTCGTCTGAGCTGGCTTCGCCTTCTTCTTCTGCTGGAGCTGTTTCGTTGGCGTCGTCCATATTGCCCATGTTGTCGTCATTGCCACCCATATCGTCGCTTGGAGCGTCGGTTGCTGGCATATTTGTTGTTTCGTCCATGCTATCGTCTTGCATGTTGTTGTTCATCATGTCGTCTGACATAGTGTCCTCCCTTCGTACTGCTTTTCTTTTGAAATTGCAGATTACGAATTAATTTATATTCATAAGTACTATAACAAAATAATCAAAAATCCCAAATAATTTTAATGTTTTGGCACACTTCCCCCCGTTAAAAACTTGCTTTAGGAAAATTGTGCTTAATGTAAATTATGAGTTATCCACAGGCACGGATCTTTGCTGGCTTGGATAGGTTTTTATTTTTCTAGGCGTTTGATAATTTTTTTGATGTAGTCAATGATGTTAAGTCGCAAGAATAATTCTGCGCTCGCCCACATAATCACTAGAATTGCGCCCGCAAAAACTGCAATCGCAGGCACGGCAGCGACTAGTCCAAGCAAGGA
>CAZWUV010000082.1:0-1942 GCA_964636735.1 uncultured Candidatus Saccharibacteria bacterium | reverse complement strand
ATGATTTCAGAAATAGCTGCAAAGGCAAAAAACCCCCACAAGAATTGCATTTGTTGATAATAAGTTGACTAGAGATGCGATAGATAGATTGGATAAGAATTTTAAAGTAAAGGCAATTAAGGATTTTAAAGATTTAATTTGGGCAGATATCGTAATTGATGATTTAAATTTTGGCTGGTACAGCTCTACTGCAATGCAGGCTATGGCATTAGGAAAAGTGGTAGTTTCTCATATTGATGATAATTTGAGGCATTATTTACCGCTACCCAATCCAATTTTTAATACATCTAGTGATAATTTGTTAAAAAAATTAAATGATATTTTAAATAACTGGGAAGGCTCTTGTGGGCGGGGTCAGGTAGCTCGGCAATTTATTAAAAACAATCATTGCAAGGATAGCCATAAGTTAGTAATGGATAATTTTTTAATAAAGGAAGAAATTGAAGATATGGGCTGCGCCGATCATCTTTTTAACAGTAATAATGTGCAGGGAGATTCCGAAATTCAATCAGCATCTTTGGCTAAATTAACTAAGCAAGTTAAGGTTTTGAAGAGTAAAGTAAAAAAACTACATTCAGCCTATTTGAAGCGAGGCGAGTATCTAAATAAATTGAAAAAGGCCTTAAGTAAAAAAACACAAAGCGCTTCTTCTCGTACAGCTCGGAAGCCAAGATTGTTGACTATGGCAGGAAGGCTCTTAAAAAAGAAAACCAAATGAAAATCCTAACCATCATAGGCGCACGCCCACAATTTATAAAGACTGCAGTAGTCTCGAGAGCTTTTGCAAAACACCCTGACATTGATGAAGTAATTGTCCATACAGGTCAACATTTTGACGAAAATATGTCTGACATATTTTTTGACGAGCTAGATATCCCTAGACCTCAGTATAATTTAAATATCAATAGTCTTTCTCATGGCGCAATGACAGGTAGAATGCTTGAACAAATTGAAAAGATTTTAATTCAAGAAAAGGCAGATATTCTGCTTGTATACGGCGATACTAATTCTACGTTAGCGGGTGCAATTGCTGCCTCAAAAATGCATATTCCTGTTGCGCATGTTGAAGCAGGTCTTAGAAGTTTTAATATGCAGATGCCAGAAGAAGTTAACAGGATTTTAACAGATAGAGTCTCAAAGTGGCTTTTTTGTCCCACAGACAGCGCAGTGCAGAATTTAGAACAAGAAGGCTATAAAAATTTTACTGCGCAAATCATTAAAACAGGCGATGTTATGTATGACGCTTCGCTTTTTTATAAACAAAAAATCGCCCAAAATGATAATTCAAATAAACCATTTATCTTGGCAACAATCCATAGACAAGAAAATACTGACAATCTAGACAGACTAACAAGTATTGTTAATGCCCTAAATAAAGCAAGCGAAACAACAAAAATTATTTTGCCACTACACCCAAGAACTAAAAAAATTCTTGAACAAAATAATTTAAAGCTAAATGCAGAAATTATCGATCCAGTTGGTTATTTAGAAATGGTTAAATTGTTAAATGATTGCTCGTTGGTAGTTACTGATTCTGGTGGCTTGCAAAAAGAAGCTTTCTTTTTTGATAAATACTGCTTAACAATGCGCGATGAAACAGAGTGGACAGAGCTAGTAGAAAATGGTTTTAATCAGTTGGTAGGTGCAAATGAAGGTAAAATTTTAGCAGGAATTGATGCTTGGCTCGGTAAGAAAATTGAAAATAAGTCAAATCTTTATGGTGCTGGTGATGCAGGAGAAAAAATTGTAGAAGCTTTAATCAAAGAAAATGAATAAAAAAATTGTATATTCTTTTTTGAGTTTTACTGTCGCTGTCTTTTGCGTAGCTGGAATTTTGTATGTTTTGCCTGAAAAATCACAAAAAGATAAACAGCTTGTTTGTTCGTTCGTTACGAATGCTAAATGCTTGGAAGTAAATCCATTTCAGCCGACAGACACGCAA
>CAZWUV010000081.1:0-1955 GCA_964636735.1 uncultured Candidatus Saccharibacteria bacterium | reverse complement strand
TTTTTTAGTAAATCACTCAATCAACTCGATAGGTTTTTAATAGATAAATGCTCTAGTGATTATCGATTAAATAAAAAAGAGAGGCAAATTTTTAACGAGGAAGCTGATATCGCGATTCGTAAAATTTTTCGAAGACAGAGCGTTAACTGCTTCGACCACCTAGAATTTGAGGCCAAGTTTGTGAAGGTTAATGAATTTCCATTTGATATTGATAAAGTCGCAAAAACAGACGAAGAGATGCGTAAATTTTATAGTAATCCCGAAGTAGCTTGTTTAAATTGGGCAGATATTTTTTTTAATCACAAATATCAAATTTGGAACCCATCAGAAGACGTTATGTTTCAAAAAATCATAGGTCGTTATCGAGACAGTTCAAAAAATATCACAAAAGCAAGTGTCTTAAAATATCTTTATACGCAAAAATCTGAGCATTACTATGTATTGGGAATTGAATTTTTTACTTGGCTAAAAAGAGCATTTGGCAATCATCCGCCACGACTTTTATTGCCTAAAAGGCTTCTCTATTACTTGCCGGGATCCTTGATAAGGGGCAAGAATAAGCGTTGGGCAGTGCCATCAATGGCTTTTTATGGAGAAGACGAGGCTTACGCAGGACTCAGTGCAATATATGGTGACTCGCTTGGACAAAATTATTGGGGAGACAATATTAGGGTTTTACTAGTGCCGAAACGCTCCCTATAAACATATTTTGAAATGCTTTTTTTGCATACAAATCACAAAGCCCCGCTTTTAAAACGGGGCTTTTTTTATTTTAAGAAAGCAAGTCTTTATTTTTTGAGCTCCTTCTTAATTTTTTTATACTCACCCTTTAATTGCTTTTTAACTAATTCTGCATCGTCTTCAGCAATCTTCTTTAAAGACTTGAACTCCTTAACTACCGTGCCGACGATTTTATCGTATTGCTCTTTGGTTAATTTTTTAGTCTTTTTAACCTTCTCGGCAACACTTTTGCGAGTAGAATCAAAAGCATCTTTGATATCTTCTCGTGTTTCTTTTCCTGATTTAGGAGCGGTTAAAATTCCTGTAACAGCTCCCACTAAAGCACCTAATGTTAAGCCTTTAAAAAAATCCTTGAAATTCATTTTGCCCTCCTTATTTATTTTTTTTATTAAAATTTTTAAATGTTTTAACGATTAAAGTTGACACTCCAGCTAAACTTAAAAACCTTTTTAGGTTGCCGATCATTTCTGCGCCTTCGTCCAAGGCATAATCTGCCCAATCCCTTAATTCACTTGTTAAGTAGTCAATTCTTTTAATAATCCTTAAGGCTTTGGCAAGAATTAGAATGATAAGTAAAATTTTAATCCCCACCAAGACCAATAGAGTTCCAACCGCCCACGCTAACCAGGTTTGTGTAAAAATGATTTCCATACTTCCTCCTTAAAATCCTAATTGCAATTCTTGCGCTGTTACTTTACTATTATAACTCGATTGATTACTAGGAGAATAATCTTTTAAAGTTCTGTAAGTCGCTAAAAGAAGATTCTTATACTGCTCGCCTTGAGCTGAATTGCCCAATGATACTGCCTCTAGGTCCTCTTCAATTTTTTCTAGCAAAGTATCGGATTGCAACGATATAAATCCCCAAAAAGTATTTGTCCAAGTTTTACTAATTTTTAAATTTTTTAAAATCTTTTTTGCCCCTATAATCATTTTATTGGATTCTTGGCGCATTGCAAAGTCTGGCGCTTCATATCCCCGCAAAACTAATGAGCTTAATTTCATGGGATCGAACGATTTAATTATTTCACGTTCGTTGATTATATCGCTTTCTTTAAGGAGCCCTTTGTATGCTTCCCCCAAAGACTGAGCGGCAAAAGCACGAACAACAAAAAGTTCACGACTTTCAAGATCGCTTTTTTGTTGCCATGTTGGATCTTTTTTGTTTTTCATTTCCCATCCGATTTCGTTTAGTGTGTCTCTATACTACCACA
>CAZWUV010000080.1:0-2169 GCA_964636735.1 uncultured Candidatus Saccharibacteria bacterium | reverse complement strand
CTATTCATAGTAGGACCAACTGGTCCTACAGGAGGATTTAAATCTCCTGCATTAGCACTATTTAAAACTTTTCCTGCAATCCCTATTCCTAAAGATATAATAAGTACAAGAGTAACTAATCTGTTTTCACGAAAAGTTAGCAGGATTTGGTCAAGAATAAACTTAAAGATAGATTCTGGATATTGGAGCGCCTTAACAGGCTTCCACTTCCAGAATGACGACAAAGAAGGCTTACCTTGTGCCCGTAAAACGTCTCGCTTACTTAGGCGAGGATTACTTTTCTCGTAAAGTGCACTGCGTGCACCACGGGACACAGCTCTCTCTCTCTCTCTCTCGGTTGGTGCTAGCTCTAGAGTTGACGGTGTTCAAGTTCTTTTTAAAAAATTTAGACATTGTCCTCCATTTAGCTTAAAGAATACAGAATATAGAATGCAGAATGTAGTATTGGTGTCCCTGCCTACCGGTAGGCAGACTTTTGGGACGGATTTTAAACAAGCCCGCTCAAATTCTCTATTCTCTAAAATTATATCACAAACAATTTCAACAAAAAAATAGCCTCGTGATAATCGAGGCTATTTTTATTTATTTCTTAACAATCTTGTTGTAAACGCTTTCTGAAAAGCTGATACCTGAGAACTTAAGATCTTTGGTCAACTCTCCCCTGTTGACAATTTTTGCGCCAACGGCTTTTTTAGAGATTGCACCCTTTGCCTTGAGGGATTTTAGGGTAACTCTCTCGCCTGCTTCAAAGTTTTTTTCTAGTGTTGCTAGGGTGACTGTTTCTGGCTTTAACTTGGGACCAAATCCCAAACCGCGCTTTTTAGGAAGTCTGCGATAAAGTCTGGTTTGTCCGCCTTCGAATCCCTTTGGAATATTAAAACCTGATCGTGATTTTTGACCTTTTGTTCCACGACCAGCGGTTTTTCCTTTGCCTTGCGAAATACCGCGACCGAGTCGCTTGGTTTTTTTGACTAATTTTGGAAGGTTGTTTAGTTTCATGGCTTTTCCAGTTTTAGATCCTCGTCAATATTATTGATAAGATAGTTTATTTGGTTTTTGTTGATTTTTTAGCTTTTGGCTCGGCTTTTGCAGGAGCTTTTTTGGCTGTTTTGTCTGCCGGTTTTTCAGTTTTGGGATTTTCTTTGCTAGCCTTTTTTTTGCTATTTGGTTTTGCAATAGGCATTTTGCCTTTTTTAAGCAGGTCGATTGTTGCATAAACAACGTTTGCCTTGTTGCGACTACCGTAGATTTTGGCGATGATGTTTTTTACACCAGCCATATCAAAAACAAGTCGAGCTGCACCACCGGCAATAATTGAGGTACCAGCAGAAGCAGGCTTGGCAAATAAAATCGTACCGCTGTATTTAACTTGAGTTTCGCTTGGAATTGTTTCGTTGACAAGCGCCACGTCAAACATGCCTTTTTTGGCCTGGCGAACTGCTTTTTGAACAGCTACTTGTACGTCGTTTCCCTTAGCAACGCCCATTCCAACTTTGCCAGCTTTGTTGCCAATCACAACCAAAGCCCTAAAGCGCATTCTTTTTCCGCCTTTTACTGTTCGCGAAACACGCTTGATTTCAATAACCTGTTCTTCAAATTCTTTTTTCTCTCTTTTTTTACCGCGAAAATTAGCCATTGCGCTCCTTATTAAAACTTAATTCCAGCTTTGCGAATGCCATCAGCAAAAGCAGATACTCGTCCGTGATATTTGTTGCTTTTTCGATCAAAAACAATTTCTTTAACTCCAGCTTCTTTAAGCTTAGCACCAAAAGATTCACCTAGCTCGGAAGCTAGTGCAATGCCAGTATTTTTTGATTCAAAAACTTTGCTAGTGATGCTTGCCAGAGTTATACCTTTGGTGTCGTCAATAGCCTGAGCACTGAAATGCTTGGCAGTTTTGTTGACTGCTACTCTAGGACAAGCTTCGTTGCCAGAGATTTTAGCGCGGACTCTTCGTGCGCGAGCAGATTTGACTAATTGTTTTTTGATAATTTTTTCCATATTTTTACTTAAATTGATTTTAAGTGGCTATATTTGTAGATTTTTAGGCTGCTGTTTTTGCAGCTTTTCCTGCTTTGCGGCGGATAATTTCGTCAGAGTATTTAATGCCCTTGCCCTTGTATGGTTCTGGCGGTCTAACAGATCTGACGTTAGCAGCGAGTTGTCCTA
>CAZWUV010000079.1:0-2291 GCA_964636735.1 uncultured Candidatus Saccharibacteria bacterium | reverse complement strand
CCCCCCCCCCAGATTTGGCAAGAGCTGGGGCTGTGGAAAAGTCGCCTAAATCCTTATATAAATTTTAAAATACAAAACAACAACCCCGCTCCACCATCCGCCAACTGGCGGAGGTGAAAAACGGGGTTATTTTTGAACTTTAGTCCAAATTCCAACGGATCATAAACTCGTATCCATGACTTGCAAAGCACATATCCTCTAAAGATTTACGCTCCCCAGAACAAAGTCCCGAAGAACCCAAAGAGCTTGCAATCAATTTGTAGCACTTATTTTTCCTGGCAACCTTAATTGCTTGGCGTAAAAGCTCCACACCAACTCCCTTGCCACGAGCAAATTCTTCTACAAATAAATCTTCTAAAAAGCCGAACGGCTCTTCGTGCAAATCGTTTTGCAAAATATATAAATAGGCATGACCTAACTCTCTTCCTCTGTCGTCTTTGAAATTAAGCCGACTTGCTCGAGTAAAAACATTTTCTAACTGGATAGATCCTGCAAACATTCACCTGCTCCTATCTAAATTGGTATAGCATATTGATTTGGCGCCGAGCTACTTAAAATAATTCGCCTGCCCAAATCTGTTAAGCGAAATCTCCACTCAGTATACTGATCATTGTAGAATTCTCGCTCTTCAAAAAATAGAAAATTTAAGCTGGAAGCCAAATCTGTTGCCTTGATTTGATATTGTTGGCGACGACTATTGATTGCTATAAAATCTGCTGAACCATCTCTAAAAGCTCTTACTAGTGCCACCAAATAATCATGCTCTTCAATAAATCTTTCTCTGCAAATTTCCCAAAAAGTACCTTCTGACAACACCCTGGTTGACAATAAGTCTACTAATTTTTCAAGAGTATAAAACTTGCCCAAATCATCTAAATAAAGATTTTCTACTTCGTCTCTAAAATCTTTTAAATCGGCTAGAGCTTCCTGGCATATTTCAGTAAAATTCATTTACTATCTCCTTTTGGCATCACAATACATCGTCCGCAACGAGCCTGGTATTGAATTTCTTGCGATTCAATTGCCAAAGGTGAGCCTGATCCTAAATCTAAAATAGGATTTTTGTGACTATCTAGCATTTGCGTAAACTCTGCGCCATCATACCTGCAAACATGGCAGATTGCTGTAAGCTTTTCGGCGCAAGTAGCATGAGCCGTTAACATCAAAGTTGGACCCCATTGCCTGCCAAAAGCATCGAGTGCCAGTCCAGCAGAAATCACCGACACACCAACTAATCGCAAGCGCTGTATTACATCTGGTAGCTGGTCATCAAACATTTGCGTTTCATCAATAATCACCAAGTTGGCTTTTGGCCTAACTACTGCCAAATCATAAATATCTTCCGATTTAGAAACCGTTATAACAGGAAAACTCCCGCCTCGCCTACTTTTGGAAAACCCGCCGTCACGTGTATGCACTGCAGGCTTAAAAGCCCTAACATTTAAACCGCCTCTAACGGCTCTATCCCAATCACGATGCAAAACATCAGACTTACCCGAAAACATCGGGCCAAAATAAACTTTTAATTTTCCATAACTATACCTTTTACGCACTACCGCTTCCTCCACATCTTACAATCTACTTTGCACTCAAAATCCGTAAAGCTTTTTAATAAGGATTTCCTGCTTTATCAAACTGACCAAAATGTGCCCTTGTGGCAATTTCCAGCACTGCCCTGCAATTCAACATCTTCTCCTTATTGTTTAAGTTCAAAACTCAACAGAAGTGTAGCAAAAAATGCCATTACTCTCAAGTAAGGCAAGGTCGTAATATTGCAAATATTACCAATAAAACGCTACTAGTTTTTGTATCGCGATACTTGACAACTTTTTGCTTAGCATATTCACTTAAATCACTAAAAGTACCTTCACTAGAATACCGAGAAACCAAATCAACACGTCCAGCCTCGATAAGGGCATCTGCAATCAATGGATCTAAATTTTCTAGCTCGCCAAGATTCTTCAAGACATAACCCTCAGCAAGCAACATCCTAACTGCTCGATATTGCTCTGTAGTATTTTGAAAATTATGGATATTTTCTAAGAATGCCCGTGCTCCAAATTCCTGGAAGGAAAAACTATTTAACATTTTATCTAGAGTTGCTACAGTTAATTGCTTAAATTTAGAAAAATTATCTAGTAAATAAGAGTCATTGTGCTCATCGATCAATAATTGAGCAATCTTATCATGATCTTTTTCACTAAAATGGTCGATATTTCTAGCAATAACCGAAGGCTGGTCGACTTCCTTTACTATCTCTTCTGCTGTTATTAAAGACAAGCTCTCCTTTG
>CAZWUV010000078.1:0-2313 GCA_964636735.1 uncultured Candidatus Saccharibacteria bacterium | reverse complement strand
TATTTAGCATCGTTTTATCTGTTATTCAGGGAATCTTGTTCTGGATTTTAGGTTAAAAAGTAGTTAGCTATTGACAAATTGATTTATCTGTGGTAAGATAAGTACATATTAAAAATTAGAACTATTGGATGAAGGGGGGCGGCATAAAAAGTACATAACCCCGTTATGTACTTTTTTGTCCGCAACCCTAGCAACAATGGGTTTGCGGCATCCACCGTATCAAAAGTATCTTTTAGATACTAGGCGATAGCAGAGTGTTGAGCTTTTAGCTCCAGCTGTGTAAGCCACAATGGTACGGACACACAACCTGTCTTTTCTAAAGGGTTCGCCCTCGGAAGGGATTAAAGAAGGTTGTCGACGAAAAGGGTTCAAAAAGAAAAAGGCAATTATACAAAATATATTGGTCCTTAGTTTCTTTAAAATGAACCCTTTTTTCTTTGATTGGAACTTTCTACTTTGGCGCACTTCTGCGTTAAAATTTACAGTATATTTCTCGACGTACACTGCGTACGCCTCAAAATATACCTTGATTTTGCCTTGAATTACACTCAAATTAGAAAGTTTTTTTGTTGCTTGATTTTTGTCTGATATTGTTTATCCTTTTTGCCCTCGTATTGCAAAAATTCAATATACTAGATACAAAATACTAAATTCTATATACTAAATACATGATTTTGAAGGTTTTTATTGGACTTCTTATTTTTGCCAATTTTTTGTTTTGGAGTAATTCTGGAGAAGTTAAAGATCTACAAGTAAACCATACTCCGCTTATTAAGGGAGTAAAAGATATAAAAATCAATAACACAACTTTTAAGCAAGAAGTCTATTACGGAGTGCCAGGGCTTTATAACTTAAAAGATCAATTAGATTTTTTAAAAATTAAGCTTGGCGAAAAAGACAGGGTGGTGATGGTTCCTAATCCTCAGCTTGGAGTTGGTGGTAAAATCGAAATTACTCGAGCTAATTCTATAACTTTAATTGATGGAAAAACGCAAAAAACTTTTAGCACCTGGGCACAAACTGTCGGCGAATTTTTAGAAGATGAAAAAATTACTTTGGGCAAAACAGATAAGCTTGAGCCTGAAGCGGAGAGTCTTTTAAGTCAAGACGCCAAAATTAAAATCACTCGCATTGGCATAAAAGGAGAAAAATCTACCCAGCAAATTGATTTTAAAACAATAACTAAAATTGATCCCAATAAAGATGTCTGCTGGCAAGATGTTACGCAGGTGGGCAAAGAAGGAATTTTAACTAAGTTTTTCAAAGTGACTTACGAGAATGGCGACGAAGTTGCTCGCATTAAAATCAAAGAAGAAGTGACAGTTGTGCCACTAGATAAAATTATCACTAAAGGCAACAAAATTATCTCTTATGGGCAAGGTAAGGCAACTTGGTATCGTTGGAGAGCTGGTGAGGCAGCGCACAATACTTTGCCGCGTGACACAATGGTAAAAGTTACAAATCTTGTAAATGGCAAATCAACTATTGTAAAAATCACCGACCGTGGCATTCATCGATCCGATGTGGTTATTGATTTAGATGTTGGATCTTTTGAGAAGCTTGCGCCTAGAAGTCAAGGTATTGCGCAGGTTAAGCTAGAGAAGGCGTGTTAGAACCTGTACGACTTAAGCTTTACCTGTTATAATCTGCCTATGGATTTAACGGAAAAAAGCACAATTAGTCAAATTCTGCGCGAGCGAGGATTGTTGGCCAAAAAGAATTTTGGGCAAAATTTTTTAGTGGACAAAGAAACCCTTGACCAAATCATTAAAGTTGCAAATTTATCTCCAGAGGAAAATGTTTTAGAGGTTGGTTCTGGGCTGGGCGTGCTTACACAAAAATTATCAGAAAAAGTTAAAAACGGATTAGTGCTGGCAGTTGAAAGAGATCGAGATATGGTTGATTGGCTACGTGATTATTTTAAAAACAAGAAAAATGTTAAAATTCTTGCCAAAGATATTTTAGCTACGCCTTTGTCTGATTTTTTTGATGGTGAGTACAAGGTGGTGGCAAATATTCCTTATGCAATTACATCGCCGATTATTACGAAGTTTTTGCTGGGCGATTATAAGGGGCGTGCTGGAGGCGAAACACCCAGACCAACCCAAATGACTCTGATGGTGCAAAAAGAAGTCGGTGAGCGCATTGTGGCGCGTGCTGGCAAGCGAGAACGTGGTGTACTAACAGTCTTGGTGGAGCTTTTTGGTAAATCAGAAATTGTTTGCGAAGTCTCAAGGGATAAGTTTTTTCCATCTCCTAATGTTGATTCGGTAGTAATAAATATTGAGGTGGGCGAACCAAGAGCTAATCCAC
>CAZWUV010000077.1:0-2392 GCA_964636735.1 uncultured Candidatus Saccharibacteria bacterium | reverse complement strand
TAATTGAATTAAAGTAATAACTTTTGAAAATCTAAGAGTAAAATTTGGAATTTCATCATCTGACTCATTATTGTCGAGGCGGGCGAGCGTAAAAATCTGACCTTCCAGAGAGGTTGGATCTGCCAAGTACCCTACCCTAAAACGATCTAGCTCGTCAAAGTAAGTTAAAATTGCCTCTGGCTCGTCTTTAAAGTTAACCGCTGTTTTTGGCTTGGTGCGCACCATCATCATACGCAAAATTTCTGCTGGCACACGCTCAATCATATCTTTGGCAGTTACACCATGACCTTTAGAAGTAGACATTTTTTTATCATCCAAGTAAAACCACTCGTAAAACAAATCTTCTGGTGGACGATTGTAGCCTTCTGGTAAAAGTGGCGCATAAATACGGCAAAAAATTTCTAGCGCAACATCACGAGAACCGCCTTTTGTATAGTGATCTTTTCCAGCACCCTCGATATCTGTTTTAAAAGTAAACCACTTAGATGCCCATTCAACTTTCCATGGCAATTTTGCATTGCCGTTTAATGGCGAGCGATTGCCCTTATATCCACAGCCTTGCGCAAACGACTGCATATCGCTAACGCACTCGTATTCAACATTTTCACCATTCCATGAAAGCGGGCGAGTGGACGCCACTTTGCCACAATTTTCGCAAATCATATTGATTGGTAGCTCGCGCTTAACAACAGATTTTTCTGCGCGATCGCTACTTTTGTGCGACATTATCTCTTCGTACACATTATTGATAGTGTCGGCATTATCTAGTGCAATTTTGATTGCTTCGTTAAATTTGCCTGATTCGTAAAGCAGGGAAGTGTAGAGCGTTTCGGACTCAACACCCAAAGCGCGATAAACAGCCTCAAATTCATCAGCGTACAATTTGGCCACATTATTGCTTTTGGAAACTTTTGTCGGTAGGGCAGACCCATCTGGGGAAGGAGCGGGAATTCGCGAAAAAGGCATTCCTAAATACTCCTTATAAGCTGTAGCATTGAGTCCGGCGGGGAGCTTATCCATAGGATCAAAATCATCAAAACCATAAATAAAGCGGACTTCCCTACTCTCCCCTTTCAAAATTCTGGAGATGGCGTCATGCACCACCACCCCCCGAAGTGATCCCACATGCACATGACCAGAAGGAGTTTTCCAGTCGTTAACAACAAAAGGAGGCTGATGGCGCCCTATCACCTGCCCTACCCTATCGTTTGCCCAAAAGGATTTTGGGTTCATAATTTTCTCCAATTAAATTTGCACTAGTAAATTAATTTTTAAATCCTAAATTCTAATATCGAAATACGAAACAAATCATAAATCCTAATTTTTAAAACCCCAAACTTGACTGAAAAAAGTTTGAAAAATTGAAATTTAAAACATTATATTTTGTTTAGAATTTCGTGCTTGCAATTTAGAATTTTTAAATTATTATCTACTGATTAAAGCTCATTGAAAGGTATCTACTTACTTTACCTCAACAACCTTATACTCAACTCCCCCGTTTGGAGTTTCGGCAATTACTTTATCGCCAGCTTTTCTATCCATCAAAGCTGAACCAACTGGAGACTCAAGAGAAATTTTTCCCTCAAGAGGATCAGCTTCATTTGAGCCAACGATTTCGTAATTTACCTTACTACCACCCACCTCAACAACAACTTGACTTCCAAGCTGAACAATGCCTTTGTCGCCCCGACTAGCAACAACATCTGAATTGCGGATCATTTCCTCGATGTCTTTGATACGTCCTTCAATAAAAGACTGTTGTTCGCGAGCATCATGATAATCAGCGTTCTCGCTTAAATCACCAAGTTCGCGGGCATCAGCAATACGCTTAATAACAGCTGGCCTGTCAACTGTTTTTAGTTGCTTTAATTCTTTTTCTAACTTTTCTAAACCTTCTGGAGTTAAAATACGCTTTTGCATGTTTTTCGTTTCCTTTCTAAATATGAATGATACCAAAAATTATAAGGCTTTATATCCTAAGTGTCAAGATTGTTGAAGCTAAAAATTATTTTAACTTTTTATGTTCTAAGTAGGAGTAGAAAACTAAATATAGCGAACCCAAAGTTATGGGTGCGATTGTGCTTATAATCATCCAGTTGGTGGGTAAAAATATACCAGTCAAAGTAATTACAGATACACCTTTAAATAACCTACCACCTAGGCTATGCGTCCTGTCCCAAACCTTGTCGCTGGACAAAGTCCAAGGCGTGCGGATACCAACAAACCAATTGCGTTTGGCTTTGGAAATTACAGATCCGATTACAAAAAACAAAAACGCCATTGCCAAAATTATTGCCTTGCCAAAATCAAATCTTATGTCTAAATTCCATGCTATTTGTAAAGCAAAAACATACGCAAAAAACACCATCAACGATGCCCAAAGTAAATTGTA
>CAZWUV010000076.1:0-2450 GCA_964636735.1 uncultured Candidatus Saccharibacteria bacterium | reverse complement strand
TAGAAGAAGGTTTTGAATATGGTGATGACGATCCAGAATATGTTGCAGGCACTGCCGAGGCAGCGGGGACGCTACTTGCCAACTTAACCCACGGTAGAAACACCGCTAACACTTTTGATGTGGATGATTATAACAGCGGTGGTGCGCCCGCCACAGGCCGATACGCCACCAGCTGGACAAAATGTAATAGTGGCAATAGTTATTGCGGAACAAGTGACAATAGGGCTAGTGCAATGGATAATGTCACAGGACTTATTTGGAGTTATCCTTGTAGTGGTACAAATTGTTCTAATATGACTAACGAAACAGACGCCACCTACAATCACGCTACTGCCTTAACTAATTGCTCTAACTAATCCCCATGGAAGCTACCTACGCAAAAAGAATTGATGGTGGCTTACGCAAATGGAGCCTACGGTAATAGCAACCTAATACCACAAGGCATTACTCACAACTACTGGTCCGCGACTAGCGGCTCGTCGGATACCAGCAGCGCGTGGTTCGTCGTCTTGTCGCATGGCTACACGCTCAACATCAGTAAGGCGCTTAGCTACTACGTGAGGTGTGTCCGCCCCGCCCCTTAAAATTGACAAAATCGGTTATTTTTGGTACTATAATTATGTAATTAGAGCTTATTCTGAAAGTCATCGTAAGATGACTTTTATTTTTAGGAAACAGATCTCTGTCCCTGCTTTTTGTGGGGTTAGGGATGACACAATACAAAAGCAAAGTTATTGCGAGGAGCCGTTAAGGCGACGTGGCAATCTAAGGATTGCTTCGTTACGCTCGCAATGATAATAAAAAAGGAGAATTTATGGCAAAATCAGAATTTATTATCGCCCTTGAGCAATTAGCAGAAGAGCGCGGTTTACCAATTGAAAAAGTAATCGAAACAGTTGAGCATGCTCTAGCTGCCGCTTATCGTAAAGAATACGGCAAGCCACGCCAAATTGTTCGCGCAGTTTTAAATAAAGAAGACATTACTAAGACAGAAATGTTTCAGGTGTTTAATGTTGTGGCAAATATTGAGGATCAGCAAAAAGCTATGGCCGAGGCCGACCCAATTGTAAATGAAAATGGCGAAGAAGTTATCGAGGAGCCGATTTTTGAACCAGAAAATCAAATTGAGATTGATGAAGCTAAAGAGCAGGACAAAAAACTAGAAATCGGCGACGAGCTTGTAGTTGCTCTACCGCACCACGAAGATTTTGGCAGAATTGCTGCACAAACCGCTAAGCAAGTAATTATTCAACGCTTAGCAGAAGCAGAGCGCGAGATGATTAGCGAAGAGTTTAAAAACCGCGAAGGTGAAGTTTTACCCGGAACTGTTCAGCAAATTGAAGGGCGCGATGTAATTGTTGGAATTGGCAAAGCGCATGCAATTATGCCCAGAAATGAACAAATTCAACGCGAAAATTACTATGTTGGCCAAAGGCTAAAAGTATTGATTTTGGGTGTTGAAGAAACTAATCGTGGACCAAAAGTTGTTGTGTCGCGCTCTCATCCGGATTTTATTCGTGGGCTTTTTACGCACGAAGTTCCCGAGTTGCAAGCTGGCACTGTTACTATTGAAAGTATTGCCCGCGAAGCTGGAAGTCGAACTAAAATGGCAGTTGCTGCTCATCAAGAGGGCTTAGATCCAGTTGGTTCTTGTGTTGGTCAGCGCGGTATTCGCGTTCAAGCAGTATTGTCCGAAGTTGGCGAAGAAAAAATCGACATTATTTTGTGGGATAACGATGCTAATAAGTTGATTGCTAATGCTCTTTCCCCGGCAAAAGTAGATAGCATTGACATTAAAGAAGAAGAAAAGCGTGCAGTTGTAAATGTGCCAGCAGATCAAGTTTCTTTGGCAATTGGCCGTGATGGTCAAAATGTGCGCTTGGCTAGCAAGTTGACCGGCTGGGAAATTGACATCATTAAAGATCAAGAAGCTCCTGCAAAATCCGAAACTGAGACAGAAGAAGCGCAAGAGGACAAAGAGGTTCAAGAAGAAGAATAATAATGAATTTAGAGGTTTTTAAAAAGTTTTCCCCAGAATCGAGAAAGGTTTTAATTACTGCTCAAAAGTATGCTCAGTTAACTAGCACGGTACTGGCTAGTGATCACTTGTTGATGGCAATTGTTGTGACACCAAATTCTTTGGCGCATAAAATCTTAAAACACATTCCCCTGACCGTTGACCAGTTGCGCGTAGTGATGGGATTGCAAGTAGCTAAAGATGCTAGAGTTGGTTTAGATTTAGCAGATGAGCTAAAGCAAATTATTGAGCAATCTGCTTTTGTGGCGCTAAAGCTAGAGAGCGAGTTAATCGAAGTCGACCATTTAATGCTGGGAATTTTGTCGCAAAAAAATTCTCAAGCATACTGGCTGATTGTTCAAGCTGGTGTTGAGCCAGATGTGATTAAAAAGCATTTGGATAATTCCCTGATGCTGGTGACTGCACTCAATCA
>CAZWUV010000075.1:0-2584 GCA_964636735.1 uncultured Candidatus Saccharibacteria bacterium | reverse complement strand
AGACCAACATGGAAGGATTTATTGGGGCGCAAAAGGAAATAGTGTTCTTAGGATTAAACTTTTTGTAAATGAAAAAAGCGAAATTTCTCCCTACTCCGTACTCAATAATCAAGGCAGTACTTATAGTGGCAAAGTTGAACTGAGGAGTATTTTTGATTTACCGCCAAATAAAGATATTTTTGACAACCCAAAGCCATCATCCTTAATTAAAACTCTAGTGCAACTTGGAACTCCAATTTCGGATCAAGCAATAGTGCTGGATTTTTTTGCTGGATCTGGAACTACTGCGCACGCAGTTATGGATTTGAATTCTGAAGATGGTGGCAATAGGCAGTGGATTTGTGTTCAACTTCCGGAACAAACTAATGAAAAAAGCGAAGCATTTAAAGCAGGCTATAAAACAATTTCCGAAATCACTAAAGAGCGCATTCGCCGCGCTGGCGAAAAAATCGGCAAAGGCGATGTTGGCTTTAAGTCCTATAAACTCTCCCCTTCTAACTATCGCCAATGGCGCGAGTTGACGGGTAGCGACGATGAGGTTGCGATAGTGGAGCAATCCAAGTTATTTACTGAAAATCCTTTAGTTGAGGGTTACGATGAAAAGGCAGTTGTTTACGAAATTTTATTAAAAGAGGGCTTTGATCTAAATTCTAGAGTTGAGCAAGTTGGCGACGGCTTGAAATTGTATAATATAGTGGATGGAGATGGCGAAAAACGCCTGCTTGTCACTTTTGCAAAAACAGTTTCTATGGAGCAAGTCAAAAATTTTAGCCTGGGCGACCACGGTACTTTCGTCTGCCTCGACTCCGCCCTAGATGACACAACAAAAATAAATATCAGCCGTGAAGTTAATTTAAAAGTGATTTAGATATGGCGTCAAATACAGAGCGTATTAAAAAGTTGAGCGAAGAACTAAAAGGTCTCGAAGAGCGAGCCTCCAGTCTGGAGGGTATTTTACAGTCTAATTCTGACAACATAGACTCAATAACTCAAAAGCGCACAGAAGCCCAAGGACTATTGCAAGAAATCCAAAATCTAAGCATAGAGATGAAGAGCTTAAATACTGAACTTTCCGATCTGGGTGAGGACGCCAAAGAATCTCATGAGGCTATTAAAAATCTAGAAAACGAAGCTCAAGTTAAAAAAGAACAGTTAGATAAGGCAGAAATTTCTATTTTTGGTGAAAAAGATGAAGAAACAGAGCAAAGGAGTGGAGGTCTTGTTGATAGATTAGAGAGCTTGGAAAGTCAAACAAAAGAACAGCTAAAATCTCATGGGCAAGATTTTGACCAATTAAAAGAAAAAATAGAGGGGCTTTTGCCGGGTGCTACAAGCGCTGGATTGGCGACTGCATTTAAAAAGCAAAAAGAAAGCTACAGAAAACCGAACCAGTTTTGGCAAATCACGCTAATTCTGTCTTTGGTAGCTATTATTGCGGTCTCGTTTTTTACCCCCTACAATATGGATTCTTGGTCTGCTATAGCGGTCTCGTTTTTTGCTAGGTCTCCTTTTATAGGTCCACTAGTTTGGCTGGCTTGGTTCTCCGGAAAAGAGTTTTCACAAAACAAAAGGCTAGAACAGGAATATGCCCACAAAGAAGTTTTGGCAAAATCACTTGAAGGCTATAAAAAAGAACTGGCAGGCGCCGATCCGCTAGTCACCAAAGCATTCCTTGAAGGCATAGTTAAGTCCCTGATATTTAATCCAAGTATCACCCTAGAAAAGAAAACCGATGATAGTTATCCGCCTATACTCAATGATGCCCAGAAAAAGTCAAAGATCAGTTGCCCAAAGGAAACTAAAAAATGAAATTCCAATTCTCCAAAAATTTAGAACACCAAATTGAGGCTATTAAATCAACAGTTGATATTTTTGATACTGGTAAAAATTTAGCAAATCAAGAAGATCAATTTAATTTACAATTGCAAAGTCGCGTAGTTGCCAATAATTTTGAAATTGAAAAAGCAAGATTTTTGCAAAACTTACAGTCTATTCAAGAAGTCAATGGCATTGATAGTGTATCGCAAGACTTAGAATCTTTAGATTTTTCTGTAGAGATGGAAACCGGTACCGGCAAAACTTATGTTTACTTGCGAACTATTTTTGAGTTAAATCAAAAATATGGTCTTAAGAAATTTATTATTTTGGTGCCATCCGTGGCAATTCGCGAGGGAGTTTTGAAAACCATTGAGCAAACCAAGAGTCATTTTAGAGAAATTTACAATACGGGATTTGGGTGTTTTGCGTATGATTCGAGCAAGCTATCGCGTGTTAAAGATTTTGTCTCGTCTTATAATACTCAAATTATGGTAACCACAATTCAATCCTTTAATAAGGACACGAATAAAATGCGCCAAGATCCTGACGGATTTTATGGCGAGCGACCAATTGATTTAATCGCCGAGTCGCGCCCGGTGGTGATTATGGACGAACCGCAAAATATGGAATCCGAACTTTCTAAATCTGCAATTGAAGATTTAAACCCACTGTTCAAGCTGCGTTATAGCGCAACGCACAAAAATGTTTACAATTTGGCATATCGCCTGACTCCTGTTGATGCCTATAAAAAAGGCTTGGTCAAAAA
>CAZWUV010000074.1:0-2605 GCA_964636735.1 uncultured Candidatus Saccharibacteria bacterium | reverse complement strand
CAATATGCGTTCTTTTGTGATGGCAGATTTAGTTCGCCGAGTTTTGGAATATCGGGGTTTTCAGGTGGAGCATATTATCAACATTACCGATGTTGGACATTTAACTGTTGAAGATGTCGAAGGTGAGGACAAAATCGAGAAATCTGCCCGTGCCGAAAACAAAACAGTTGAGCAGATTGTGGATTTTTACACAAAAGTTTTTTTGGGTGATTTTAGTGCGCTTGGCAATTTAGAGCCTACGGCTTGGGTAAAGGCGACTGATCATATTGCCGAAATGATTAAGATGATAAAAATCCTAGAGGAAAAAGGGTTGACCTATCAAATTGACGATGGAGTGTATTTTGATACTTCGCGCCTTAAGGATTATGCTGTTTTTGCTGGCGTAGATGTTGATGATAGGCGAGAGGGCGAGAGGGTTGAAAAAAACTCTCAAAAACGCAATCCGAGTGATTTTGCCCTGTGGAAATTTGCCAAAGCAGGCGAGGCGCGCGCAATGGAATGGGAGTCGCCATGGGGAGTTGGGTTTCCGGGGTGGCACATTGAATGTAGCGCTATGAGCCAAAAGTACTTAGGAGATAATTTTGATATTCACACAGGTGGAATTGATTTGATTTTTCCACACCACACAAACGAAGTTGCCCAAAGTCGCGGAGCAACAGGTAAATTGCCTGCAAATTATTGGCTTCACGGCGAATTTGTACTTGTAGATGGCAAAAAAATGAGCAAGTCGCTTGGCAATACTTACAAGCTTAGCGATTTAGTGAAGCAGCAGGGGATAAGTCCACTAGATTACAGACTGATGTTACTGCAAACTCATTATCGAAAAGCATTTAATTTTACGTGGACCAGCGCGCAGGCGTCAAAAAGCTCTTTAGAGAATTTATATAAAATAGTGGAGAGCTTGCCACAGGATGGCGCAGAGCAAACCCCGCCAGAATATGAGCAAAAATTTATTGCTTTTATTGAAGATGATTTATCCTTGTCGCAGGCACTAGCTTTGCTTTGGGAAGCGCTAAAAGACAAGGATTTGACGGGCAAGGAAAAATCTGCAATTGTAAAGTCCTGGGATAAAGTTTTTGGACTTGGCTTAGAAGAAGTGTTAGGGGGAGGCGAGCCAATTCCAGATTTTATCTTGGATTTAGCGCAAAAGCGTCAACAGGCTCGGCTAGACAAAGATTTTGCTTTAGCAGATGAGCTTCGGGCGCAAATCGAGGCACAAGGCTTCGAGGTTAAAGATGCGTCAGCTGGATTTGAGGTTTTTCGCAAGTAGGGATTTGATAGCTATTTGGGTTCCTTGAGCGTTTAAATTTTTCACAAAAAAGCCCCCTGTTTTTGCAGGGGGCGTGGTGTTATTTTGAGCCCTTGAGCATATTGTCGAGGGTCTCTTTTGTTTTGGCAAGTTGCCAAGCCAGAAATATTTCATACTTTCTAAGCCCAGCAATTTTAAGCTTAATTGGCTCTTTTGCTTGCCAGATTACTTGGGCCTCAACTTCTTTGTTGAGGTTGAAGATCTGCTTTTGAACTTCGTCTAAGCAATGCCTTGTATGGCTTGCTTCTGCCTTTGCCCATGTAATTTCGTCAAATTCCGTCATTGCCTCTCCTTGCAGGTTGTTAATAGTGTCAATATACTTCGAAATGCGCAATTTGTCAAGTCTGTATAGGCAAGAACATCGATTTTGTACTTAGTGGGCTTGCTAATTATCTTAAAATACGCTATAATTCCATGGAATTTGTACATTAAAAAGACTGGAGGAAAACTACTTTGCATCATCACGATGGGCGAAGAATTATCGCCATAACACCAGAAGGAGTAGAATTTTTGGAATTGTGGGCGCGTTTTGAAAACATAGAAACTGGAGAAACGCAAGACATTTCACTGAGTTGGCCTAAAAGGTACCTCAAGCAGAGGATTTCACTAGAATCAGCAAAAGAACGCAGATTTGGGAATTTTTTTATGCTTTGGGATTATTTTAAAAATAGTATTCAAATTCCACCTAGCGCTGATTGTTTTGTGTTTTTTATCAGAAGAGTATCCGAAAATACACAAAGATTTACTACTTGCTACGAAGTAAAAGATAGCGTCGAGGTTTCACCAAGATTTTGGGTAAATGCACAATTTACTGGTAGCGGAGGAGTAATTTCGCGTTTTGGCAAAACTTATTATGTCAATACATCTGCTAGTTTTAATATTGTATTGATGCGCCCAGATTGTTAACGATAGATCTGTAGCAGGAGGAGTTGTTTGCCCAAAAAGAAAAAGAAAGTAGTGCAAAAAACAAAGCCAGTAAAGCAAGAGACAATTTATCAGACCGTAGAAATGCTAGAAAAATCAGCGCATTCACAAAATAATCAGTTTGAAAAAATTATTGCTAGGCTAGCCAAAGAAGATCAGTAAAAAAGTTCAATTCTGCTTTTGCAGTTTTCTGTTATGGAAGGCGCAAAAGCAGAATTTTTTTTGTTTTCTATTGACAAAAGGGTATAAGTTTGCTATCTTAAATACTCGAAAGCAAGTTGTGCTTTTGGTTCTGACTAGGATCTGTGGAGAGTTGTCTCACTATTTTTAATGAGACTTGCCCCTCCTTCCCAGTTACCCAGAAGGGTGCTA
>CAZWUV010000073.1:0-2647 GCA_964636735.1 uncultured Candidatus Saccharibacteria bacterium | reverse complement strand
AATTTATGACACCATGGAGCACATCAAGCCAGATGTTTCGACGATTGTAGTTGGTATGGCTGCTTCAATGGGTGCGTTCTTGTTGGCAGGTGGCGCTAAAGGTAAAAGGTTTGCCTTGCCAAACTCAAAAGTGATGATTCATCAAGTTATGGGCGGTGCTACTGGTCAGGCAACAGATATTAAAATCCAAGCAGAAGAAATTTTGCGCATCAAAGACAAACTCAATGTTATTTTGGCAGAAAAAACAGGTCAATCTAAAAAGAAAGTCGAAGAAGATACCGAGCGCGATAATTACATGAGTGCAGACGAAGCCAAAAAATATGGTTTGGTAGACGATGTAATCAAGAAGTCGAAGTAATTTAAGGCCCCGCAGTAGCGGGGCTTTTTGGTTAGTGCGGCGTTAATTTGTGATTAAAAATACAAAATTGCACCTGTAGTCTAAATATGCTATATATAAAGTGATCGGTTTCAATAGTAGTCTTTTTGAGGTATTTTCGTTAAGGAATAATTATGAATAAGAAGATAATTTGTCAGCATTGCAGTACTGAATTTGTTGAAGCTTCAGAATGGTGTCCTGAATGCGGAAAATCTAAAAACTATGACGAAAAGATAAATCTTGAAAGATCTAATCCTATGCCAGTATTTGATGAAGATAAATTGAAACTAAGATCAAATAGATCGCCCAATAAAGAATATCGCGTGCCAGCTCCTAATCACAATATGCTTGCCCTAGCAATTCTAGTATCAACAGTGATTCTTGTTGTTGGATTATATATGACTTTTGCTGGCAAGAAAGCTGCGGAAAAAGAGTGTACTGTGGCAGCAACAGTAGAGTCGGTAGCAACACTGCAACCCGATCCAAATGCAAAAGATATATTTGGTGGTAACACGGGTCGTCTTGGTAATGGTGGTGGCTTTCGAGCTCATCTTTACGATGAATGCATGACGAAACGAGGATTCTAGGCGCAAATCCATTTTTAAGTTTATTTAGACAGAAACTGTCTAGGTAATGTTTTTAATAAAGAATTTTAAGGTGAGTACACAAGAAAATATTAAATGGCTTATTGAGGTTTTGAAAGAAGCAAATCAATTTTTGCTAAATGACAAAATGAAAAATTTTGTTGCCACTCAATCTAAGTCTGGCTTTGATTATGGTAGATATACCATGGGTGATTATGGAATCTATCTTTTAGGTTCGTACGTAAAATTAGCAGAAAATGTCTTATTGGCTGCTGATGACTTTTTTACTTTGTCAACCGTGCGCACGCTACTTGATTTAGGATTTAAGCGGATAGATATATTTTTTGCCCCAGATACTAAAGATACCAAAAAGCTCGGCTTAATTTTAACTTTGTTGGATTTATCTTTGCTCGTAGTGGATAAAAAACATCAATCTTCTTTTTTGCAATTACTGGAATCTGAAAAACATCAACTATCCAAGAAGGCAGAGAGAATATTTACAGCTCTTGCTGATCATGTAAGAGATAACAGGTCTATCTTTGATCCAAATTTTAGAAAAGATCTTGCGGTTGCCCATCAGTATCGCAACGATTTATTAAAGAAATACGGAGTGGAATTGAATGAAGACTTGATGTCTAAAAATGATTTTCAGATCTATTACTCTATTTGGTCAGAAGCATTACATGGCAATCCAGTAGCATTAAAGCTCTTTGAGGGCAAAAATCCTGAGGCATGCAGACACCTTCTTTGGATAACGGGACAAAATGTACTTTCTAGAATCAAAGGACGCATTTCAGACAGAGAGTTATCTAAAAAAATTAATGATATTTTGGCTAAACATTATCTAGTGGATAGCGCATAAGTTATAAGCTAGCTACCTATAAGCTAAAACCTGTTAAAAAAGTGTTGACAAATCCTTAAGAATTATATATATTACTTGTTGTAAGAGGTTTTATGAAAAACGTCTAGTTTAAAATCTGTATTTTAAATCTACTCGTGTGATGCTTCGAGCATCTTTTTTAAACCCTTGCAACTGAATTTGAACTTTTACAATCACTAGCACTTAATTTCCACTAATAAGTGCTACACACAAACCAGCATTTGGTTTTTTAATTGATTATAAGAACGAGCCCTCCTCGCAGGATTATGCGGGGCGTCAACTTATGGACGAAAGCATAAGTATTTTATGAAGAGTTTGATCTTAGCTCAGGATGAACGCTGGCGGTGTGCCTAACACATGCAAGTCGAATGCCAATTTATTGGCATGGCGAACGGGTGAGTAATGGCAAGGAACGTACCCTTAAGACGAGGATAATTCGCCGAAAGGCGGGATAATACTCGATATCTAGTATAGGCTTATACCTATACTAGGAAAGATTTATCGCTTAAGGAGCGGCTTTGCTCCTATCAGCTAGTTGGTAAGGTAAAGGCTTACCAAGGCTATGACGGGTAACTGGCGTGAGAGCGCGACCAGTCACAATGGCACTGAGACACGGGCCATACTCCTACGGGAGGCAGCAGTTGGGAATATTGGACAATGGGCGAAAGCCTGATCCAGCGACACCGCGTGGAGGACGAAGGCCCTTGGGTTGTAAACTCCTTTTATTTGGGAAAATTATGATGGTACCATTTGAATAAGGACCGGCTAACTACGTGCCAGAAGCCTCGGTGATACGTAGGGTCCAAG
>CAZWUV010000072.1:0-2661 GCA_964636735.1 uncultured Candidatus Saccharibacteria bacterium | reverse complement strand
TATTGCAAAAAATCCAATTATAATGAGCCCAAAGAAAATTTTAAGCGCTCTTTTACGACCTTCTTTTGTTTTGAGTGAAGCCCAAAAATTTTTGACTGCTTGAATGGGATTTTTGGTATTTTTTTGCTTTTTTGGCGATGATTGTGTTTTGTATGGTAGGGCGTTGAATTTTTTATATTGAGTCATTTGGATTAGATTAGCCTATAATTAGTTGGCATTTACTCTGTTAAATAAGTAGTCTATTTACTTGTTATTTTAACACAGTAAGATTATAATTAAAAGCATAAAATTGTTTATTTAAAAGTTACTATGAGTAAAAACTTAAATCCCATTAAGCAGTTAATTGACACTGTTTATCCATCTGTTGACGCCCTAGATGAGCGTCTAAAAAAAGGCAACTTTAGAATTTATTACGGCATTGATCCTACGGGGCCTGTTGTGCATTTAGGTCATGCTGTGCCACTTCGGGTTTTGGCATATCTGCAGCAAATGGGTGCACAAGTCGTGCTGGTATTTGGGGACTTTACTGCAATGATTGGCGATCCAACTGGACGCGACAAAACTCGTAGTGTTTTGGATAGGGCAATTATTGAACAGAATGTTTCTACTTATAAGGATCAAATTGCAAAAATTTTAGATGTTGATCGGGCAGAAATTAAATATAATTCTAAGTGGTACGGTGATGCCGACAAGGCAGGTTCGTTGGAGTTTTTGCTTGACTTGGGCAAAGACTTTACTGCTAGTCAGTTATGGGAGCGCGATATGTTTCAGGAGCGTCAGCAAAAAGGCGAAGGTGTAACAATCACTGAATTTTTGTATCCTGTTTTGCAGGCCTATGATAGTGTGGCTCTTGAAGTTGATGGAGAAGTTGGTGGCACAGATCAAACTTTTAATATGCTTCGTGGACGTGATTTGTCTAAGCGAAAACTTGGCAAAGACAAAATCGTAATTACAACAAAACTGCTTGTGGGAACAGATGGTCGCAAAATGAGCAAAAGTTTTGAAAATCATATTGCTTTAACAGATAAGCCCAGCGAAATGTTCGGCAAGCTGATGAGCGTTAAAGACGAGCTAATTGGCGAGTATTTTGAGCTGGCAGGAATGCGTAGTGTTGACGAAGAGTTATCTGCTTTTATCAAGGAAAATCCCCGAGAAGCAAAAGCGCAAATGGCGAGGGAAGTTGTGGAGCTTTACTGGAGTAGTGAGCAGGCAATTAACGCAGAATTTGAATTCAATAACCGTTTTCGTGATGGTCAATTGCCAGATGAAATTTTGGAGGCACCCACTTCTTTAGCGGGCGAACAATTGCTTGGCGCATATCTAGTTGATGTTGGTTTGGCAAAAAATAAGTCAGAGGCTTCGCGGTTAATTTCGCAAGGCGGAGTAAAAGTTGATGGTGTTACGATTGCCAATCCTTTAGCAGTAATCACAGCAAGCGATGGAATGCTTTTGCAAGTTGGGAAGCGCAAATTTGTTAAGGTTAGAATAGCGAATAACGAATAGCGAATGGAGAATGTAGAAAAAATAAAGCTCTAAATGCTAAATGATAAATTCTAAACAAAACTCAATCTTTTAAATCTTAAATATTCAAACAATTTATAATTTAAAAATTTGTAATTTAAAATTTGTTTAGAGTTTAGACATTAGAGTTTATAATTTTAAAGATTTATTTCTTACTCTTTACTCTAAAGACCATATTCTATACAAGGTAAATAAAATGAAAATTTTACTCCAAAAAATTCAACAAATCCTAGGCTCTGACTTTGAAGTTACCCATAAAATCCCTCAAGATCAAAAGGCTTGGCTGGCGGTTCCTGTTTTTGGTGTTGCCAAAAAAAGGGGAGTTAATCCAAATGATCTTGCTCAAGAAGTTGCAGAAAAACTCAAAGATTTAAAGAGCGCAGAGATTGAGGTATCTGGCGGTTATGTCAATATCACGCCTACTGATGACTATATAAAACAGATTTTGTCTACACCTGCTATTACCCCTGATGCTCCTATTGCCACTAACGCCTCTCAAAAAACAATCGTTATTGAATTCTCTAGTCCAAATATCGCCAAGCCGATGAGTATTGGTCATTTGCGTTCAACAATTATTGGGGATGCCTTGCAACGCATTTATCGCTATTTGGGTTACAAAGTAGTTTCTATAAATTATTTGGGTGACTGGGGAACACAGTTTGGTAAGCTGCTGGTAGCTTACAAGCGTCGTTTTGGCGATTTGGAGCCTCGTGATTTAGCGGTACAAGAGCTATTAGATTTATATGTCGATTTTCACAAAAATACTAATGATGAAGATGACCAAGAAGCGCGCGATATGTTTGCCCAGCTAGAGGCGGGGAACAGTCAGGCAAAGATTTTGTGGCAACACTTAAAAGACATTTCCTTAAAAGAATTTAGCAAGATTTATGATGAGCTGGATATTCAGTTTACACAGCAAAATCAAAGCGAAGCACAAGCCGGAGAATTAAGTGGTGATATTATAAAACTTGCCAAAGAAAAAGGTGTTGCAGTAGAAAGCGACGGGGCGCTAATTATTCCTTTTGACGACATCGACACGCCTCTTATTTTGCAAAAACAAGATGGCTCAACAATTTATGGTACGCGCGATTTGGCTGCTTTAAAGTTTCGTTTAGATACTTACCATCCCAAAAAAGTTTT
>CAZWUV010000071.1:0-2706 GCA_964636735.1 uncultured Candidatus Saccharibacteria bacterium | reverse complement strand
GCTAGGCCAAACCAGTGAGCATCTTCGATTATCATGACGGTTGCATTTGGCACATCAATTCCAACTTCAATGATTGATGTTGCAATCAAGACGTCTATTTCGCCTTTGATAAACTGCTCCATAATTTGCGCTTGCTCGCTTGATTTTTGCTTGCCATGATAGATTGAAGTTTTCGCCTTTGGCAACATTTGTTGATAAATTTTTTGTAAATCTTCTAAGGATAGGCGGGATAAATTATCGTCGTCTTTTTGGGTGCCATCAATGCGTGGCGCAACCACAAAAGCTTGACGACCAGATTTGATTTGCTCTTTTAGTTTGGCTTTAATTTTGTCTCTTTTTTGGCACAGGATTGTTTCAATGGGCTGTTGAGCGATAGGTCTATCTGTTAAAACTGCTAATTTGCGCTCTCCCCAAATACTCATGGCTAGGGATCGCGGAATTGGCGTTGCAGTCATTGTTAGGGTGTGCGGGGCAAAATTGTCATGCGCACTTGATAAAGCTTCTCGCTGTTTAACTCCAAAGCGATGCTGTTCATCGATGATAATAAGTCCCAAGTCGTCTCGTTGAAAATTTGCATTGAGCAAAGAGTGAGTGCCAACAAAAAATTGCTCTTTAAGATTAGGTTTAGTTTTTGAGGTGGCAAGCTCAGGCTTAATTCCAAGCGGTTTAAGTAGCTCGGTGAGGCGAGCGTGGAGTTGATTTGCTAAAACTTGTGTTGGTGCTAGCCAAAGGACTTTTTTGTTTAGTGCAAGTGCGGGGATGGTGGCAAGGGTTGCGACAATAGTCTTTCCTGTTCCAACGTCACCAAGCAAAAGCTGATGGACTGGATAGCTTTGATCAAACGATTGAATAATCGACCAAGAGGCACGTTTTTGCCCATCGGTTAATTTAAATGGTAGCGAGCTGACAAAATTTTTTAAAATATCATTGGGCGCAGTTAGCTTGTGAGAGTTGAGTATTTTATTTTCGCGGTCTTGTTTTTTAAGAAAATAAAACAAAAAAACTAGCTCATTTAATTTGAGTCTTTTTTTGGCTAAGTGCCAAGCATTAGCAGATTGTGGAGTGTGCATTTGTTCAATTGCCTGCGCAAATGTTGGCAGGTTAAAGTCGGCAGAGTTAAAGATGTCTGGGAAATCAGACTCTGCCAACTCGATTTCTTGAAAAATTTTAGAAATGAATTTTGAATTTAAGCCTTTTGTTTCGGGATAAATCGTTATAATTCCCTCGCTCGTTTCTATTTTTGGATTCCAAAAAGTTTTCTTTTTTTTCTTGAAATCCCATCTAACATCGCCATAAATTACAGCGTGCTGATTGTGTCGTAAAATGCTTGCTAAATAGCCTTGATTAAACCAAGTGATTGGAAGAGTATCTCCGTTTTCGTTGTAAAGATTTGCAGTGGTGTGTTTTTTGCGGGTGCCACGTCGCATCTCCATTTTAATCTCGCGAAGCCGACCACGCACCGCAACTTTTTCACCGATTTTAAGCTGGCTAAATGGCTTAGGATTACTTAAATCAATAATTCGCTTGGGCCAATAAAAAGCCAAATCTTTGATGTTTTTGATACCAAGGCGGAAAAATTTTTCTTCTGCTTTGGCGCCTACGCCTTTAATTTTTGAAACTTTTTCAGTCAAATTGACTGTTGAAATTGCTGTGCTCATGAGGTTGACTTTGTTCGAATTATTTGGAGAGCGCGCCGAGCGCCCATTTAACTTGAGCGCCAGTATCATTTAGATCCTGAGGAACATTTTTAATGGTATTAGAGATTTCTTCTCGAGAAAATCCAAGCGCAGACAAAGCGTCAAAAAGCTCGGTTGATTGATTTGGTATGCCACCTAAGGTTGCGTTTGTGATTTTGTCTTTTAGCTCAACAATAATTTTAGTTGCAGATTTTTTGCCAATTCCAGGAAGCGAGGCAAAAAACGAAACATTCTCACCCTCGACTGCTGTTTGGATTTCTGCTGGACTGGCGTTTGATAGGATTGAAAGCGCAAGTTTGGGACCAACACTATTAACGCTAAGTAGAGTGTTAAATATATTTAGCTCTTCGGCAGAGGCAAAGCCATACAGTGCTTGCTCGGTTTCGCGCACTAAATGATATGTAAAATAAAAAACTTGCTCACCTAAATTTGGCCATGTTCTAGCAGGCACATTTACCAGATACCCTACTCCGCCCACCTCAACAACCACACCGTCTTTGAATTGATGGGTTACTTGTCCTTTGATTGTTTTGATCATATTCCCCCTTAGCTTTTAATTGTTTCTAGGTGTTGACTTAAAAATCCACTTTGCGATGCTGTAGCATGCGTGACTGCGATTGCAATTGCGTCGCAGGCGTCATCTTGTTTGGGGATGTCGCCATCAATGTGTGATGGCAAAATCGCTAAAATTTGCTTTTTATCTGCTCGTCCGTAGCCAGTTATCGCCATCTTTACTTGCAGTGGCGTATATTCAAAAATATCTAAATTATGTTGTGCACCAGCCAACATGATTACTCCTCGGGCATGCGCAACGCTAATTGCCGTTGTTGTATTGCGGGCAAAAAATAATTTTTCAATCGACATTACCTGAGGAGTGTATTTTTTGATTAGCTCAAAAGCATTTTTATAGATTAAATCGAGTCTTTCTGGTAGAGGAGTATGGGCTTTGGTTGTGATAATTCCAGCATAAAGCAATTTGGGCTTAGTATTGCCATTTGTCTCGATTATA
>CAZWUV010000070.1:0-2731 GCA_964636735.1 uncultured Candidatus Saccharibacteria bacterium | reverse complement strand
CAAGCTTCCAGCCCCTTTTTAGCATTTCTGCCAAGGCTTTCAGCCCTGCCTCTTGCAACGGCACAATCCTTTTGTTAAAGGGCGCCTCCTTGTCAGCCAATTCTTTTTTGGCCTCAAAGTAGGCGTTTTTGGCCTGCTTTTTGGCATCGTAGGGGATGTTATGCTCCTGACTTAATTCCCACAACGTGGAAATCTCTTCTGTCAAGGCTTTTGTTTTTACCTTTTTTTGCTCTTCGATTTTGAGCACTTCGGCAAAAACCCTGTTCGCCCGTTCGGCAAGATTTTTTAGGCTCACCTGAATATATTCGGGTGCGTCTTGAAGTTCGCCCGATTGAGCAAATTCATCTTGCTTTTTGGCGTTTTCTGCCTTTTTGCTCATCAGTCTATTGATTAGAGCTTGACGAGCCTGTTGGGCAGTCTCTGTTTGTGCATCCGTCTCCTTTGCCTTTTTGTTTTGGGTTTCTTGGGGTTGGGTGGGTTCCTGCGCTTGTTCCTCCTCGGGGAAAGTATTGCCCTTGATTGCAGATACTAATTCTTCTGCGTTGAAGGCGGTGGTAGGGGTGACTTCAGTGGCTTCTTCTTGTTCTTGCATTTTCTCTCCTAAAATATGCTTTTTATAGCATATTCGCTTGATAGTTAATGGGCTCAAGCAACCCAGTTTTGGTTTTTAAAGTGCTACCTGCTAGATAAAATTTATCCAGCAGGTCTTCACTGTTATACTTGCAAAATACCATTTGTCATCAATAAAGTCAATAGTTTATATAAAAAATCCCCCTTGCGGGGGAATATAATCTTGAACCGAGTAGACACAGTCAGCTCGGTTATAGTCTTTTTAAGTAGATTATTTTTTAAACTTTAAATACATTGGCCAGCTGTCTTGCTGGATACCGCCCTCTGTAACTATTAGGCTAGTTACCTTAAGGGTTAGATCGGCATTTAATCTTTTGGGGGTTGGCATTCGCACAAATGCGGTGCCATCGGAAGGGTCGCTATCTGACGTATGTTTGGCGAAGTTTTTTGGCTCTACCTCATATAAACGAATTGCTCCTTCGGGGCCTTCTTCTGTTAAAATAAAGAAAATCTTTTTGATTTCTTTTTTGCCACCGTAAGCTCGGGCAATTAAAGTAATATGCCCGCCAAGTGGAACCTCTAGGGTTTGTCGGCTTTTGGCGCTTTTGCCATTGCTAGTTGTCGCTTCAATGTCGACCTATGGTTTATTCGGGTCAAATGTTTGATTGGATGTATTTTCTGCAAGCGCAGGCATCCACAAGCTGACTACTAAAATCAGCAGAGGCAAGATAAGTTTTTTCACCTTGTCTCTCCTTTCATGTTAATGTGCAACTTCAATGTAGCAATAAAACCGCCTGATTGCAACTAAAAAGCTCCGTTTTTGGCGGAGCTTTTTAGATTACTTTTCTTCCTTTTTTGTTTTTGTTGCTTTCTTTGCGGTCTTCTTAGCTGGCTTTTCTTTTTTTGTATCTTTCACGTCTTCGCTTACAACATCATCTTTGGGGAAGCTCAATGTCACCTTGCGTGCTTCTGACTCAATAGCGAGAATTTGGAATTGGTGTGATTCGCCAGATTTAATTTTGCCTTGAAGTTCAATTTGATTTTTAACATTAAATTCCGAAATATGCATCAATCCAGTAATGTTATCATCTAGCTTAATAAAGGCGCCAAATGGAGTAACTTGAGTAACCTTACCGGTGACAACTTGACCGACCTTGTACTTCTTGATTGCAGTTTGCCAAGGATCAGGAAGTAGACGTTTAACAGATAAAGAAATTCTGCCGCCTTCATTGGAAATAATTTGAACTTTGATTTTATCGCCAACTTTAAAGCGACGCTCTAGGTCTTCAACGCCAAGGATTTTATCCCAAGCAACTTCAGAGATATGAACTAAGCCTTCGACTTCGCCCAAATCAACAAAGATACCAAAGTCAACAATGCCGGTGATTTTGCCTTCGACTTCGTTGCCTGTTTTGTATTTGCTGATTAGCTCTTCTGCCAATGAGTCGCCAGCAGCTTTTTCGGAAAAGATAATTTTGTTGTTTTTTGGATCAAGTGTTAAGACTTTTGCTTCCAACTCTTTACCAATCAAGGCTTTTAGCGATTTTAGAATTTGTTCGGTATTGCCACGTGGATAGTGTTTGCTGGCAAGTTGCGACGCAGGCATAAAGCCTTCGATATTGCCATAAGCAACCATTAAGCCACCGCGGTTAGCATCGCGAATCCAAATTTTAACTGGTTCGCTTTTACTAAACTTTTCTTCGAGTAATTCAAGGTAACGTTCTTTGTCTGCTTTTCTAAGAGACAAGATGACATAACCCTCGTCGTTTTCTTGAACCATTACGTAGGCTGTGATTTCGTCACCTACTTTTAGGTCGATCATTGCTGCAGAAAATTCCTTTGCAGGAATAAGTCCCATAGCAATTCCATCTAGGTCGACAATAATACGCGCCCTAGAAATAGAGGCTACCTTTCCGGTAACGTTTTCCCTCTTTTTGATTGTGACTAGCTTGTCTCCTAATTCTTCGACAATACTAGCAAAGTTTTCTTTTTTGCTCATTTTGATTTTATTGCCTAGTTTAAGGCAATTCCTTTCAACCGTTCCTGTTAGCAGGAAATCAGTTTTATTTGCCTACATTAACAAAA
Organism: uncultured Candidatus Saccharibacteria bacterium; assembly: GCA_964636735.1. Lineage (GTDB taxonomy): Bacteria > Patescibacteriota > UBA1384 > JACPKC01 > JACPKC01 > CAZWUV01. The sequence continues at coordinate 76 of CAZWUV010000070.1, read as the reverse complement.
AAATCCCTGTATTACAAGAGGAGTTTATTTTTATTTATTATGCATACGTTTACGCGCCATAGCTTACGAAGTAAGC
>CAZWUV010000069.1:0-2812 GCA_964636735.1 uncultured Candidatus Saccharibacteria bacterium | reverse complement strand
AAGAGTCACCACGCGCTCCGCGCGTGCGTCAGTCATCAAAATCCTGCGGATTTTGTTCATACAATGTTCGAACTTCGTCCAAGAAACACCGCCAAATATTTGTCTAGCACAGCTAGATAAATATTTGGTGATTAAGGAGATTTGGCGGTTTTTAAAAAACCGTTCAAGCAAAGCTTGACGGGTGACAGGAGCTTCGCCATCCGCCAACTGGTGCGGAGGCGAAGCGACGCCAGAGGGCAGAGCCCATGGAGCGAGCCACGCCGAGCATCCCACCCTCACCGCCAATTTGCACTCTTTGAAATTCTATCCCGCCTCTTTACTGCGCTTAAGCTATTTGCTATCTTACACTCGAGTCCAAACCTGCCCTACAAAGCAAGTACATTAAAAAAAGGAGACTTATGCAATGAAGCATATTCTAAGTACACAGCAATTTTTTGATAAAGATCTACTAGAGTCTATTTTCAGGCAAGCTGAATACTGGGAGAAAAATTCCCAAAAAAATACTATCCAGCGAAATACGCCTCTTGCAAACAGGATTTTGGCTTGTATCTTTTACGAGCCTAGCACACGCACTCGACTTTCTTTTGAGTCGGCAATACTAAGACTCGGAGGTCGAGTTATTTCAACGGAAAATGCTGGACACTTTTCATCTGCGATAAAAGGCGAAACTCTAGAGGACAGTATTCGAGTTATCTCGGAATACGCAGACTTTATTGTTTTAAGGCACAGCGAAGCTGGCTCAGCTATCAAGGCAGCTGCTGTTTCTAGCGTACCCGTCATCAACGCTGGTGACGGAGACGGCGAGCACCCAACGCAAGCTCTGCTGGATTTTTACACCATTCAAAAAGAGCTCAATTGTTCGAGATTGACAGATTTAAACGGTCTTAAAATTGCATTAGCAGGAGATTTACGCTACGGCCGAACAATTCATTCTTTAATACACCTAATCTCGATACTTAAAGATGTCGAAATTTTCCTAGTGTCTCCTCCAGAGCTAACGCTTCCGCAAAAATTTAAAAATTTTCTACAAAAGAAAAAAATCAAATGGACACAAACAAATAAAATCAATGATGCTTTACCTCTTATCGATATGCTATATATGACTCGTATCCAAAAAGAAAGATTTATCGATGAAGTAAAAAATCCGTTTATTCTAAACAAAAAACTAATGAAAAGCATGCAAAAACATGCCATCATTATGCACCCTTTGCCACGAGCTGGAGAAATCGACCCAGAAGTTGATTCCGACCCGCGCTCTGCCTATTTTCGCCAAGCTACAAATGGACTTTACGTCCGCATGGCACTTCTTGACATACTAAGTCAATAGTTCCTCCCCGCTTAACTGCGGGTTTTTGTTTTTCCCAGTAACTTCTTGTCAAAATAAAAAACAGCCAATCAGGCTGTTTGAAGTTGTAAAAATTGCAGTTAACTTACAATTTAATTGTTATATATTATTAAAAATTAACAGTAAGCTCTGCTGGGTATCCTTCGCAAAACCATTTTGCCCAATTATTCAGGTCAACTCCTACTGGCTCATGATTGATCCACTTGAGTTCAACCTTATTGTTTACGGGATTATAAGCGGGAAAATTTTTAGTGTAACTCCGAAGTGATTTAAGGTTCACAGTACCGCCCCAAATAACTTTTTTAGGATCTTCCTTGTCAAAAATTTTTAGATAATTACCAGATTCTAACATTCTAAAACCTGCCCAAAATCCATGCTTTTTTAATTCTTCTTCTGGAATATTTTTATCGATAAAAGCCCAATGTCCACCTTCTGTTGCAGGTTCATCGAAGTAAAAAAACAATACTCCATTTAGCACCACTTCTCTTGCCTCCTTGTTTTTAATTAGCGAGCAACTCTCTGACTCAGAGACTATTGCAAATTAGGCTAAAAATCAAGCACTTGTTATCTGTTTTATTTGCTATAATACAAATTAAATACTATCTTAATAATACAATGCGTATTGATATGAAAAAATTACCAATAATTTTAATTACCCTGCTAGTGACAACAGGAGTATATTTTACCGTTAGTCAAAAAAATAAAACTGATAATCCAAACAACGACCAACAAGAGAGCAATCAAATCACATATTCTAACCAGCAGATTGTTTCAATAATTGAAGCTAATTGGCAAAACATTCAATCGTCAATCACCATAAAGCCAAGCTTCCACAATCAACAGGCCAACAGCAATGCGATTTGGCGAGGACCATTAGCCGTACAATTTATTGCCGAAAATACAGTCTTGGTGCAAATTGAAGATGACGATAATAGCCATATTGTTATTTTTAAATTTGTTGATGGTCATTTTATCTTTTTGGAAATCATTGAAAGTCAAGCCGACTTTACCTTGGATGATTGGCAAGATCTAGAAAATAAATACAATGGCGGAGGTTTTCCTATTCAAACTTATACTAAAGAGGTTGTAAGGAATGGAGAAATCGTTTCCTTTGATAACCTAACCTTAATTCCAGAAAATATTTTTGTAAGAAATTATTGGGAAAATAACTAAATTTTAATACGAATGAACTACAGCGAAGTTAAAAATTTTATCAAACACAACTTTCGGCATTTTAATTCTGCAGCTTTAGTTGATGCTGCTGAAGGATATGTTGCCCACATAAACAGTGGCAATAAAATGATGGTTACTTTAGCAGGCGCAATGAGCACTGCTGAGCTTGGTATTAGTCTGGCGCAGATGATAAGGCAAGGTAAAGTTCATGCCATAACTTGCACGGGTGCAAATTTAGAAGAAGATATTTTTAATCTAGTAGCACATGATTTTTATTTGCGCGTGCCAAATTAC
>CAZWUV010000068.1:0-2838 GCA_964636735.1 uncultured Candidatus Saccharibacteria bacterium | reverse complement strand
GCTATATCGTTTAAAATATGAAATTTAGCAAGCTGAAGTGCAAAACCACATTGATAAATTGAATGGTAAGTTCCACTAATCCAAATTGTTCCATGTGGCTTTAAGACGCGCTTGGCAGCCTCTATCCACGCAAGGTGAAATTCAAAGTCTTTTTTTAATCCATTGCTTTTATCCCATGCTCCCTTGTCAACGCTGACTCGTCGCCCAGCATGAACAGTAAATCCACCATTAGAAAGCATATAGGGAGGATCTGCAAAAATCATATCAACAGAATTTTCTGCCATATTGGCTAAAATATCTAAACAGCTAGCTTGATATAAAGTAAAATTGTTCTTTGAAAAATATGATTTTTGCATTGCGTATTGGGCGACTATACTAAATTATTTTTAGTATATAGGTCGATAGCGAAATGTCAAAATGATTACCTCAAAAGGTCATTTTCAATCCCAAAAGCCAAAAAGAATTCCGCAATGCGAAACTCTTTTTGGCTCCGGGACCTGGATTCGAACCAAGATTTCTGGGACCAAAACCCAGCGTCCTGCCATTAGACGATCCCGGAATATAGGCTTTATAGCTCGAGAGTGTTTTGAAGTTTTTGTTTCAAAACTTCTCTGCCATAACCAGTTTTGTAAAACTTCTCTTGCAATGAAGCATCTTTTTTGTGCAAAAATGCCTCATAAAAAATAAGTTTTAATTCACCCATTCTTTTGGTTGTATGAGTATTGCCTTTTTTATGTTCTTTAATTCTTCTTTTTAAATCGCTAGTCATTCCAATATATATCCGACCATTTTCACCAAGTAGAGCGTAAACATACCACATATCAAAACGATTTTAAAAACGTCCTGCCATCTGCCTCTTCGGCAGACCCGCCGACGAGGCGGGTTAGACGATCCCAGATTACCTAAATTATTATAGCAAATATACTCATAAGCCAGATTCTGTTTCCCGCCACTCCTTGCAAGCAAAGAATGGGGGACGATAGTTATCTATCTAATGCGTTCGAATTTAGCCTGTCCTGCTAGTTACAGTTAAAACAGGTTCAACCCACCGAACTTGCACCACGTAGGGTTTAGCACTTCTCTAAAATCTCTCTTAGAGAATCGCGGTTTCTTAAGCCACGCTTTTCACCCTTACCCTTCGATAAACTCAGGGCGGTTTTGTCTCTGTGCCACTTTCCCGAAATCCTGCTTTCACAAGACCTGTCCTATTTGCATAGGATACGCCACTATACGGTGTCTGGACTTTCCTCTCTAATTTTTAAAAAAGAGCAACTATCACGGTATATCTGCAGAAAAACTTTATCAGATTTACACCTAAAAGTCAATCTTTAACTCTGGTATCCCCGACAGGAATCTCGGCTCGTCCGCCAGCTGGCGGACTACACTCCATGGGCTCTGCCCTCTGGCGTCGCTCCGTCTCCGCACCGGTTGGCGGATGGCGGAGCTCTTGTCACCCGTCTCGCTTTGTGGGAGTGCTATGCACTTCAATTCTCAGCCGAGAACCACTCAAAAATAAAGCCTCACTTTTGTGAGATTTTTATTTTTGGTGTCCCCGACAGGAATCGAACCTGTATCTAGAACTTAGGAGGTTCTTGTTTTATCCATTAAACTACGGGGACAAGTAACCAATGGGCTACCCAAATAAAATACCACAAAACAGCGCAAATTCAATCAACTAGCCCCTCAAAAAAATCTTTGCTATGATTATAATAATTATTATTTAACTAAATTTTATGATTAGCAAAACACCAAACATTCTTCAAAAACTCTTAGTAGGTCTAATTGTTATCTTAGCTTCGGTTAGCCTGATGGCAATTATCTTGGGATTTACTGGTAAAAAATTTTACAACAGCGCGCCATCTTCGGGCGCATCTTCAATGATTGGTGTTGAGGCTGATTTAGGATTAAGCGCCCCTACACAAGAACAATCAGAAAATAGTTTTCGTGGTCAAGAAGTTGCTGACAGCGCCACCCCAATCTCCTCCGCTCCAGCGCCAAATACCAATAATTCGCCTACCGACCAAAAAATTATCAAGCGCGGAGCTCTAGAAGTTACAGTGCAAAAAATCGACGAAACTGCAAACCAAATCAAAGCCCTTGCCCAGCAAAACAACGGCTACGTCGAAGGCTTAACAATAAGTGGCGAACCAAACGAATTCAAAACCGCCTCGATGGTAATCCGCGTTTCCAAGGAAAACTTTGATGAAGTTTTGAGCAAAATTAAAGACCTTGCCGTCCGCGTAACCACTGAGCAAGAATTCCAAGACGACACTACCGATAGAATTTTAGATCTAGAAACACAAATTAAAAACCTAGAACAAGTCGAAGCGCAATACCAACAAATTCTAAAAACTGCCACCAAAGTCGAAGACATTTTGCAAATCACCGAGCGCCTTAACTCGACTCGTCTGCAAATCGAGTACCTCAAGGCCCAAACCCAAAAACTAAACGACCGCGTCGACCTAGCCTCTATCCATATCAGCATGAAAGAAGAAATCGACGTTAGTATTTTAGGTATTGAATGGCGCCCACTTTACGAGCTAAAGCAGGCCGTTCGCGCTGGACTAGAAGGACTAATTGTGGTGATTAACTCTTTGCTTGGACTAGTTGCTGCCGTGCCCGCAATTGCAGTTTTTGCAAGCGCAATTCTAGTGATTATGTGGGCAAGTGCCGAACTATTCTTGCGACTTAACATTATCGGCTACATCAAAAAGATTATTAAACGCCTAGAAAAATAAAAACCTGTCCGAGACAGTAGAAATCCGTGCCTGTGGATAACTTATAACTCGCAATCAGCACAACCGCCTTAAAGCAAGTTTTTAACGGGGGAAAGTGCAT
>CAZWUV010000067.1:0-2921 GCA_964636735.1 uncultured Candidatus Saccharibacteria bacterium | reverse complement strand
GAAGAGAAAATACGCACCAAAGTTTTTTACAAAGAAGCACAACTAAATTACGGCGACAAGATAAAAATAAGCGGTGAAATCCCAGCACCAAATAACGAATTTCCAACGAAGGGGTACCTCTACTCCAACCAAATAAATGCTGTAATTTATTCGCAAAGAATCGAAAAGATTGGCGCCAGCGAAAGCACAAATTTTTTAGTTCATAAATTATACAATCTACGTTCGCAAATAGTTAATTGGTCGGCAAATATTTTCCCACACAAATCCGCCGGAATTATAAATGCGATGATCTTTGGAGATACAACGCTCCTTAGTAGTGATACCGAAGAAGTATTCTTAAGGACAGGCACTACGCACCTTTTAGTTGTTAGTGGGGCCAATGTTTTGTTGATTGCTTGGATTTTGAAAACCCTTCTTAGCCCCTTAGGAATAAACTTTGCACGTTCGTTAAATATATGCACTATAGTTTGCTTTATAATTTTTACAGGCGCTGAACCTTCAATTGTCAGAGCGGGGATAATTTTTATTTTAATCACGTTCGCAGAACTAATAGGCAGAAAGCCCCATTATCCAACACTTCTTGCATTTATTGCTTGCTCGATGTCTATTTCAAATCCTTGGATTATTCTGTACAACATTACTTTTCAATTGTCTTTTGCGGCAGTAATTGGATTAACAATTTTCAGTAAAAAGATAGAAACCTTTATCAGAATACCCTTTTTAAAAGAAACTCTTGCGCCAACAATTTCTGCTAGCGCACTAACTTTACCAATAATTGTTTTTCATTTTAGCCAACTCAGTACTGTATTTTTAATTGCCAATATTTTAGCTGTTCCTTTGGTGCCATTTATTACGATTTTTGGACTTGTGGCGATGGTAATCCCATTTTTACCAACACTTGCCTTGATTGCAGATGGCATTGTCTTGATCTTGCTAAAAATTTTAACACTTCTTTCGGAGTTTGAATTTTCTTTTATAGTATTTCAAAACAAGCTTTTGCCTTTTATAATTACTTGCACCACTGTAATAATTATAATGACACTGTTTACCAAGTTGCCAAATAGATCTTATGAAAAAATCTAAAAACAATTTTGTCTCATTTTTGACACTTTGCATCCTGCTAATTGGCTTTGCGCTGAGTTTTTCACAGCAACCAGCTCTTTCCGATGGATATTTGCGAGTAGCATTTTTGGATGTTGGGCAAGGCGACGCAACACTCATAACCACACCGCAAAACGAACAAATTTTAATTGACGGAGGCAATACAAGTACGAATTTATTTCGAGCAATAGAAATGTTTTTCTTGCCAAAAAATCCCGCTAAATTAGTAGTTGCCTCGCACAATCACAGCGATCACATTGGCGGATTGGCTGGCTTTATTGAAAAATATCCACCTGAAGAAATTTGGATTTCTGGAGCGGTGCATACTTCGGAAGTTTTTTTAAATTTCTTGAAAGCCATACAAGGCGCCCAAAACAAAAACTCGAAAGTTAAGTCAGTCAAGGCAGGAGACTTCGCAGAAATTGATAATGTTAAAATAAAAGTCTTGCACCCCGAAGAAAAATTTGACGGAATTAATCCAAATCATCAACATGACGCAACCATCGTATTGTCAGTAAGTTATGGCGCAATAAAGTTTTTATTTACCGGTGACCTAGAGGCCAAAAACGAACAAGATCTAATCAGATTGTCTGCCGGCGAATTATCAACAAATATCTTAAAAGTAAGCCATCATGGATCGCGATACTCAACTGGCGAACCTTTTTTAAAATTGACAAATCCACAAATTGCAATTATATCGGCAGCGCATGACAATCGCTACGATCATCCTCACAAAGAAACAATCGACAGGCTAAAAAACCACAATATTGCAACTTATAGAACCGACGAATTAGGAACAATTATTGTTAAAACAGACGGAATCAAGGCGTGGATAGAATAAGATTTTGACTAAATCATAAATCATTTATGTTTATTGTAAATTTTGCTTTTTTTAGCTCCAAGATATATATTTTTCATATAGTCACAAGCAATGAAAAAGGATAACATATGGCAGGACACTCAAAATGGGCGCAAATTAAACGCAAAAAAGCAGTTACCGATCAAAAAAGAGCAAAGATTTTTTCAAAGCTTTCAAAAGCGATTACGGTTGCAGCCCGCCTTGATAAAAATCTAGAAATGGCAATTGAGTCTGCAAAAGCGGTAAATATGCCCAAAGAAAATATCGACAGAGCTATCAAGAAAGGCTTGGGCGAAGCAGGTGGCGCAACGCAAATCGAAGAAATCGAGTACGAGGCTTATGGTCCACACGGTGTAGCGCTTATTATTCAAGTTTTAACTGATAATCGCAATCGTTCGGTTGCGGATTTGCGAGCGACATTCAATAAATACGGCGGGCAAATGGCTACAACTGGCTCGGTAAAATATCTGTTTGACTTTTTAGGAGTTAACGAAATCGAGGGGACTTTAAGCGATGATGAGCAACTAGAAATAATTAGTGCTGGCGCAATAGATATAATCAAGCAAGAAGACGGTTTTGCAATCTACTCAAAACCCGAAGATACTGAGCAAATTAGAAAAATCCTAGAAAATCAAAATAAAAAAATTACCTCTTCGACACTGCAATATATTCCCAAGAATATAGCTCCTATAGCAGAAAATCATCAAGATCAAGTTATAAAAATCCTAGAAATAATCGACGACCTAGAAGACGTTCAGGAAGTTTTTACAAACGCACAACTCTAAATAATAGGAGGGAAATGAAAATCTTAGGCATTGATCCAGGAACAGCTACAACAGGCTGGAGTATAATCGAGACAAATGGCAATACTAAGCCCAAATTGCTTTATGCTGGAATTATTGCAACCAAAGCCCACACTCCTCTGCCAGAGAGGCTCGATTTAATCTACAAAAATGCTTTT
>CAZWUV010000066.1:0-2959 GCA_964636735.1 uncultured Candidatus Saccharibacteria bacterium | reverse complement strand
CTCGAAAGCAAGTTGTGCTTTTGGTTCTGACTAGGATCTGTGGAGAGTTGTCTCCATATTTTTTATGAGACTTGCCCCTCCTTCCCAGTTACCCAAAAGGGTGCTACCGTGCGATTAGCTTGCTAATTGTGCGGTAGACCTGGTTAGAACTAAGAATGCAACTTGTTAAATCCTCGCTCAAGCGGGGATTTTTGATTGAAAAAGCACAGTTTCTTTGATAATGTCTAACTTATGAATTTAGAAGAAAAACGCCAGCAGCTTTATGTGGCTTTAGGGATTGATGCTAAAAAAGCGCGTGTCGAGGAAATCAATTCTTTGATGGCAGATCCAAATTTATGGAGTGACTATCAAAAGGCGAGCGAGTTATCTAAAGAGCTGGCAAGTATTAATGCGATTATTGCGCAGTGGACTAATGCGGCCAGCGAGCAGTCAATCAAGGCGCTCGAGACAAAGGCATTGCTTGGCGGCGAATTTGATAACTACAACGCAATTGCGTCTTTTCATGCGGGAGCAGGAGGCACAGAGGCACAGGATTGGACGCAAATGCTACTTAAAATGATTGAGGGCTGGGCATCTAGCAAGGACATGAAGGTGACTTTGCTTGATCAGTCGCGCGGTGAAGAGGCGGGCATAAAGTCTGCTACAATTAAAGTTGAGGGCGATTTGGCGTACGGATATTTAAAAGCAGAAGCAGGTGTGCACCGATTAGTGCGAATTTCGCCTTTTGACGCTGATAAAGCGCGCCATACGTCTTTTTCTTTGATTGAGGTAATTCCAGAGCTAACGAGTGTGGGCGATATCGAGCTTGATGAAAATGATTTAGAAATCCAAACTTATCGAGCAGGCGGAGCAGGCGGGCAAAATGTTAACAAGGTAGAAACAGCGGTTAGAATTACGCACAAGCCGACTGGGTTAGTGGCAGCATCGCAAAATGAACGTTCGCAAGCTCAAAACAGAGAAATCGCTACAAGGTTGCTGGCGTCAAAATTAGTTGCTCTGCTTAAAGAAAAGCAACTTCAAAAAATCTCTGACTTAAAAGGTGAGCACAAAAAAGTAGAGTGGGGGAGTCAGATTCGTTCTTATGTGCTAGCGCCATATAGATTAGTTAAAGATCATCGTACTGGCGTGGAGCATGTTGATCCAGATGCAGTCTTAAAAGGAGATTTGGATGGTTTTATGGAAGTGTGGTTGCAAGATAAGGCAAAAAATCAAGAAGGCGACAAATAATAAAAAATTAACAATCTAGAAGATAGAATTTAGGAGTTATTATGTTAAATCAAGCAAAAATGATTATGAGGGCAAAAAAGGTTCAAGGAGAACTTAAAAAAACAGAAATCGAAGCCTCTGGCGCAGACGGCAAGGTAAAAGTTGTTTTTAATGGCGAACTAAAATTAGTCGATATTTCTATTGACGAAGAATTATTAGATACAAATCGTCGTGGCGAGCTAGAGCGTGTTTTAAAAGATGTATTTACGCAAGGCATGCAAAAAGCACAAGCAATCGCCGCCGAAAAGACCCGCGAAGTTATGAAGGATTTGGGTGTAAATTTACCGGGACTATAAAGTCAAGCTTAAAATTATACTACAAACTTACTATAATTTTTACAGAATACAGAATACAGAATACAGAATTTTATTGACTTTTAATTGCTCTACATCTAAAGAGGCATTTTGTTATACTAAAAGATGTCTCTTTTTGATTTCAAAAATTTACATTATGCCTATTTGTGTTGTCGAAAAAACAAGCGCAATACCTTTCATGCTGTAAAATTTGAGGCTAATTTTGAATCTCAATTACTTGAATTAGAACGAAGACTTAAAAGTAAAACCTATAGACCAGAAAGGTCAATCTGTTTTGCCGTGAATGAACCAGTATTAAGAGAGATTTTTGCGGCTTCTTTTAAGGACAGGGTCATGCATCATTTATTGTATAATTTTTTAGAACCAATTTTTGAGCCTAAGTTTATTGATTATTCCTATGCATGCCGTCAAAGTAAAGGTGTTCATCTAGCAGTTTCTAATTTAAAAAGAAATTTGTGCAAGGCCACTAAAAATTATACCAAGTCCACCTTTATCTTAAAGCTGGATATCAAATCTTTCTTTATGAGTCTTCAAAAAGACATTCTATTTAGTATTATTTCTAGGCACATTAAAAACCCCGAAGCCTTGTGGCTTAGTAAGGTAATAATTTACAACGATCCAACTAGTAATTTTATTAAAAAAGGAGACCTGGCGCTTTTTGACAATTTGCCACTGCACAAGTCGCTTTTTGGGTCTGACAATAATCAGGGACTACCAATTGGCAATTTAACTAGTCAGTTTTTTGCCAACGTATATTTGAATGAACTTGATCAATTTGTAAAGCACCAACTAAAAGCTAAGTACTATATGCGATACATGGATGATTTTTTGCTTTTAAGTAATAGTGGGTCTGAGCTTGTGCGGTGGCGAAATCAAATTGCCAATTTTTTAAAATCTAATTTAGGATTAGAGCTTAATCATCAAAAACAAGTTTTACAAAATACAAAAGAAGGAATAGATTGGCTAGGCTATATCATAAATCCCGACTATGTTTTGGTGCGCAAAAGAATTATTGTTAGCCTAAAAACTAAATTATATAATTTTAACAAAACTAATTTTGAGGTCTGGTCGGACGAAGCAAAGCAAGAGTTTTTGTCAAAAGTTTTGTCGGTGGTAAATTCTTATTATGGGTATTTTAAGCATGCCAATACTTCTAGGCTCAGGCAAAAGCTTTATTTAAGCAATTTTGGAGCACTAAAAGAATATCTTGAACCAAAAGATAAGTACTTTTCGTCTTTTTGTTTAAAGAAAAAGATATGATATAATTTTTTTAGTATTTAGTATTATTTTGAATTGATGGAGGACTATGTCTAAATTTAATCCAAACAATCTAACCGCCACCAACCGAGAGAGAGAGAGAGAGAGAGAGAGTAGTCCTC
>CAZWUV010000065.1:0-3019 GCA_964636735.1 uncultured Candidatus Saccharibacteria bacterium | reverse complement strand
TAAATTAGTCACAATTTCGTTATTGTCAAAAGTAAATTGAGTTTCGCCAGTTGCGCCATTTATAAGCATAAGCTTTATCCTGTCTTCTCCTGCTTGTCCCTTTGTGTAGGCAATTCTTCCGTTTTTACTAAACACAGGCGTGCTAATACTTTTTGGATCATGATCTAGCTTTACCTGAGAGCCACCAAGAGTTTTTTTGATTAAATGAAAGCCAAAATTATTTTCTGAATTATCAAATCTTGTAATCAAAAAAGTTTTTCCATCGACTGAAACACTTGGTGAGCCCAAATAGCCATCGCTATCCAAGATTGTAATTTTACCTGTTTTGTCGGTGGTAATTTTGGCGATTGAGCCATGCATATCATCGTAACTTTCCCCAACTAAAGCATAGGCATTGCCTGCGCCGTCTGTGCCCATCATGCTAAGAATTTTATATTTTTCATCAACATCAGTAAAAACAACTTGTTGACTTGTCCCATCTAAAGCAATCAATTGCTTAGATGCGCCAGTATTCCTAAGGATTAAAAGCCTAGGCGCCTTTACGGTTTCTTGCTTATCGTCTGCTTCGTCTTCTTTAGAGGTTTGTGTTTCTTTGGAATTTTTATCGGTGGTGTTTTGAGATAATTCTTCTAAGCTAGCGTCGGGGGCTCCACCCACACCATCGACTCCAGCCAGATTAGTGTCACTATTTTGAGAGTTACCAAAAAAGTAAAATAATCCTACTGCTAGTATTGCCAAAAAAATTAACCCCGATCCTTGTTGTTGTCCTTTAGAACTCATATCTTCTTGTGATAAGTTGCGCTTTAATTTGTCTCATTGTATCCAAGGTGACCGAAACAATAATCAGAATACCTGTACCGCCCAAAACTAAAGTTTGGACGTTAGTTATATTTTGCATTAAAATTGGCAAAACTGCTATAGATGCTAAAAATATTGAGCCAAACAAAGTGAGTCGATTTAGCACTTTGCCAAGGTAATCTGCAGTGTCTTTTCCAGGTCGGACGCCTGTAATAAAGCCACCTTGTTTTTGCAGATTTTCTGCTACTTGCTCGGGCTGAAAAACAACAAAGGTATAAAAGTATGTAAACACAACTGTCAAGATAAAGTAAATTCCCGCATAAAAATTATTATTTTGAAAAATTGTATCCACAAATTGTGCGCCCTGCCTAATCCATTCAATATCAACACCAAGAAGCATTCGAGCAACTATTGGTGGAAAGATCATCATCGAGATTGCAAAAATAATTGGAATAACGCCTGCCATAATTACTTTAAGTGGTAAATATGTAGACACACCGCCCCCGTTGTCGGTGCCACGAACCCGCCGAGCATAGGTGACAGGAATTTGCCTTTCCGCTTCGTTCACAAAAACAATTGCCACAATGCTTGCGATTGTAAATAATCCAAAAATTGCCAAGTTGATATACGAACTAGAATCAGCAACAGCAAGTGTTTGCGAGATTGCTGTTGGAATTCCCACCAAAATAGAAAGCGAGATAATAAACGAAATTCCATTGCCAATACCGTTTTCTGTGATTAACTCTCCTAGCCACATCACTAAAATCGTACCAGCGGTAATTGTGGTCAAAATGGTAATTAGGTCGATTGGATTTAATCCTGTTAAAATGTTATTTTGGCGAAGCAAAAAAATCATGCTGTAGCCCTGCAAGAGTGCCAAAGGAACGGTTGCCATACGGGTGTATTGGTTGATTTTTTGTCTGCCTTGCTCGCCTTCTTTTTGCAACTCTTCCAGCTTGGGAACAATTACAACCATAAGCTGAAAAATAATCGAGGCAGTAATATATGGACCAACACCCATTAGCACCAAAGAAAAGTTCTCCATAGATCCGCCAGTAAATAAGTTCAAAAGTCCAAAAAGCTCATTTCTGGCAAAAAAATCACGTAGCGCAGAAAGCTGTACTCCCGGCATAGGAATATGCGCCATAGCTCTAAAAAGAAGCAATATGCCAATTGTAAACAAAACGCGCTTGCGCAAATCTTTGTTATTAAAGATAGATTTTAGGGTGTTCATATAGATAGGATTAAATTGATTATCTATATAGAATATACGTTATTTTGACTAGATTGCAAGGGTGGGTTTAAAGGTGTTTGCCGTAATATTATATTGATTATATTGCCTAGCGGACACACCTCACGTAGCTGCCACCCGTCTTAATGTTGCCGTTCGTGTCGCCAAGCGACAAGAAGACGCGCCATGCGTAGCCGGTAAACGCCGAGTTGCTAGTCGCGGACCAGTAGCCGCGCTCAGTGCCCTGCGGTTCTAGAGCATTATTGCCATAAGCGCCATTAATATAAGCCATCATAAGCTCTTTTTGCCAAGGTAGTCTCCACGGGGATTTCGACGAACAATTTGTAAAAGCGGTAGCGTGGTTGTAGGTGTCAGCTGTTTCATTTGTCATGTTTGAACAATTTGTACCACTACAAGGATAACTCCAAATAAGTCCTGTTACATTATCCATTGCGCTTGCTTGACTGTCACTTGTTCCGCAATAACTATTGCCACTATTACACTTTGTCCAGCTGGTGATATATCTGCCAGATGAAGGAGTGGAGCAAGTTAAACTGACGAAATTGCAATCATCCACATCAAAAGTATTGGCAGTGTTTCTACCGCTTTTCATGTTTACAAGTAGTGTGCCTGCATACTCCGCCGTTCCCGTCACCAATTCTGGATCTGTATCACCAAGCAATTCTCCTTCACCCGACACGCCAAATGTTATACCATCTGCTACAGTGGTATTTGTTAGATTGCTCGCATTATACGTACCTGCTCCATCTGCAGTTGTTAGTACATATTCTGGCTCATCATCACCATATTCAAACCCTGGAGTACCCAAAATATCTGCAATATATTTTAACTGTTCGCTTACATTGCCATCAATATTTGGTGTTACGCTAGATGTGTCTGTTGTGCCAATTAAAAAACTTCCTAATTCCTGCAAGCTATTCATAGTAGGACCAACTGGTCCTACAGGAGGATTTAAATCTCCTGCATTAG
>CAZWUV010000064.1:0-3122 GCA_964636735.1 uncultured Candidatus Saccharibacteria bacterium | reverse complement strand
GACTTATCCACAGAGTTATCCCCATCCTCTATACCTGTTAAAAATATCCTTTTATCTGCGTCGCGAATACTCATAATTCCACCACCTCTCCAAATCTAGGTGGGTGCGCATCCCAACCTAAATCTATTTTAGTTTTTTCAGCAAGCGCATTTAAGCTCGTTGCCTCACCATGCGTACAAAAAACTTTTTGCACCGGAGTTTTAATTGCTCCTAGCCATTCCATTAACTGCGGGTGATCCGCATGAGCGCTGAATGCACCAACCGCCTTAACCTTGGCATTGACTTCGATTTCCTCGCGGAATAAATCAATTCTATCAGCGCCATCTAAAAGCTTACGCCCCAAAGTCCCCTCGGCCTGATACCCAATAATCAAGAGTGTGTTTTTTGCATCACTTAAATATTCACGCAAGTGATATTTAATTCGCCCACCCGTCATCATGCCCGAACCCGCAATTACAATTTTTGGTGGTGGCGTCTTGTTGATAGATTTTGACTCATCAACGCTCATAGTCATTTTAAGGCGCGGAACATCAAAAAAGTGCCTATCATTACCATCTAAAAGAGCTTTGGCTTCGTCATCAAAATACTGTGGGTACTTTTTAAAAACATTTGTTGTCTTGATTGCCAATGGCGAGTCCAAAAAAATCGGCAATTCTTGTATTGAATGGTTTTTTAATAAGCCGTTTAAGCTATAGAGCAATTCCTGTGTTCGCTCCATAGCAAAAGCAGGAATTACCAATACGCCTCCTTGCTGGACCGAATCGTCGATAACATTTTTAAGGATTTGTGCGCGCTCGTCTGTTCCCTCGTGAATGCGTCCTGCGTAAGTTGACTCGCATACAACATAATCTGCTTCATCAACGTGCTGTGGATCTTGAATGATTGGTGCATTTTTGTTGCCAATATCTCCAGAAAAAACGACTTTTTTGCCATCAGCCCACAACTCAACACTAGCGCTTCCTAAAATATGCCCTGAGTCGAAAAATCGCACCTCGACGCCTTCGGCAACTTGCTGCCGGACTCCATATTCCAAGCCCTTAAACATATTCATTGCTTTGGCGACATCTTCTTCTCGATACAAAGGCTGGTCACCAAACTTCATTTCATCATTTGCCATTATCGAAACAGAATCAAGCATAATTAGCTCTGCTAAATCTTTTGTAGGAGGAGTAGCAAAAATAGGTCCGCTAAATCCTAGATTTACCAACTTGCCAAGTCTGCCGACGTGATCTAGGTGCGCGTGAGTTAAAATAACAGCATCAATTGACCGCGGATCATACAAAAAAGGAGCAGCGTTTTTGAGCTCCTGATCTTTGCCACCCTGAAAAGCCCCGCAATCCACCAAAACTCGAACACCTGCCGTAGTTTCGATTAAATAATTAGAACCAGTAACTTCCCCCGATGCGCCGTAAAAATGTAACTTCATCAACCCTCCATTTATTTTAGTATATAGTATACCGTATATAGTATACAGGCTTAATTTGACGCCAATTTGATAATACCTGTCTAAATACTATATACCAAAATACTATTTAACTGTCACACTTTTTGCCAAATTTCTAGGCTTATCTGGATCTGTTCCGCGCTCCACTGCCAAGTAATAAGCTAGGATTTGCGCAGGAATACTGCCCAAAATCGGCATTGCATTGGGCAAATCTGCAACCTTGATCCACTCGTCAAAGACTTCATTGTTATCTGGAGCAATGCCAATCACATACGCCCCCCGCGATTTTACTTCCATGGCATTTGAGATAATTTCTGCTTTTGTTTCATTGTTTGAGGCAAATACAATCACTGGCGTTCCTTGCTCAATAAGTGCAATTGATCCATGCTTTAGCTCGCCACCTGCAAAACCTTCGGCATGAATATAGCTAACCTCTTTAATTTTGAGGGCTGCCTCCATGGCAGTTGGATAATTTAAGCCTCTGCCGATGGTGTATAAATGATCTTTTTTGGCAATATCTTTTGCAATTTTAGCAATTTGCGCTATTAGCAGCTTATCCTCTAGCATTTCCTTAGTTGCCTTTACCGCACTACGAAGTAAATCTCGACCATCACTATATTTATCTGCGCAGGCATAAGCTAACAAGGTAACAAGCGCCACTTGCGCCGTAAAACTCTTGGTGGCTAGCACACAAATTTCTGGACCTGCTTGAGTTAAAATATGCAAATCAGCCTCGCGCGCCAAGGTTGAACCCTGAACGTTTACAATGCCTAAAGTTTTCGAGCCTCGCCTTTTAGCAGAACGCATTGCTTCTAGCGTATCGGCTGTCTCACCACTTTGCGAAATCAAGGCGAGCAGAGTTTTTTCTTCTAGAAAATGCTCGTGACTAGGAAACTCACTGGCCACGCATACATTTACATGCCTGCTAGCAACTTTAGAAAATAAATAAGTTGCAGTTAAGGCTGCATGATAAGCACTACCACAAGCAGTAAAAAAAGTTCCGTACGAAGAATTGATCTCATCTGCCAAATCCTCGATATTATTGCGATGCTGAGCAATTACTTTTTGGAGCGCATCTGGCTGATCAAAAATCTCTTTAATCATAAAGTGCTCAAAATCCCCTTTTTGCGCTTGCTCTGGAGTCCAAGAAATCTTCTCGATTTCAAAATCTCGTTTTTTACCGGTATCTAGTGAAAAGATTTTGACTCCGTCGCCAGTTAGCTCAATTAAATCCCCTTCTTTGGCAAAAATTACTTCGTCTGTTTCACTAAGAAATGCAGGAATATCCGATGCTAAAAATTTTTGCTTTTCACCCAAGCCAACAACCAGCGGCGAACCACGACGCGCGCCAACTAACACATCAGACCCCTCTTCAATCACTGCAATTGCAAATGCACCTTCGATGTACTGCAAGGCTTTGCCCACTGCTTCAGTTAAAGATTTTGAGCTTTTAATCTCGTTTTCTACCAGATGAGCAATAACTTCTGTGTCAGTTTGCGAGCGCAATTTATGACTCTGCGCCTCAAGCTGGGCGCGCAATTCTTGGTAGTTTTCAATAATTCCATTGTGGACAACGGCAATATTTAAGTCGCACGAAAAATGCGGATGACTGTTTGCCTTAGTGGTGGCGCCGTGAGTTGCCCAGCGAGTATGGCCGATTGCCAAGCAAGCCTTTTCC
>CAZWUV010000063.1:0-3225 GCA_964636735.1 uncultured Candidatus Saccharibacteria bacterium | reverse complement strand
ACTCCACTTAGAAATTATCAAGGAGAGATTATCACGAGAATTTGGAATTGAGCTGATTGTCACTACTCCGTCTGTAGCCTATAGAGAAAACATGATAAACGGAAAACTACAATACAGCGAGCCAATTGTTTCTGCAGAAATTGTTACGCCTGAAGAATACTTGGGCGGAGTAATGGAGTTGGCTCAGGCTAAACGAGGTGTCTACAAAAAAACCGAATACTTAAACACCAGCGCAAGTTTTGGCTCAAGGGTAGTATTGCATTACGAAATTCCGCTCTCTTCAATAATTACGGAATTTTATGACTCGCTAAAGAGCGTATCGCAAGGATACGCATCACTTAGCTACGAACCACTTGGTTACCGTGAGGATGATTTAGTAAAATTAGATATTTTAGTTGCTGGAGATGCAATCGACACCTTGTCTAGAATTGTTCATAAAAATGAAGCTTTGGGAGTTGGTAAATCAGTAGTTAAAAAACTTAAAGACTTAATTCCAAAACATCAATTTCAAATTTCGCTACAAGCAGCAATTGGCGGAAAAATTATTGCGCGCGAGGATATTCCAGCACTTCGCAAAGATGTCACTGCTAAGCTATATGGAGGAGATAGAACACGCAAAGATAAACTGCTTCGCAAGCAAAAAGCTGGAAAAGAACGCCTAAAAAAGCTTGGCAAGGTGGATGTTCCTAGTGATGTCTTTATAAAATTGCTCAGATAAAGTCAAACAAAAAACCCGACTTATGTCGGGATTTTTGCTGGAGGGCCTGATGAGGATCGAACTCATGACACGAAGCTTAAAAGGCTCCTGCTCTACCACTGAGCTACAGGCCCACAAAATTTTATGCAATATGAATTTATGCCTTAATAGACGAAAAAATCATAACATAAATCACAAAATTTAGCAATAGACGTGCTTCGCAATTGAATGCAGGCTTCATTAACCCTATTAAATCCACAAAGCTACTCAACTAAATCACCTATCACAACAAGTCTTTTTGCTGTTGAATAAAGCGGTGTACAGGTAACAATTGTAATCTGATTATTGGAAGTTTGCCTAAAAATCTCTACTTGATCAGGAGTAACAATTTTTTGCTCACGTACTTTGTAGGTGTACTGCCTATAATTATAATGCAAAGTAATGATGTCGTTTTTTTGCAATTTATCTAGATTAAAAAAACTTCTATTGTCAGGCGGAAGGTACTTCCACCTATGACCCAAAATTACAACATTGCCTGCATAATTAGGAGTTGGAGAGCTAGATAAGTGCCAAACTCCTTCCTCGAGCACAGATTCTGTGTCACCCTCAATTGCCAAAGCATCTACACCCAATTCCTTGATTTGAATTCTAAGGTCTTTAAATTTACTAGGCTTAGAAGGAATAATTTTGCTTTGGATAATCTGATTTGACTCATCGGCCGATTTGCTGGGCTGATTATTATTTTCGGACGCTATGGCGCTATAATCTTGTTTTCTCTCGCCATATTTATTAAATATGCTCGCAACGTTTGTGGCGGTAGTTGAGATAATTTTCGAGGCTGTATAAAAAATAGCTGGATAAAATAATGTAAATAAGAGTACTGCAATGCCGAGAGAAAATATAGGTACTAATTGGCGAATTTTACCGATAAAAATTGGAGTAACGCTTTTTAAGTCAAAAATAAAGTTATCAAGACGATCCAGAAAATATACCCAGCTATCACAAACAAACTCCCCAAAATTTATTTTGGGGAGCTGATAAGCGGACAGTGTCGCAGATGGCGTCATCGAAGTTTCTTCGATGGACTCGACAGTTTTAAAAGTAATTATTTTTTCTTTTCTAAGGTCAATATCTTGTTGTTCTTGAAACCCTGAGTCTTGCTGTATCCAAGAACTATGTATTTCGTGATAAGAAAGGCCAGTATCTAGGCCTTTCTTGCGCCAAAACTTTTTTCGGGAAAGGGAGTCAATCATTTATTCAGTGGCTTGAATTGCATTATTTTTTGTCTACTGGCAACTAATAGCGCAGTGAGCCCTAAAGCAAGCAAGATTTGTGGAATTGGTGCACCGCCACCTGTTTTTGGAATTGCAGAAAGTTTGCTAGTAAAGGTCGAAAAATATCCGGCAGTATTTAACTTTGAGCTTACAGTCTTTCCTGCAACGGTTGTAGGTAGGGCAATCCATTTTTGACTATCTTCGTCGTAATAATAAATTTGAGATTGATCTGGTGCATTTCCTGCAAAAGCAATAGTAACATCTACATCTGCATTAAAATCTGTAATCTCGGTGCCATCAGATACTGAAATGACAACTATATTATACGCACCACCGACTTGATCAAGATTACTTGGAGTGTCGGGAGATGCGGAAGACTCATCAATTGAAACAATCACATCTCCGGAGAATGATCCAGGAGGAAACTCCAGTGTAACAGCCCCATCATCGCTGGTAACGTCACCACCACCGAAAGAAGTAACATTAGCCTTTTTTTGATTGCTATCGTCAGAACCTTCATCTTGTCCGTTGCCGTTATCATCTCTGTCATCGTTATCATCTTGTCCGTTGCCATTTTCCTGACCATTGTCGTCATCTTCGTCCTGATCTTCGTCATCGTCATCTTCGCAGGCCAACGGAACAATCTTGGTCCAAGTTATGCCATCGTCTGATTGCGAAGCGCTACCCCCAAGAGAGCCCACTGCAATCCACTTCCCATCATGATAAGCAACGTCTTCAGCCCAAGTTCCAACATTAATTTCTGAAGCTATCCAGTTAAAACCATTATCGTTGGAGTAAGAAATTTTTGAACCTGGTCCGGCTCCAATGACAACCCATCTACCGCCACCATAAGCAACTGCACTAGGCTGATGAAGACTACCAAGCTGAATTGCATCATGAGGAAGAGGAACCCAAGTTGAACCATTGGCTGAATAAGAAGCATAACCACCTCTTCCAGCAGCTATCCATTTTCCATTGCCATAACCAACGGCTCGCACGAAATCTCCACCTCCTTCAGCGCCAATAATGCCTGTCCCCTCGCCGGGCTCCAAACGTGTCCAGTTGACACCATCTAGGGAATAAGAGGCATCGGCTCCCCACTGAGAAGTAGCAACCCACATGCCGTTACCATAAGTCACTGTAGCTGCACCATTTCCAGAGTTTAAAGCCATTTTTAACCCCTGAGTAGTGGTAGATGGAGGCAAAGCTGTCCAGTTGATACCATCGTCAGAATAAGAAGCTCGCCCGTAGCTT
>CAZWUV010000062.1:0-3599 GCA_964636735.1 uncultured Candidatus Saccharibacteria bacterium | reverse complement strand
TTGCAATAATTGCTCTTTTTGCTTGGTATGCTAAAGACCTACCTACTCCTGGAACACTTCGCGAAAGACACCAAACAGAATCAACTAAAATCTACGACCGCAATGACAAATTACTGTTTGAGGTGCATGGCGATCAGCGTCGTACTGTTTTAAAAAGCGAAGATATTCCAGAGCTAGTCAAGCAAGCCACAATTGCTGCCGAAGATAGAAACTTCTACGAGCATCATGGTTTTGATATTCGCGGAATTGTCCGCTCTATAATCAGCAATGTTACCAGCGGTACACGGGTTGGTGGCTCCACCTTAACACAGCAATTTGTCAAAAACTCTCTTTTAACAAACGAAAAAACCTATGATCGCAAAATCAAAGAGTTAATTTTATCTCTAGAAATAGAGGCAATGTTTAATAAAGACGAAATCCTTACTCTTTATTTAAATGAAATTCCTTATGGAGGAGTCAATTATGGCATTCAGTCCGCAGCTCAATCCTATTTTGCTAAAGAAGTAAGCGATCTAGAATTACACGAAATCGCCATGCTTGCAGCTATTCCTCAGCGACCAACCTATTTTTCTCCATACGGAAACAATACCGATAAATTAAAAGAGCGTCGTGACTGGATCTTAGATTCAATGGTTGAGCTTGGCAACATCGAGCAAGAGCAAGCCGACAAAGCAAAAGAAGAAAAAATGGAAGTTGTTCCGCAATCAAATTCTATTCTAGCACCTCACTTTGTCTTTTATGTTAAAGAACAATTAGCAAATGAATACGGCGAGCAAATTGTTGAAGAAGGCGGATTATCTGTTAAAACTTCACTTGATCTAGACTTGCAAATTCTTGCAGAGAAAGCCGTTAAAGAAGGTGTTGAAAGACAAGCTTTTCGCAATGTTTTCAATGGCGCGCTAGTTGCCAAAGATCCAAAAACTGGCGAAATTCTAGCAATGGTTGGATCAAAAGATTATTTTGACTCTGAAATCGACGGCAATGTTAATGTCACCCTTAGTCAACAGCAACCAGGATCTAGCTTTAAGCCGATTGTCGTTGCTGCCGCTTTTAAAGAAAGATTTAGCCCCGCAACCACCATATGGGATGTAAAAACTACTTTTGATTCCCAGGGATACTCTCCTAATAACTACGACCTCCGCCAACGTGGCCCTGTCAGTATTCGTCAAGCACTTGGAAACTCGCTTAACATTCCCCTAGTAAAACTCCTTGATTTAATTGGCCTAGATAAAGCTCTAAGTACTGCGCGCGATTTGGGAATTACCACTCTAAATGATCCATCCAGATACGGACTAGCGTTGGTACTAGGTGGCGGTGATGTTCGCCCACTAGATATGGCGACGGCCTTTAGCACCTTTGCTTCCGAAGGAACTTATCGCCCGCCAATTAGCATTTTAGAAGTTAAAGATTTTGAGGGCAAAACTCTTTTTGAGCACCAAAAAGGCAAAGGCGAAAAGGAAGTTTTGCCAAAAGAAGTTGCTTACCAAATCTCGCATATCTTGTCCGACAATAATGCACGCTCTGCTGTTTTTGGCGCTAACTCGCTACTGAATTTTGGAGCCCGACCAGTAGCCGTCAAAACAGGAACAACTCAAGGATTTATGGATGCGTGGACAGTTGGTTATACACCAAGTCTTGCTGTGGCTGTTTGGGTTGGAAATAATGATAATGCCGAAATGCGCAGTGCTGATGGCTCTGTTGTGGCAGCACCGATCTTCCGCCAATTTTTGTTGGGCGCCCTGCAGGGTTCGCCAATCGAACAGTTTAATCGCCCTGGCACAATCTCTAGTATTCAAGTAGATAAATTATCTGCCAAATTGCCGACCGAAAACTCCCCCGAAACAATCACGGATATTTTTGCTCCATGGCAAAAGCCAACCGAGGAAGACGATGTTCACGTTAAAGTTCAAATCAATAAGCAAAACAACAAACTTGCCACTGAATTTACACCTCAAAATTTAATTGAAGAGAAAATCTTTACACTTATAAATTCTGAACGGCCAGATCGACCAAATTGGCAAAATCCAGTTTTGGCTTGGGCAAAATCAGCTGGCTACAATATGGATGCTCCACCTACTGAACAAGACGATATGTACGACGAAGACAAGGTGCCAAAAGTCAGCTTCAAAAATTTAAGCAATGGATCTGTATTGTCTAGTACAACTATTATAGAAGCAGAGGCAAGTGCGCATTATGGTGTTACCCGAGTAAGACTTTATATTGACGAGACAACTGTTAGCTCCAGATCTTCTGCGCCATACAATTTTACATTTAACCCATCCGCATATAGTACTGGCGACCACAACCTTGCTCTAGAAGTTACGGACGAAAACGGCGCAACTTCAACAAATTCGATTGCAGTTACAATTGCCAGCGATAATGACGCGCCAGACTCAGCAACAAATGTAACAACTAGCAGTAAATCCGGCGGCGTAGAGCTTAGCTGGGACAACCCTAGCGACGCAGATTTAGCTAAAATTGCTATTTATGTCTCAACAAATCCTAGTGAACTTGGAGAAAAACACAGTACCGAAATTTTTGTTGACCCAAATAGTCATTCGGATTACACCGTTAGCTTGCCTGCAGGAATTTATTATTTTACTTTACGACCAATTGATAGTTGGGGTAACGAACGACCAGATCCTCCTTATCATGAACAAGGAATTGCTCTGCCGTAAATTATCTAAAGGCAAAAGAAAAAGACCCCGTAAAGGGGTCTTTGTTTGTATTTTGCTAACCCAGATACAAATAACTGGGGAAGGGGTTAATCGTCGTCAGGCCAAAACTTTTGCTTAAAATCCTGCCACTGCGGACGGATCTCTTGCACAAATCTTGCCTCCCTAGCCTTGATAAATTCTCTGGTGCGGCCAAATTCTTTGGCCACCTCCAGATGATTTTTGATTGTACTCATGCCAAGCCTTGCCTGTATATAAGGCCAAGACCTGCTCTGCTGATTACCCATTTCTTTAATATAGGCAATCAGCGCATCTCCGCCAATTGCAGGGTCGTGAAAGGGCTTTGAATAACTATGAAAGTTATCTAAAACCCAGCTTGTCCAAGACTCATGCACTTCTTGCGTGCGAGAAGGACACGGTACCTTTTCTTTGGCAATAGCATTTAACCAAGGAAGGAAGGGTTCGTAGTGCCAACCCATCTCCGCAAATCCACGCACCATGGATTCCAGTCTAGCAACTACCTGAAGTTGCCATGGAGATGCTTTGCGCATCAACCCCACCCAAAGTTGACGCATTTGCTCTTCGATTTTTATAAAATCGATTTGCAACTCATCGGACAAAATACCAACAACGTTAGCATTTTGCGATCCACTGTCTTCGTAATCCCTTGCTAGCTCTAAAAACATCCTCGTGTAGCGATTTTTGGGCACTTGTGGCATAAAGCCCAACTCTGCTACAACCTTCTTTTTGAGGGCTGCGCGAGATTTCTTGTCCGAGAAGGAATCAGTTACTCTTGCAAGTGACATGCCTGCCATTACTAGGCGGGTTTCCAGGGATACTTCTTTTTCAACTTTCGTAGTCATGTTTTTCTCCTTATTTTTAATGAGCTTTGGACGTTCCCATCCAAGCACCGCAAGAATACCC
>CAZWUV010000061.1:0-3692 GCA_964636735.1 uncultured Candidatus Saccharibacteria bacterium | reverse complement strand
TGCAATTTCTCTTAAAATATAGTATTCTATACCCTGTCTTTAAAAGACGCATCTTAACAGTACGAGGAGGACAAGCAATTGTCTACATTTTCTAGATTAGGTAAGCTTTTACTTCCAGAATTTTATCTGGAAAAAAATCGCGAACAGGCAAAGTTAAGCAAGCCGGCAGAAAGCCTTCCTAAACAGGCAAAGTTAAGCAAGCCAGCAGAAGATCTGTCTACTGCTAATATAAAAATAGCCCAAGAAATTATGGGATCAGAAAACTTTCTTGGTCCCAAAGAAGTTTTTAATACTTTTGGTGTGAAACTTAAAAAATCAGAAATCCCACCAATTCCTTTTTCAAAGGAAGAGCTAAAAACAGCCGCAAGGTTAAACCAAAAATTAATTTTGCGAATTAGCACTGCCAAAGACGGCTCACCACTGACAATGCAAAAGATGAACGAAGAGCTGGAAGAAAAATTTGAAACAGTTGACAAAGGTGCAATTCTTTACGATAACGAGCGCAAAGATGAAGAATTTTTCACCACCGAAACCCCAACTAAATCCAAAGCCCAGTGGGCATTGGTATCTACGAAAATCATCCCAAACTCTTTCAGGGAAAACTATCTTGAACAGACAGAGATTTTGGTAGATTATCTAAAAACAGGAATTATGCCAACTTTATCTAAAACTAAGCAAGCTCAGTATGAAGAGGCTATTGCAGAATTTGAAACTCAAAAAGAAACCATTCAAGAACTAATGGATGAAGATGACTGTATAGAAGCAAGCGAACAGCTTGCAGAACTTCAAATAAACCAAATGACTAGACAATCCCCAAGCCAAGTATTATACGACCTCTTGCTAACTTTCGACAACAAAGGTGAAAGATTACTAAAGGAAATGAATACTTGGACAAAAGCGCTCGACTCTTCTGGCTCGCTCGTGTACGTTGGTCACTTTGATGCCTGTGGTGCGGATGTCTCTGCCTATGACGCTCTCGATCGTGGAGAATACCGCCTAGGCGTGGCCTTCTCTCGCACGCTTTAAAGCTATCCCCCTCTCGGGGGATTTTTTGTTTGCGCCTATTTAAATTTTGTGTATTTTGGGGTGTTAAAATGTTGACGGTTAACACTAAAGAGCGCTATTGTAGCTTTATGGATTTTGAGCATAAGGTTGATAGTATTTTGGGTAGCAGTGAGGGTGAGGCTTCGCAGGGGATTTTATTTGTTGGCGCAAATCAAGAGCAATGGTTGCTTATTTGTGAGCATATTAAAGAAAAGCTTGAGATTAGTCAATTCGATACAATCTTGATTGCCGAGCCACCAAAAGTAGGGGAATTGCGCTCAAGTCTTTCCAGAGTGCATTACTATCCAATGCATGGCAAGCAGTCTGCGCTTTTTTTGCTGGATGTAGATTTATGGAGTGCAGATACATTAAATACAATGCTTAAGCTAATCGAAGAGCCGCCGAAGTTTTTAAGAGTTTTTTTATTTGCAAAAAAAACATCAGGTATTTTGCCGACTATTTTATCTAGAATACAAACCGTTGCCTTAAAGTCCGCATCACAGAGTGAAGGAATTATAGGCTTGACAGAGCTCAAAAAAATGACTTTAGTAGAATCATTGGCAGAAATTAAAAATTTATCGAGCCAGCGTAAGGCGCTAGAGGTTTTGAACTATTGGCTAACCGAAGCAGATAGTGCTGAGGCACAGATAATTGCTGAGGGTTTGCAGTTGGCAGGCAATCAGCCAATCAATCATAGATTATTGATTGAGACATTATTTTTCAAATTAAAATTTAACACAAATCAATGAGTATTGAGTTTATAATCTATCTATCTATTGTTGCTATTTTTGTAGTTTTGGTGCGGCATTTGCCATCGGCCATCAAAAAAGAAGAGACAGTGAAAGATCAGCCATCCTTGGATATGCTTGGGGTAAGTGGCGCTGATAATTTGATGAGCGCCCCAACTGCAGAGGCTTCCGATCTTTCAGTGGATGATGTTTTTGTCGATGCAGGAGAAACTGCATCCGATGAGGCTCCTGTAATAGATGTGGCACTGCAGGAACCACCTATAAAAATTTCTACTGACGAAAAAGCAAAAAGCCTTGAAGCTTTTTTTAGCGCAACTAGTGGAGATTTTGATGAGCTTGGCGACAGCGCCCTTGTTAAAAGAGACGGTATGGCGGGATCTTTTGCTTCTTCTGGTCAAGATTTTGGAGCTAATTCGACTCACCAGTCATCCCCACCACTATCAAAAATCAATAATCCAAATCCAACCCGAACTACATCTAAAAAGAATTTTTTGGAATCCGGATTATCTGCCGTGAAGGGCTTTATGTCCAAGGCAAAGCCCAAAAAAGAAAGTCAGCTCAATAATTCCGCACAACCAAATATTAAAAATAATCCCGTGACTTTTCCAGAACAAAAAAATATTTCAGATGGTGATAAATTTTTTGCAAGCGGTGATTTAATCAGAGCAGAGGATTCTTATTTGCGAGCAGTAGCCATCAATCCAAAAGATCCAAAGATTTATAACCGATTGGGTGCAATCTATCTAAAGAATAAAAACTTTAAAGAAGCACTAGAGTCATTTGAGGCGGCAAGAGATCTAGATGGAGGCAGGGCAAGTCGTCATTATAACGTTGCCTTAGCTGCTTATGAAAGCAAAGATTTTTCCACCGCACAAAATGCAATTGATCAAGCTTTAAAATTAGATGCGGACTCTGCAAATTACAAGCAACTCAAAGACCTGATTGATACGAGTATTTAGTAGAGTACAAGGAGGTTGCTGGGATTATTGAAAAAAACAGTTTATTCTGGTATAGTTTTTTTATATAAATAAAACTGATTGCAGTATAAATTTAATTTTGCAGTTATTATTTATATTTGCCACCTTAGCTCAGTGGTAGAGCAACGGTTTTGTAAACCGTAGGTCGTCGGTTCGAATCCGACAGGTGGCTCCAAGCAAAAACTATTTCCTTTCATGAATATTATTGCTTGGCACTACTTAGAGAAAAACATTAAGCTGAGGTAGCGAAGTGGACAAACGCATCTGACTGTAAATCAGATGGCTCAATGCCTTCGGGGGTTCGAATCCCTCCCTCAGCACCAGTTTATAGCAATAAATATGCCCACATAGCTCAGTGGCAGAGCACTTCCATGGTAAGGAAGGGGTCAGCGGTTCAAATCCGCTTGTGGGCTCCACCTTATTTAAATATTAGACTTAAGAGAAGTTATGGCAAAAAAAGGTAAAAGGCAAAAATTCTTACTAGCATGTGAAGATTGCAAAAATCGCAACTATATTGTTAAAAAGAATGTTGTTAATACAACCGAAAAACTAGCTTTGGCAAAATTTTGCGCAAAATGCAGAAAACATGTTTCTCACAAAGAAACAAAATTGCCAAATCCAAAACCCCGCTAAATTTTATTTGTGGGGAAGAGGGGGTGTAGTTCAGTGGTAGAATTCTGGTCTCCAAAACCAGCGACGGGGGTTCGAATCCCTCCACCCCTGCCAATTATTTAGAGTTAAAAATAACAGCCTAAAGCTGTTATTTTTGTTTTATGAGTAAATTTATTTAACTTACGAACGTGTTTTGTATATTGACAAAGCACGTTTTTTGTGGTAGTATAGAGACATACTAAAAGAACTCGGAGGGGAAATGAAAAACAAAAAAGATCTAACATGGCAACAAAAAAGCGATCTTGAAAGT
>CAZWUV010000060.1:0-3821 GCA_964636735.1 uncultured Candidatus Saccharibacteria bacterium | reverse complement strand
TTTTATTATAGAGATATAAAAGCAATAGGGGCAAGAGCTATAATTGTTAAATAGTCGCCTAAGAGTCACTTTTTTCTTTTTTAACCCAACCCGCATCAATTGCATCTTGTTCAGAGCAAAACCAAAACTCACCTTCAGTGCTAATTTTAACAGAGCCATAGTTCGGACTATCTACACCAAAACTGGCATCTTTATATTTAATGTAATAAAGCTTTTCTTTGGTGTTAGTATCAATATTGCCTTTGATTGCTACGGCAATCTCGGGCGCCAAACTATCCTTGCATTCTGCCTCATTTGCCTTGCCATTGTGCGTGATTTCTGGCTCTTCGCTAGATTTTTGGGGAGCTATAGTTTTGCTATTGCCTTCTGTTGCTTTGACTGCGTCCTGTTTAATTTCAGAAACTTTTTCTTCTTTAGCAATACACTTCTTGCCCCAAATCCCCACCTCTTCAATCTGCGCTGCATTTTGGGCGACAATATAATGAGACTTCAAATCATAATCTTTTCCATAGGTATATTCTTTTGCTAAGCCCACCCTCAAAAGCTCGTTACCCAAATCTTTGCCGCTAGAAGTCTTGATATAGACAAGTCGCCGACCATATTTATCTTTTTCTCCCTGAGACTCATCAGTAAAAATATAAACATTTTTGATTGCCAGTTTTTCCACAAGACTTGTTGCCTCATTAAACAAGCACTCATTTTTCTCGGGTGCGTTAATGCCAATCAAGCGCACAACCGCTTTAGTGCCGCCCACCTCCAACTCTAAAGTGTCGCCATCAATCACGCGCAAAACTTTTGCTAAATTTTCCTCAACTGGCAGTGTAGGTGCAACGAAAGCGCTCTCATCAAGTGACAAATTAAAATCAAAATCAAAGCCCTTCTCGAGCTCAGGCTCAATAGCAGGCTCAAAAACAAGCGAACCTTCGCCAACATCTAACTCTTCCAGCAAAGACACATCAAAATCTGCCAAAGGCCCGTCAATCGTTGCGCGATCTGTTTTAGCTCCTAAAATTACTGGCTGAGCCTCAAGCTTAGTCTGAAAATGAAAAAATATAGACACTGCAACCACAGCCAACAAGATTGTAGTTCCCGCAACCCCAAGTGCTACTTTAGGCAAGCTTTTAAGCCTTTTAATAATCTTGTTCATTAGGTATGATTTAAACAAGAAACTTTTTTATATGCAAGAGCTAAAAATTACTAACCACTTTTTAAAAATCTGCACCGAAGTTGTTATGGCGGGCGGTAAAATTGCTAAAGAAAATTTTCACAATAACAACGAGATATTTCATAAAGCAGATAATAGTCTAGTAACCCCAATCGACACTCTAGCAGAGAAGGCAATGCGCGACATTATTCACCAAAATTTTCCCAAGCATAGTATTTTGGGCGAAGAGCTTGGTGGAAGCCTAGAAAATAATCAACACATATGGATATTTGACCCGATTGACGGCACTCGCAATTACATAAATAAAAATAAAATTTACGCTTGTGGCGCAAGTTTGGTAAAAGATGGAGAGATTATAGTTAACTCCCTGTTTATACCAGAAGAAGATAAATTGCTTGTGGCACAAAAAGGCAAAGGGACTTTTTGGAACGGCAAAAAACTAACTATCAAAAATAATCGCCCATTGCGCTCAATAACAATTGGAACATCTAGGCCAAATTATTTTAAAAAAGAATTCGACCAGCAAATCGATAAAGTCAAACCCCATATCAGCGAAATTAAATCTTTTGGATCAGGACTGTATTCGATTGCTTGCATTGCCGAGCAAAAAGTCGATGCGGTAATTTGCTATACTCCAAAAGAATGGGATGTAGCCCCAGCGATTTTATTGGCACAAGAAGCTGGAGCAATTGCCCTAGATTATTCAGGAAATCCGTGGAAACTTGGTACTCCAGAACTTATCTTGGCACCCCCAAAACTTGCCCACCAAATAGCAAACTTGATTGAAAAAAATGAGTAAATTTATCGGAAATCAAGGCGAAGAAATTGCCACTGAGTATTTAAAGAAAAAAGGCTACAAAATCCTCAAAAGAAATTTGCGTCTTAAAATTGGCGAGATAGATATTTTGGCGCAAGATGGTAAAATTCTAGTCATTGTTGAAGTCAAAGCTGGCAAAACAGGAAAATTCGATATGGCAATTTTTAGAATTGGCACACAAAAACAAAATAAGTTGCGTAATTTAGCGCTAGCCCTAGAACAAATTTACCCCAACACCAACATTCGCATTGACGCAATCAATGTCGACCACAACGGTACTGCAACCCACATCGAAAACGCAGTCGAAGGATGAGCAGCCGACTATAGCTTCTAGCGCTATTTTTGCTATAATAAAACATATGAAAAACCCTAGACTAAGATTTGCTCCATCGCCAACTGGCGAATTGCATCTTGGCGGTGCACGAACCGCTCTTTTTAATTTTTTATTTGCCAAACAAAATCAAGGCGAACTGATTTTGCGAATTGAAGACACCGACCAAACCCGATTTCAAGAAGGTGCAATGGAGCGTTTTTTTGCAGATTTAGCTTGGCTAGGAATTGAGTTTGATGAAAGCCCAATAAGGGGTGGAGACTTTGGTCCGTATGTGCAATCACAGCGAAGCGATCTCTACAAAAACTATGCCCAACAATTAGTCGAATCTGGAGGCGCTTATTATTGTTTTTGCACTCCTCAAAGACTTGAAAAGATGCGCGAAAATCAACAAAAATCAGGACAAAAGCCAGGCTATGATCGACACTGCCGAAATCTTGATAAAAAAGAAATCTCACAAAATCTAAGTGAGCAAAAAAATTTTGTTATTCGCCTAAAAGTTCCAGAATTCGGCGAGCTAGTTGTTGACGATTTAGTGCGCGGAAAAGTCACCTTTCAAATGAGCGATGTTGACGACACGGTGCTTTTAAAATCAGACGGCTTTCCAACTTATCACTTAGCAAATGTTGTTGATGACCATTTAATGGAAATCACTCATGTTATGCGCGCCGAAGAGTGGCTACCCAGCACACCAAAGCACTTAATCTTGTATCAAAATTTTAACTGGCAAGCTCCGCAATTTGCCCACCTACCACTACTGCTTGCCCCAGATAAAAAGAAGCTTTCCAAGCGCCTTCATGGAGAAAAAGTTTGGATTGGTACCTACAAAAAAGAAGGCTACTTGCCTGAGGCCTTGGTAAATTATTTAGCCCTTTTGGGTTGGAACCCCGGTGATGACAGGGAATTTTTTACCCTTGATCAGCTAATTCAAGAATTTGATATTTCACGCATCAACAAAGCAGGTGCGATTTTTGACAATGAAAAGCTAGATCATTTTCAGGGACATTATGTTCGCAAAATGGATTTGCTAGATTTCCTCAAAAAACTTGAACCCTACAAACCAGCAGGCATGACTGACGAAATTTTTAAAAAAAGTGCGCAAATTATTCAAACTAGAATTATTAAGTTTGCAGATTTTGCAAAGTTAACTAGTTTTTTTGTAGAAGTTTCTGATTATTCTGGAGAAAAACTAATCTTTAAAAAATCCACACCAGAAAAGACTTTGCAAGGATTAAAGCTAGCAATTTCCACACTTACCAATTTGCAAAATTGGCAAGCAAAAGATATTAGCGACGCTCTGGCCCAAGAAGCAAGCGAAGCAGGTTTATCCAATGGAGATGTTTTTTGGCCTGTTAGGGTGGCGCTAACAGGAGAAGATTTTTCGCCTCCACCAAATGACTGCGCTTTTGTGCTTGGCAAAGCAGAAACCTTATCTCGCCTAAACCACGCCCTAAAAAAATTAACATAAGGGGCCACAATTATCCCTGCCCAACAAGATATAACTCATC
>CAZWUV010000059.1:0-3885 GCA_964636735.1 uncultured Candidatus Saccharibacteria bacterium | reverse complement strand
CTGGATTAGTGTGATTGTGATCAGCCTCCTTAGCTCAGTGGATTAGAGCGTCTGGCTTCCGACCAGAAGGTCGTAGGTTCGAATCCTACAGGGGGTACCAGATAAAAAATTGCACTTCTTGCGCTTCAGCAAAGTCGTGGTGGCTATAGCTCAGGGGTTAGAGCACTAGGTTGTGGTCCTAGGGGTCGAGGGTTCAAATCCCTCTAGCCACCCCAAACATACAAATACAATGCCAGTCAGAGAAAAACTATATTTTTATAAAATATTGACATTGTTTTGACTTAAATAAGGAAGTCCCGCTAAAAACGGGACAACGGAGAAAAACCCTAGAATACGCGCTCAAATACTCGCTACCAAGCGAGAGGGTGACAGCGAATCCGCCAGCTGGCGGAGAGCGCCATAAGGGCGAAGCCCTATGGAAGTCCATGTCCAAAAAACTGAAAACTGTATAATCTATGCCCTCGTAGCTCAATGGATAGAGCGCCGGGTTTCTAACCCGTAGGTTACAGGTTCGAGTCCTGTCGAGGGTACCAGCAAAAGATCTTATGGTCTTTTTTTGTTTTGCTTAGTCACTGAGCTTGATTTTCTCTGGGAACTTGCTAAACTCCTACTAACATCTTTAAGATGCAGAAAAAAGAAGGAGAGAGCTATGATTGATAATGATGAGTATTTAAAAGCCAAAAAAGCTCTTAAAAAGGTGCAAGAAACGTACTTTTATAGCAAGGAATTTATAGATTTTATATACAATATTCGTTTTGGAATAGATAAAATTTATGGACCGTGTATCAAAATCGAACTTCGTTCAGAACTGCCCCAACACCTCATTATTTGCGACAGTTATGCAGGCATTAAAATTCTGCAAATCCTATGTCAAAAAGACTAAATTCAAAAACCACTTAAAGTGGTTTTTGAATTTATCAGGCACAATCCATTACTTAATAAGTAGTCTAGCAAAAGTACTCTTCAAGAATCCACTCATAAAATAAATTACGCAAGATACAAGCACAATACTTGCACCAGGAGGATAATTAAGAGAAATAAAGATCCCAATTAAAAATGCAACTACATTATGCGTCATTGCAATTGGTAGCATATCGGAAAACTTTTTTGCGTACATCTGTGCATGCAAAACTGGTACAACTAAAAACGCAGTCACTAAAATAATACCCACAATTTTTACAGAGGCAATTACCACCAAACTTACTAAAATCGTAAACAAGTAATCCAATCGGGCGACTTTAATACCACTAATTCTTGCTAGATCGTCATTGAGTGTAGCTAAAATCATACCTTTATAATTTTTAGAAAAAAACAAAATTAAGGACAAGAAGACACCACATAGTACTATTACGTCCGTTAAGCTAGTAGTAATAACGTTACCAAAAATATATGTTTCTAGCTCTGCACTATATCTGCCTCTCAAAAATAACAATATGATGCCGACAGAAAATAAAAACGGATACGAAACGCCGATTGCTGAATCAGAAGAAATCCCTTTACTGCGCTTAACATAAACAACTAACACTGACATCAAAATACCAATAAGCAAGGCAAAAAAAGTTGGATTAAACGAAGCGAGCAAGCCAATTGCTACGCCAGTCAAAGAAGCATGCGCGATACCGTCAGCAATAAATGATTCCTTGCGCAGAACTACAAAAATTCCCACTAACGCAGTCATCATAGAGATTAAAAATCCACCGATAAAAGCGCGCACAAAAAAAGGTTCACTTAAAATTCCCACTAATGAAGTTAAGTACTCAGACATGATGCTTACCTGCTAAAGCGACTTTTTTATCCATAAAAACATAAACTTTTTTCTTTTTAAAGGCATGAACTAATTCATGATTGTGAGTAATAATGATTTGCGCAATACCCTGCTTTTGAAAATCTGCAATCAATTCAAAAACTTTTTTGCTAGTTTTTTCATCTAAATTATTGGTTGGCTCGTCGTAAATAATTAATTTTGGAGAATTCTCTAAAGCTCTAGCAATCATTACGCGCTGAAATTCTCCTCCTGATAAGTCCGAAATTGGCCTGTCAATTAGCTGTTCGCTATCCAAATAAGCCAAATGATGCTTGGGGTCAGAGCAGACATCTTTACTGCAAGACAACTGAATTAACTCTCTAACAGAAATCGGAAAATGTCTATCAATTTTAGCATATTGAGGTAAATAACCAATTTTTTGACTAACAAATTCAATGCTCCAAGGCTGCCCATCAAACTTTATTTTGCCCGATTGCAAAGGGGTAAGTCCAAGCAGAGCACGAACAAATGTGGTTTTTCCGCTTCCGTTCGCCCCCGTGAACAAAGCAAGTTCGCCTGACTCCATACTCCAATCAACCTCATCCAAAACTAAATTATCGGCAATGGCAATTTTAAACTTAGAAACTTCGATTAACTTCATATTTTTATTATACACTAAGCCCTAGTTTTGCCCTAGCGCATTGGCTAAGGTTTGCATATTTTGAGCCATTATTGATTGGTAAGTTGCACCTTGTCTGCCACCCTCTAAAGGATCAAGGGTTTCAACTTTTGCACCGTAATCCCCAGCCAAAGTTGCAACTATTTCTTCGGATAATTCAGGCTCCTTGAAAAGAATTTTGATATTGTGTTTCTTGATCAAATTGCCAACATTTGCAATATATGATGGCGAAGGAGTTTGTCCTGGAAACTCACTCACAGTTGCCACAACTTCTAAGCCCAGCTCTTTAGCCAAGTAGCCAAAAGCATTGTGAAAAGTAACTACTTCTTTGATCTGAAACCGCTTAGCAATTTGCGCATTATCGGCAATTAGTTCATCAAGCGAGGCAATTAGAGCGTTAAAATTTTGCTCATAAATTGCTTTGTTGTCTTTATCCAAATCGACAAGTTCGTCTTTGATTGTTTGCGCAATAACTTTAGCATTTTTTACAGAAAACCAGTAATGCGGATCGTAATCTCCGTGCTCGTGATCTTCGTGCTCGTGAGTACCACCATTTTCATCGTCGTGTTCGTGCTCATCATGATCGTCATCATCGCTGTACTCTTCTTCGCCAAACTCCATAAGTGCAATTCCTTTGTCCATCGTTATCAACTTGACGCTCTCATTGATACTTTTAGCAATGTTTTCCGCCCAATTGTCTAGCTCGTGCCCAATAATAAAAACCTTGTCAACAGAGCTCAAGCGAAGCTGGTCTTGCGCAGTTGGCTGGTATTGATGCGGGCTCACCCCTGCTGGCAATATATTGACCACGTCAATGTCGCCACCTTCAGCAATTTGCTGTGTTAGCGAATGAACCGCAAAAATACTTGTTGCCACCTTTTTAACATCTTCGTTATCTTTTGGCGAAATAATAGCAAAATACAAAGATATTACTGCCACAATCAAACCCGCCAAAAACCAATACAATTTATTCATACAATCTCCTTTTAGATATAAATGACTTGCGACAATAAATTATCACCAGGCACCAAGATCCAAGCCCTTAACTATTTAAACGACATTCATTACAAATCACAAAAAAATCTACACGATGGTCAACTACTTCTAATTTGGTCGAAAGGTTTGCTTCAAATCGATTGATTGCGTCTGAAAGTTTTTTGGGCAATTTCATGCACTCTAGTTGTCCACAGTTACTGCAAATTAAATGGTGGTGGTGTCCAGTGCTTGAGATTTCATAGGCAATTGAGCCATCTTTAAGCTGGACTTCGTTAATTTTTTTCTTTTTAAGAAGTCTAGCAATAGTTCTATAGATAACTGTTTTGTCTATATCTTTTAGCGCAGTGCGAATTTCAAGCGCAGTTTTGGGCGTACCGGCCAAAACATCCAAGATCGAAGTAAGGTTTTTTGTATTTCTCATGATTTAACAATAATGCAACCTAGTTGCATTTGTCAAGTTTTTGCT
>CAZWUV010000058.1:0-3973 GCA_964636735.1 uncultured Candidatus Saccharibacteria bacterium | reverse complement strand
GGATTTATCTTGGGAGTCATTTTTGTTACAGCTATTGGATTTTATTTGTTTATGATGGCTCTTTGGGGTGATATGGGCGCACCACCAACTGCACATGCGTCAACTTCTGGTGATTATAGTAAGGGTCAATTGCGCTCTGACTGCGAGGCCATTCCCGCTAATAAGCGTTATTTAATTCCTGTTATAAATTTTGCTGGAGAAACTTTTAATGTTTCGCCCGCTTTAGTTGCAGCAATGATTAAGCAAGAAAGCAACTTTGGCGCTGGAGCAGTAAGTACTGCAGGCGCACAAGGCTTAATGCAAGTTATGCCGGATACTCTCGCAGGAATGTCTGGGGGGGCACAGGGGCAAGCGATAAAAACAGGTTTTCATATTATAGCTGCAAGTATTCCTGGAGGATTTAATTTTACAGATCCTTTTAATGAAGCGACAAGCATCTTTTTTGGTACTAGATATATTAGTCAGCAAATCACTGCATTCAATAAAATCGATTTAGCATTAGCTGCTTACAATGCAGGGCCAGGAGCAGTTCAGCAACATGGAGGAATTCCGCCATACTCAGAAACAATAAATTATGTTAAAAATATCACTCAAAGCTTGCCAGAGTTTGAAGCTTGTATAGTAAAGGGCAGTGTTGATACCCAGGGTGTTGCAGCTCGTGCAATATCAAAAGTTGGAAAACCAAGCAGTGCGTTTTGTGCATGGGATCCAAGAAATGCTTGTGCATCAGTTGTGAGCGACGTGCTAATCGAAGAAGGGATTTTATTGCCCAGTGACAAACAAGCAGGAGTTGGTGGCTTAGCAACTAAACTTTACGAAGAAAAAGGATATACATCGGTTATTACAGATCCGTCAGATTTACAGCCTGGGGATATCGTTTTTATGAATACTCATGCGCCGGATAGTAAAACTGATTCCTTGTATCCAAATGCAAATCTTCGCAATCTAGTTAGTCAACAAGGAGAACCATACCATGTTGGTATTTGGGTTGAAAATGGAAATAGTAGTACAGGACTTGTAGATAACAGTACTGGTGGTGGAACGGTTGAAAGACGAGGACTTTGGACTCCTATGACGTTTGCATTAAGAAGATAGACTGAAAATATTCTCGATACATAGTCGTTTGTGCTATAATGGTTCCAAAGGCTAACTATAGGTTTATGGAGGGTTTTTGGCTGATGAAAGGTTTGACAACGAGGATTTAGAAGAAAATCTTCCACCAGAAGAAACGCTTGGCGACCGCCTAAAAGATGAGGCTGGCGAGTACGCAAAAGATCGTGGTCGTCAATATCTGCAAGATTCTGCTAGGCGCGGGATAGACAATATCCGTAGCAGGTTTGGCCGAGGTGCTACTGAAGGCGCTAAGCGTGCTGGTCTTGAAGCGGCAAAACAAACTGGAGTCACGGCTGGCAAACAGGCAGTTGGCGCAACAGCAAAAAAAGGAGCTCAGCAAGTTGGTGGCAAATTAGCCCAGCAGGCTGTAGTGCAAGGAGCCAGATCGGGACTTGTCGCTGCCTTACCTTATATTTTAATTGCAATCTTGGTGATTGGCTTGGTTGTTATGCTTGTATTAGTTGCTTGGGTATGGTGGGACGATAGAGACAAAGGCAATACAGGAAATAGTTTTAATAAACCCTTAGAGCTAGCTGGAAAATCAGCGCATCGGGCGCAAATTCAATTGCTTTGGTGTTTAAATACCAGAAATTCTGAAGAGCTAGAAGAGCCACCCGTAAAAGATGCACAAGGAGATGAAAATGCTAACAAAGACGCAGTGACAGTGAAAGACGCAGAGGTAAAAGATAATAAAAAAGAATCTCAAAATCCCCAGTTAACTAAAGAGTGCGTGATTGCGAATGCCAAAATGGTTGATGAAGCCTTAAAGTTTGCTAAAAAACAAGTTGCGTATTTTGAACAAATTAAGCCGAAAAACTTAGATGCTCTTAAAAAGGCTTACGAAGAGTTAGAGAAATCAGGACAAGCCATAAAAGACGCTGGCCCCAATCTTCAGAAAGCACGTGGAGGTCTTGAGGGCTATGAAGAAACTAACGGATTTGCCGCAGCCTACAAAATCCTTGAGGCAGAGCTAGAGAAAGTTCAAATTTCTTGTGACGATCTTGATTTAAGCTTGGGTGCACCAAATAATTACGGTTTAGTAGAATTAAACCCAGATGCTCATCCAGCCGTAAGACGTAGTTCTCCTAATCGCTACGTTAATCCAAATTTTGCCTGTTGGCTGGTCAGATTAGTAATCAGAATCAAAGCACTTGATCCAAGACTAGAAGGAGTTTCAATTGGCCAGACGACCGGCCCTAGTGGATATCCTGTAGGCAGTCCTTCTGTATCTCACGATAATGGTTTTACGGCAGATTTACATATCCCATGTGTCCATCCAATTCCTCCAGCTGTATTTGATGCCACCCCATGCACATACGATGGACAGCTTGCTGAGCGTGTTGCAGAGGTAATCAATTCAATGCAACCAAGCCTTGCGCAGTTTATCGTGAGTGCATCCCAATCAAACGTTAAGCCTCGGGCTACCAGTAGCTTTACGCATGATTCTAGCGGCGTCCACGACCATCACTGGCATGTATCAACTTACGATTTTTAGCTTTTATATAAATAAACTATGAAATTCAAAAAGTTTTTATTTAGTGGATTAATTGGCTTGCTTGTTGCGCAGCCAATGTTGTCAATGACAGAAGTAGTGCGCGCACATGGAGGAATTCCAGATGAGTACTTAATAGAGCATAAGCCGCTAGAAGATCTCGGCTTTGATGTTCTTGCCCGCCAAGTTAAAAACCTCGGCACCATCAACAGTACTAGCAGTCTTATCTTCGACGACGAAGGCGCTAAAGAGCATTTTCAGGAATATCTAAAAATGGTGGAATATATCGAGTCGGTTATTTCTTCTAGCGATAAAGAATACAGCGAAACGGAACTTACTCAGCTAGAATCCGACTATCGTCGTACACACAATCTACAGGACCTGCCGGATTACGACAGGCGCTTGATTGCATCAATTGTTCACTTGGTTACACCTAAGCAATATGGCGGTGGCGGACTCGAAATGCTTCGAATTAGTCGCTTAACAAAAGGCCACACTACTGACTCTGACTCATCCCGCATTGAAAGTGAGATCCCTTATGACTACCAAGAAGAAGGCGATATTTCTAGCCAACATCACGCTTCTAATGCAAAAGCCGCCGATGTTAGCGCCACAGATTATATTCGTGGCACAAAGTTTACCATTGAAACCGAAATGGACGAGCTAGGAAATCCAAAAACCGACCCAGTTACTGGTGGTCCATTAGAAAAAGTTAAAGAGATTCAGCACACTGAAATGATTGAAATCAAGCACTCAGACCAAGCCGATGACAATTTGGGTGATGCAGGCGGCGCAAAAACCCCATTTGGTGGATTTAATCCAAATGGACTTATCAATCAATCTCCGCATAGTGCATCGCAAAGTGTCATGGGCGCACTTCTTGGTGAAGCTCTGGCTACGAATTTAAGCAGTATGTGCGGTGCTGGTGATTTGTCAGACGACATCACTCCAGGAGAAATTCTAAAAGAGCTTGGCAAAAACTCATTTGCTCAGCGCATCGATGACAAGCTTTATTGTATAAAATGGGGGCCGTATGCCTTGTTTGATACTGGGCAATTGTCTTTGCAACAATCAACAAATATTCCCGCTTTTGGCTGGTATGGTAATAATTTAGACGAGCTAACTCGCAACGTTGGTCGCGAGATTGTTGGGCAAAATCTAGGTTTGGCGCAAGGGTCTTTGCTGGGTAATAATTCCGACGAGATTTTAAGCTCAGCTGGACGTCGTTATTTTGAGCAGGCTTTGGGCAAGTTGCCGATTGGTACTTTGGATTTGGCAACCGGTTCTCGTGCATCCCTAGAAACTGCTGTTGGGCGCGGTGTAGTGGCGAAGTTATTTGACATAAAGTTGGCAGATGTTGATCCAAAT
>CAZWUV010000057.1:0-3988 GCA_964636735.1 uncultured Candidatus Saccharibacteria bacterium | reverse complement strand
TAACCCTAAATTCCAAGTATTTACCAAAAAGTAATCTAGTTTGCGAGTCAATTGCCGGCACAGACGAAAAAAAGATATTTGAAAGAGGCAGGATAAATGGAGCTGTTATCCACTCTAAAAATTATCAAGCCTTATCTGCCCTTCTAAGCTTCCCTTTAAATTTGTGCCCGAAAAATTACCTTTAATTAAAATTTGGTTAACTTGCTTGGTATTATTACTAATAGAAAACTCTATTTCTAGATTTGCCTGCTCTGCAATAAGTTGAGGCAAAATTGCACTCAACAGCACCGGATTACTACTAACAGCTGTAAAAGTTTTGCTCGCAGCGCCATTTAAGGTTTTACCCTTGCTTCGACTGCCACTTATATTTTGAGATAAATTTTGCAAAAATCCTTGCCAGTCCATAGAGTTTGGTTTTTGAACTAAATCTATTTGCCCGCTATTTTCTCCGGTTAAAGAGTACTCAAAATTTGCCAAGCCAGAGTCTTTAGTATCAATAAATTTATATTCAAAAGTTTCACTGGTATTAAAATTAGCTTGACTGCCAACTTCTGTAAAATTGACCTTAAAATCTCCTTGCGCAACATAAGCATTGCCTAGATTTGAGCGGGCAGACTCTAGTGCTCTGGCGGGATTATTTGAAACACCCCAAACACTTTCTAGGCCTGTACTAATAAAGCCTGCTTCTGATAAAGCAAAAGTTAAAAAAATAAGCGAACCAGCTAACGCCACAAGCACCAGCCAGCCAACTCTAGGCATTTTAGACTTCTGGGTCCTTAAATCTAAGCCCGATCCTGGAATATGATCGACCTCCTCGAAAGTAGTTTCGTTTTGCCAGCTTGAATTTATCTTTTCGATATCACCCTCCTGCTATGATTATTTAAGTTGCTTTAGCGCTGCCTCTAATTGCTCGTCTTTATCGGACTGCGTGTCATCATCAATAGGAACATCTGGAGTAATTCCTTTGCCATTTATAAATTTACCGCTTGGAGTGCGCCACTGGGCTGTTGTAATTTTTAGCGCTGAACCATCTGACAATCTTTGCACTTCTTGAACAGAGCCTTTGCCAAATGTTTGTGAGCCAACAATTTTGGCGCGTCTGTGATCTTGAATTGCACCTGCCATAATTTCGGATGCAGATGCGCTCCCGCTATTTACCAAAACAACAATATCTAAATCTTTATACTTTGCAGATAGCGTTGGTGCAAAATTTTGAGTCTTATCCCCTTTTTGAACTTCACTTACAATTGGTCCTTTATCGACAAATAAACTCGTCAAATCAATAGCTGCATCTAAGTATCCACCTGGATTATAGCGCAAATCGATTACTAAATCCTTGGCTCCCTTGGCAAGCAAATCATCTA
The DNA here is from genome assembly GCA_964636735.1 of uncultured Candidatus Saccharibacteria bacterium. Classification (GTDB taxonomy): domain Bacteria; phylum Patescibacteriota; class UBA1384; order JACPKC01; family JACPKC01; genus CAZWUV01. Next base: position 2,624 of record CAZWUV010000057.1, on the reverse strand, counting down.
CAGCTTGCGTAAACTCTTCTACGCTATCATCAGAAAACTGCATCAAATGAATATACCCATGATCGCCATCTAACATCTTGCTTGATAACGACTCTAGGCGAATAATGTCACGGGTAATCACAAAATCTTTAGGCTTTTCAAAACCTGCGCGCATAATTTTAAGGGTAACTTGTGTGCCTTTTTCCCCACGGATTTTATTGATTAACTCGCCAAATTCATAGTTGCCCGAATCAACGCCATCAACAGACAAAATTATGTCTTTTGGCATCAAGCCAGCATTTTGGGCAGGTGTGCTTGGAAGTGCAGACACTACCACAAACATTTCGTCCTCTTGTGCGATTTCTGCGCCAATTCCAGCAAATTCGCCATTGATAACTTCAAAGAATTGCTTGGCTTCTGTTGGCGTTAAAAATAAGCTGTACTTGTCACCAATTGAAGAAACTGCTCCCTTAATTGCACCATAGACTAATTCTTGGTCGCTAAAATCATTTGGATAATTATTTTTAATTCGGCTATAAATATCCCAAAACATAGCAAAATCAACATCCCCTGGTTGACCAAGCGCAGTATTTGTAATCTGAGCAAAAGGACTATTGGGATTTGTAAAAACAGAATTTGCGCCAAAAACACTTCCTGCCAAAAAAATACCGATAGCACCAAAAACAAACATCAATTTTTTTACTGTGGATACGGATTTCTTTGCTTCTTTGGAGCTTCGGTTGTCTTTGTGAATATGGTAATTCATAAAATTTAAATAATAATTCCACCACCTACAACAATGTCTTTATTAGAGAATACCACAGATTGCCCCGAAGCAATAGCTTCAACAGGTTTACTGGTGGTAATTTGTGCGATATTATTTTGACTGATTTCGACAGTAGCCTTTATAGGATTTTGTCCATGGCGAATGCGGATCTGTAGATTGTGTTTGATGTTTTTTTGCGGGGTTTCGTTGATCCAATTTAGTTGATGGGCCTTAAATCGACTGCTAGCAGGTGGGTTTTTGCTGACAGTTAGCGTATTTGCCTTGGTGTTTTTGTGCGTCACATAGTAAATTGTGCCAGCATTACCAAAAATACTAAACCCATGGCGCTGGCCAATAGTATAAAGTGCAGCTCCAGAGTGTTCACCGATAATCTTACCCTGTTCGTCAAATACTTTGCCCTTTTTAGTTTTAAGCTCACGCCTTAAAAAATCTCGCAAGTTAATTGGACCTAAAAAACAAATCCCTTGCGAGTCTTTTTTGGTTGCAACTGGGATTTTTCTCTTTAAGGCTTCTAGGCGGACTTGCGCTTTAGTCAAATCCCCTAAAGGAAAAAGTGTCATCTTTAAATCCTCTTTTGTAAGTGTCCACAAAAAATATGTCTGATCTTTTTTGTTATCCACACCACGAAACAAGCGCTGATTGTCTACTCGTGCATAGTGACCCGTAGCAATATAGTCAAAGCCAAGCTCGCGGGCAACATCAAGCATAATGCCGAATTTCATTTCACGATTACATAAAATATCTGGGTTAGGAGTTCTGCCATTTGCATATTCGCTTTTTAAAAACTCAACAACCTTATTGTAATATGCCTCTTTAACATCAATTACAGAAAAAGGAATACCCAAAAAAGCAGCAACACGGCGCGCATCGACAATATCATCTTCCCATGGACAACTTGCAGGAGCATCAAGTCCCAAAGCTTCATCCCAGGCCTTTAAGTAAACACCTGTTACGTCATAGCCCTGCTCTAAAAGCAAAGCCGCTGCTACAGATGAATCCACTCCACCACTTAGCCCAATTAGGATTTTCTTTTTTCTATTCATCGCGCAAAATTATATCTCAAAATTCCCAAAAAGACAACAAAAAACCACCGGTTAAGGTGGTCATAAGGCTATTCTTCTTCTTTGAGCAACCCTTTATCTTTAAGGGCGCGATAAATTGTCATAGATAGACTAGGTCCACACATTCTCATTTTAACTGTCTCACGATAGTGATCTATAGCTGCCGCAATCACCAACACTGTTTCGTTCCAACTAGCTGGACTTTCCATTTCTTTGACCTCTTTTTAAAGAACTACAAGATAACTTGCTTTTATAATATAGCTAAAATCCCCAAAAAAGCAACCAAAAACCTGTCGATTAGCAGGCTTTGACTTTATTTATTGTCCATAGGGACCCGTACCAGTTAGCCAGTGCAAATCGTCTCGCTCATTAGCTCGCCTATTTTCCTCTTGGAGTTTTTCCATAAATTCCCTTGTCTTCTCGACTGGAACAGGAGGATGAGTGCTTGCATAATTATCAAATAGCTCTTTAGCGATCTTGTCTGAAATATCATTATACACAATATACATTGCATGGTCCCCACCAGCATCACGAAATCTATTGTAGTGACACTGTAAAAAATTTACACGCCCAAGCCTTGCACAATGCTCACATCGCTCCATCACTGCCTACCTGCTTTCCTTTTTTAATTCTTAATGAACTATTGAAGTATACTGCTTAGTTAAAGTAGCGTCAATTTGTCGCTTTAAAACCCAACACGCTAGGCAAAAACTTTTATTCAGTAAAGAGCTGAACGTAAATAGCTCCATAAAGACCATTTCTAATAACGCCAATTCCCATATGCCCAAAATCTTTTT
>CAZWUV010000056.1:0-4183 GCA_964636735.1 uncultured Candidatus Saccharibacteria bacterium | reverse complement strand
ATGTAATAATCGCGCTGACCGCCTTCTAGCAATAGGCGAGGATGTTGCCCCATTGAAGCAATTAAAAACTCAGCGCGCAAAAGCCCAACACCGTCGGCTGGATCCTTTGAAACTCGTTGCGCCATGGCAGGGTTGGCTAGATTAACATAGATTTTTGCTGCTGTGCGTGGCGGTTTATAGTATCTGTCGCGGCCACGCTTTTTGATATTTTCTTTGGCAGAACTTTGATGATTTAGGTTGATTTTTCCCTTATAAACCTTGCCACTAAAACCATCAATGGTGACAATTTGACCGTCTTGCAAAATAGAGGTGGCATCGCCAGTGCCAACTACTGCCGGCAAGCCAAATTCACGCGCAATAATCGAAGCATGGGAGTTACGCGAGCCAGTGTCTGTGACTATGCCTATGGCTTTTTGCATAGCCGGAGCATAGTCAGGGTTAGTTGTTTCAGCAACTAGAATTTCGCCTTTTTTGACTTCGTCCAAGTCATTTTTAGAGTGAATAATTCTCACTGCGCCAGAGGAAATTCCAACGCTGGCGCCGTTGCCTGATACAAGCGAAATCTGAGGAGTTGGCTTTTTTTCGTTTTCGCCTAAAACAGCAATTTGACTGGTAATCGAGGTGATAGGGCGTGTTTCTACTAAAAAGATCTCATTGTTTTTAATAAGCCACTCAATATCTTGATAAAAGCCATAATGCTGCTCAACTTTTTTACCGATTTTGGCTAGCGCCAGAATTTGTCCGTCAGTTAGTTTTTGTTGTTTTTGATTTTTTGGCGCAATGCGAATGTGGGCGTTTTTCTTTTTGCCATTTGGTCGCATCAACTTCCATTTTTGACTGACAATTTCTTTGGCATGGATTTTAAGAGGATTTTTTGTCACCGTGTATCTGTCTGGAGTTAAGGCGCCAGAAGTTACCGCTTGGCCCAATCCCCAGACAGCATCAATAACAAGTTGATTTTTGGCATTGCTCATTGGGTCAACTGTGAACATTACTCCTGCGACATCAGCTTCAATCATTGCTTGAATAATAACAGGCATTTTAAGGTCGGCATGAGATTTTCCAAAAGCGCTACGATAGTAAATTGCTTTTGATGAATATAAATTTGCCCAGACTTTTTTGATGTGGTTTTTAAGATTAGTGGCGCCAGAAATATTAAGGTAACTAGATTGCGCGCCAGCGACATTGTTAGACGATCCTCCTAGTGCGCTACCACGAACTGCGATGCGGTTTTCTTCCATTTGTTGGGTTAAAATTTCGTACGCTTGGTCGATTTGTGCTTCGAGCCTGCGGGGAAAAGAGGAATGCAAGATTTTATCTGAAATTTCCTCGCCAATTTTTTCGACTGATTTAGTGTTGTCTAGATTGATTTTGGCAAGCAATTTATTGATAATCGGGGTGATTTTGTTTGCTCTAAAAAACTCGTCAAAACTGGTTGTAGTCAGCACAAAAGCGGGAGGCACATTAAATCCAGCTTGTGCAAGCTCGCCAATATAAGCGCTTTTGGTGCCAACTAGTGTGCGGTCGCTTTTATCAATATCATCAAGCCAGATTATTGATCGATAGTTATTCACAGTCCTCCTTGAGTGCTTGTATAGCTTTAGTATACAGTAGATTTTTTGCGCTTGCCATATTAAGCCTTGGCTTATAACTAAAAGAGCCCCTTGATGAGGGCTCTTTTTCTATTTTACTTTGTTTCTGTTGGTTCGGGGGATTTTTCAGCCTCAGCTTCAACCGCACCTTCTGGATTTTTGACTTTAGCGATTACAGCTTCACGAACTCTAGCTAGCTCTTTTGGATTTTTTTCAAAGTATCCTCGGGCAGCGTCACGACCTTGACCAATTTTTTCTTCTCCTAGCTGAAACCAAGATCCAGATTTTTGCACAATGCCATGTTTTACAGCCAATTCTAGGACATCGCCAGCTTCGCTAATTCCATTTGGAAAAATAATTTCAAATTCTGCAGTTGTAAATGGTGGCGCGACCTTGTTTTTAACAATTTTGGTTCTTACTTGGTTGCCCACTACAACATCGCCTTTTTTAAGTTGTTGACCACGGCGAATTTCGATGCGTACGGATGAATAAAACTTTAGCGCCATACCACCTGTTGTTGTTTCTGGATTGCCAAACATTACGCCAATTTTCATACGAAGCTGGTTGATAAAAATAAGGCAAGTCTTGCTTTTAGAGACAGCAGCAGTCAATTTGCGAAGCGCTTGACTCATAAGGCGAGCCTGTACACCCATTTGTGAGTCTCCCATATTGCCTTCGATTTCACTCTTTGGTACAAGGGCAGCAACGGAGTCTACTACGATTATGTCGACTGCATTTGAGCGCACCAAGGTCTCGGCAATTTCTAGGGCTTGTTCGCCAGAGTCTGGTTGGCTAATCAGCAAGTCCTCTAAATTCAAGCCAATGTTTTTAGCGTATTCAGGGTTAAACGCATGTTCGGCGTCAATAAAGGCAGCCAATCCACCCATTTTTTGGGCTTCACGAGCAATGTGCATTGTAAGAGTGGTTTTTCCGGAAGATTCTGGGCCATAGATTTCAACAATTCTGCCTCGTGGCACACCGCCAACGCCAAGTGCTAAATCTAGTGATAGCGAGCCTGTTGGAATTGTCTCTACATTTAATGAGCGATTGCCTGATAGGGTAGTAATTGAGCCTTTACCAAATTGTTTTTCAATCGTAGATAAAGCGACTTCTAGAGCTTGTTTGCGTGCGCTTGTTTCGGCGTCATTTGCTGTTGGGGCATTTGATGCTTTTGCCATAAATCCTCCGTAAATTATGTTAGTTAAAATAAAGAGCCCCCTCGCTCCTTTACTTAAAGTTACATTAGTTTTTAAAACTTTGTCAAATTCTATTTTAATTCTGCCCAGTTTTTGCCGATTGCATATTCAGTTTTAAGGGGAACTTTTAAATTAACTGCGTTTTCCATAATTTGCGTGATTTGCCCAGCAATAGTTTGCGCCTTGTCTTCATCAACCTCAAAAACTAATTCATCGTGCACTTGGAGCACCATTTTGGCGCTCTTGCCTAGGTTTTTATTCAGCTCAATCATTGCAAGCTTCATAATATCTGCCTCTGTTCCTTGAATTGGATGATTGATTGCAACGCGCAAAGCAAAGCCGGCTTTGTATCCGCCCATTGATAAGTCCGCAGATAAATCGCGCTCTCGGCCAAACATTGTTTTAACTTGGCCGGTTTGTTCGGCTTCTTTTTTGACGCTAGTAATCCAGTCGGCAAGCTTTGGAAAACTTTTAAAATACTGATCAATAAAATTTTGTGCTTCTTGCTGAGAAATTCCTAAGTCTTGCGACAGAGCAAATGCACCCTGCCCAAATAATACGCCAAAGTTGATTGTTTTGGCGACGTAGCGCTCAACATTCATTTTTTGCGCCGTGGCACTGTGAATGTCTTGACTGTTTTGAAATGCCTTGACTAAAGTTTCGTCACCACTAAAATGCGCCGCAATTCTCAGTTGCATCTGTGAATAATCAACAGCGATCAAGGATTTGTCCTGTGGCGCAATAAAGGCGGTGCGAATTCTTTTGCCATCAACTGTTTTGATGGGGATGTTTTGCAAGTTAGGATTTTTACTCGAGAGCCTGCCCGATGAAGTATCGATTGCATATGTGGTGCGTAGGCGTCCATCTTCTTGGACTAGTTTTGGCAGGGGATTAACGTAAGTACTAAGGAGTTTTTTGGTTTCGCGATATTGCAAAATCAGCGGAATGATTGGATGGACTTTTTCTAGTTTTTTAAGCTCGCCCGCAGCAGTGGACAGGTGAGATTTAGTTTTTTTAGCAAAACCACTTTGCGTGTCAGAGCGCAAGATTATTCCTAAACCCAAATCTTCATAAAGCACTTGAGAGAGTTGTTTGGGCGAGTCGATATTGAATTCTTTTTCGGCTTGTGAGTAGATTTTTTTGGTAATTTTGGCAAGGCGTTCGCTAAATTCAGTGCTGAGATTTTTTAGAAAATCAATATCTAGCAAAACGCCATTTTGCTCGATTTTGCGCAACACAGGCAAAACCTGCTTGTCGATTTCAAAAGAGTCAATCATAATGCTATTATACTGTGTATCTTGCACTTAGTATATAGTATAAGGCTCCTAATCCCTCTATTATCCTTAATACCCCTATTGCCTCTATTACCCCTAACTACTACTATAAAGCTATGAT
>CAZWUV010000055.1:0-4669 GCA_964636735.1 uncultured Candidatus Saccharibacteria bacterium | reverse complement strand
ACTAAAGATAGTGGATAATCCATAAAATCGTAAAAGTTAATTCTTTCGTAAGTGGTATACGAGCTCTTGCCCTTATCCCAAGGAAAATTTAGGGTTTTTAAGGTGTGCTTTGTGGAGCCTTCTAGGCGGACAATATTGCCAGATAGTTCTCCGCTATTTGGCGTGTCGCCTGCAACTAGGGCTAAATAAGTTTTGTGGGTTTTGCGAACCTTAAATTGTTTTTGTAGATTTTTTAGAGTTTTAGAGTTTTTTGCTAGCAAAATTACGCCAGATGTTTCGGCATCTAGGCGATGGACTATTCCTGGCCTTGTATTATCATCCCAGGACTCTTTTTTAATTTCGGGAAAGTTTTGAATGAGCCAGTCGACAAGTGTATTGCCTGCATGCTTTTCTCCTGGAACATCATGCACAACCATACCGGCAGGCTTGTCGACAGCAAGCCAATTGGGCGTTTCTTGAATAATTATTGGTTTTATCATATTTTATGTTTTTTGCGAATACTCTATTCTCTATTCGCCATACTCTATACTATTTCTAATAATTATTTTCCGTTGCGGATACACGCTCTTCAATTTTATTGGGTAATTCTTGTGTATCATCCCCCAGCCTACTCTCAATCTGCGTAGCGGTATCAATTTTTTGCGCTAGCCTGATAAAATCATTTTGAACATTATCCATTGTATTTTTGGCATTTGCTAAATGCTTGCTTAAAATACGAATATCACCTCCAAATTTACCAGTTTCTATTTGAATAGATCGAATTGCAATCAGAATTTCGCGCGCCATTTTGTTAATTCGCTGACCTTCAAGTCCTAGCATAATTGTGCGCAAATAATAAAAGAAAGTTGATGGACTTGTTACGACTACTTTCTCATTGGATGCGTAATCATATAAATCACGTAATTTTTCATTTGAGATTAGTTCGTAGTAAACAGTCTCGCTAGGTAAATACATCACAGCAAAATCCGATGTTCCTTCGCTTGGTAGGATGTATTTTTTGCTTATTTCCCCTACTCTGGCGCGAAAGTCTCGCCGAAAAGCATTTATGAATTGGGATTTTTCTTGTTCGTCTTGGGTATTTAGGTAGCGGTTAAAATTTTCTAGTGGAAACTTTGAATCAATTGGAATAAGCCCAGAATTTATTTTGATGACAGCATCTACAATATTGCCACTTGAAAAGCGATGCTGAAAAAGTAAAAGTTCGGCTGGCAAACACTGCAAGAGTAAATCTTTTAAGCCTTGCTCACCTAGTCCGCCACGGAGTTTTGGGGATTTTAACAGTTCTTGAAACTGGGCAATTTGACTGCCGATCTGGCTCATGGCGCCAAGCTCGCGCGTAACATTGCCGATTACATTGGCTGCCATATCCAGGCGCTGATTGATGGCCTGCGTGTTGTTGTCTAGTCTGTCTTGCATGCTCTGGATATTTTGGTTGAGCATTGTCAGAGATTGATTGTCCCCTGCTCCACTGGAGCCTTCCAAGGATTTAAGTTTAAACCAAATTAAAGCGAAGCCTGCGCCAAAACCCAAAATAATTGCGATAAGTAATAAAATTTCCATCATAATAAATTTTTCCTTAAGAACTTTTTAAGTTTAGCACAAACTTTTAACTTGAAAAATCAATCTAAGATCATTCTGAGTCTTAACTTGAAAAATCAAGTTCAGTCTAATCCAAGCTTTAACCCGAAAAATCAGGTCAAGCTTAGTCCAAGCTTTAACTCGAAAAGTCAAAAATGTCTTTAGTGAAGCGGGCAATTCTAAAAAAACTTGGCAAGTACATTGTGATGGCAGTTTTGAAGGTGATTTGCTTGGGGACAGTATGCTCAAAAGAGCTAGTAGTATAAAGACGGGATTTTTTGGCTAATCTGTGGATTTCTTCAGACTCAGTTACCGGCACCATCGTGTCCTCGCTAGAGTGAAAAGCAATAATTTCTTGATCAATGCTTGGCACAATACTACTGCTATTAAATTTATCGATAAAAGCATCTAAAGATTTTGGAAGCAACTGCTCGATTTTTGCTTTGCTGGGATTTGGCGACGTAACTTCGCTTAAAAGCTGAAAATTTTTTGCGCTAATTTTATTTTTAAGTGGTGCAAGATTAAAGTCATCGTACGGGTCCATGTTTTTTAAGAATTTTAGGCACGTGGTTTTGTCGGGCTTGGTAAAGTGGCGACAAATTGTTTTTACCACCATATACATTAAATAGTTTGTGGGTTTTCTGGGTTTGCCTTTAATTTTTTTGCTAATTGCAAAATCAAAAATACTTCGCAAGTTAAGTGATGAGCCAATCAAAATCAAGCTTTTAATTTTATCTTTATATTTAGAATTGTTGGCAAATTTTAGTGCTACTCCCCCGCCGTAACTTATACCCAAAATAGAAATTCTTGCTGGATCAACTTTTTTGTTTTGAAGTAAATAATCAAAAGTTGCCTCGAGCTCTTTGTCGTCATCGGGCTCTATTTGCCCTGCTTCGCGTCCCAGCCAAACTGGCACAATCGCAAAATATCCCATTCTGGCAACACCATTTAAAAAATTGACAATGTTTTTATCGTCTTTTCCTTCAAGAGCTAGGGGGCAATAAATTATTAGCGCAGGAAGTTTTTTGCGTGTTTTTGGGTAATAAATATCAGGCTCAAGAGTATTTTTACCTGCCTTAAAAGAGATAGATTTTTTTTGGATTGGAAAAAGTTTTTTTGGCAAATGAATACGTCGATTTGGCGTCATTATGATGAGGTAAATTAAAAATGCCTTAAAGTTATTTTTGATTGCTTTCATTTTAATCTGTCTCGTAAGTAAGGAAATTTAGAAATTAAATCGGGCATTTTAAGTTTTACGCCCAAGTAATTTAAGTAATATTTAGTTAAAACTTTTGCAATACTGTTGTCATTAAATCTTCTGCCTGATGTTGAAACCACTAACTTGGGGTCGTAGTATAGTTTACCTGCTTTTCTGGCTTTGTCTCCCAAATCAATATCCCAGCTAGCAAAATCTGTGCTGACACCACCAATCTCTCTGTAAAAATCCTTCCAAAATGCAAAATTTGCGCCAATCAATTCTCCCCTATATCCAAATCCATAAAACTTGGGTAATACCTCTGCGCCAAATTGAATTGGTGCGGGTGCGTCTGGATAAACACAGGGCCCTGTAATTGCGCAGCGCTTGTGCCCAACAATCTCTTCAATCCTTTCAATCCAGTCAGAGGGAACAATTGTGTCGGCATCTGTAGCGCAGACAATGTCGCCACTTGCCATTGTAAAGCCAGTTGCTACAGCAAATTGAGGACCTTGTCTTTTTTCGGTAATCACTTTGGCACCTAGCTTTTTAGCAATTTTAGCTGTGTTATCAGAAGAATTATTGTCAATGACCAAAATCTCATCTGCTGGTCGTGATTGCATTTTGATTGATTCTAGCGCAACAGCAATAAACTCTTCTTCATTATACGCTGGAATAATAACTGTAATTTTAGGCATTTTATAAATTAAAATTTTGCTTTTTTGATAACTTCTTCAAAGTCTTTTTGTTTGGCATTACCAATTGTAGCCAGATTCAACTTATTGTAATTAAATAATTCATTGGCAATTTCAATAACATCGTCGGCTGTGACAGCTTCGATTTTTTGCATCATTTCCTCTGGTGTTTCTGGATTTTGAGTGTATAGTTCTTGACTAGCTAGAAAATTGGCAACTTCTTGAGAGCTTTCTAGCCCCAAAGCCAAGCCACCTTTTAGCATTTCTTTGGCTTTACGGAGTTCTTTGGTGTCAACTTTTTTATCTTTTAGTTTTTTAAGTTCTTTCAAGATTACTTTAACGGCTTCTGGCGCAGCAGAGTTTCGCACTCCAGCGCTGACAAAAAATCCACCAACATCGTGCATTGCATCAAGACTTGCGCGCACATAATATGCAAGACCGCGCTTTTCGCGAATTTCGTTAAACAGACGAGAGCTCATTCCTCCGCCCAAAATCGTTTTAAGTATGCGAAGCTTGTGCTCCCTATCGTCAGTTGCCTTAATTCCTGGAAGCGCTAAAACTAGATGGGTTTGATCAGTTTTTTTAGATTCAGTTTTTACTTGTGGTGCAGATTGCAGGTCGAAAACAGGTTCAAAATCACGCGCTTTTTGACCTGTCTTTCCGGTAAGGAGTTTTTTTAAGCTCGCTTCCCAGTTATTTTTGCCTGGGTTTCCAGCCACACTAACAATAATATTTTCTGGTGTATAAAAAGTTTTTTGGTAATTTTGAAAATCTTTTTTAGTAAATTTAGTGACGGTTTTTTCCATGCCAACAATTTTGCGACCTAGTGGCGTATCGCCATAAGCAAGTTCCTTTAGAGTGTCCCAGACAGCGTATTGCGGTAGGTCACGGTACATATTCATCTCTTCGATAATTACGCCTTTTTCGCGCTTGATGTCTGCCTCGCTAAATCTTGGTGCATAGAGCATATCGTGCAAAACATCAATAATTAAATCAAAGTGACTTGCTTCGGCGCTAACATAAAACCCTGTATATTCTTCGCCAGTAAAGGCATTAAATTGCGCGCCAATCCCATCTAAGGTACTAGATAAAATTTGGGCGCTAGGGTATTTTTTTGTGCCCTTAAACAAAATATGTTCCAAAAAATGCGAAATGCCGTTTTCTTCTAAAAGCTCGTAGCGCGCGCCAGTGCCAACCAAAA
>CAZWUV010000054.1:0-4740 GCA_964636735.1 uncultured Candidatus Saccharibacteria bacterium | reverse complement strand
TCGCAAAAAATTAAACTTTCTTTTAAATTCTTAATTGCACTGCCAATTAAATCTACTTCTGCACCAGATTGCTTGATTAAATAAAAAACAAGTCGGCCAGCTGTTTTTGGCCCAACTCCCGGAAGACGCGACAGAGCGTCGATTGCTTGTTGAATTGATTTTGGTAGGGATTTCATAGGTTAGAATTTAGAACAAGAACCTAGAACTTAGAATTGGTATCGCTTCGCGATAATTTTAATACATGACAATAGTCAATCTCTTTCTATGTTCTATATTCTTGTTCTAGGTTCTATTTTACTTTACAGATCTTAACAAGCCGCTTAACAGTTTGCCAACTTCAATACAGTTTTCAGCGATTTTATCTAACTCCTCTTTATTCATCAAGCCAACATCCCTTGAAATTAACAATTGACTTTGCAACTCGTTTAAAGAGCCTTTGGCAATTAGAACAAATTGCCTCTTTTCTTTTTTGCCACTCCTAGCAAAACCTTCTGCAATGTTAGAGGGTACAGAAATTGCTGACCTGCGCATTTGAGTTGTTAATCCAAAAATCTCTGATTTTGGAAATGAACTTGTAATTTTATATATTCCAACAGCCAACAAATGTGCTTTTTTCCATGCATCTAAATCTGTAAATGACTTGATTTGCTTTTTCATAATTTTACTATAATCGTCCTGCGGGGACACATTTTCTAAGTTCTAGGTTCTTGTTCTAAGTTCTTCTTCTTCGATGGATCATTCCACGTCGCATTTTTGCACTTTGGATACTCTGAACAGCTCCAAAAAACCTTACCTTTGCGGGTATGCCTTTCAACCATCTCGCCTTTGCCACATTCTTCGCACTCAACACCTGTTCCCACCACAATTGCCCGTGTATATCGACAATCTGGAAAACCGGTACAGGCATAAAACTTACCAAACCGTCCCAGCTTGATCACCAAAGGCTTACTGCAATCTGGACAAACTTCATCTGTTGCTTCTTCTATTTTTTTCTTTTCCACACTCTTCTCCTTTTTTTCTAAATTCGCTATAAAAGGCTTATAAAAATCTTCGAGCACCTTTTCCCACTCGCGCTTGCCATCGGCAATAGCATCTAAATCTTTTTCTAAATCGCGCGTAAAATCAATATCTACGATATGAGGAAAATGCTCAACCAAAACATCTGTTACAATCTCTCCCACTTCGTCAGCATGAAAACGACGATTATCCAAATGAACATAGCCACGCGAAATAATTGTCGACAATGTTGGCGCATAAGTGGAAGGTCGACCAATGCCATGCTCCTCGAGCGCCTTAACTAAAGTTGCCTCACTATAGCGAGGTGGCGGTTCGGTAAAATGCTGATTTGATTTAAGCTCTTTTAGGTCTAGCTCTTGCCCTTCTTTAACAGATGGCAAGGATTTTTCTTTAAACTGCGATGGCCAAACTTTCAAAAATCCGTCGAAAAGCAACTGCGACCCAGTAGCCCGAAACATACCATCTCCCGCCTTTACATCAATGCGGAGCTGTTTGACTTTTGCGCTGTTCATCTGCGAAGCCACCATTCTTTGCCAAATTAAACGATACAATCTTTGGTGGTCTGATTGCATTTTAACAAGATCGTCGGCACCAACCCCAACATCAGTTGGACGAATTGCCTCGTGCGCTTCTTGCGCTCCCTTAGCTTTTGTTTTGTAAAGTTTTGGCGATGCTGGCAAATAATCCTTACCAAATCCTTCAATTAACTGACGAGCAGACGCAACTGCCTCGCTTGCCAAATTCATGGAATCTGTACGCATATACGTGATGTGTCCTGCCTCGTACAAATCTTGCGCAATTTTCATAGTTTTTTTAGCGCTAAAGTGAAGCTTTTTAGAGGCTTCTTGTTGCAAAGTAGAAGTTGTAAAAGGTGGATATGGATGTTTTTGGACTTCCTTTGACTCAACGGATTGGATTTTGTATTTTGTATCACTCAAATCAGCCAAAATTTTATCAGCTTCTTCTTTGTTTTTGATGGCTAACTTATCGAGTTTTTTGCCCTTCCACGCAATTAAGCTTGCTTCCAGCTCAACACCTGCATCAAGTAAAATTGCCAAAATCGACCAATACTCCGTAGGGACAAATTTTTTGATCTCACGCTCACGCTCAACAATCAAGCGGGTTGCCACCGACTGCACACGTCCAGCAGATAAACCCTTCATTACCTTTTTCCATAAAAATGGCGACAACTTATAGCCAACCAACCTATCCAAAACTCGACGTGCTTGCTGAGCATCAATTAAATCAGTATCCAAAGAGCGCGGATTTTTTACTGCTTCCAAAATAGCGTTCTTGGTGATTTCGTGAAAAGTAATTCGCTTAAAATCCTTTTTTGCCAAATCTTTACCAAGAGCCTCTTTAATATGCCATGCAATTGCCTCACCTTCGCGGTCGTAGTCAGTGGCCAGGTAGATGATATCGGATTTCTTTGCCAGCTTTTTCAAATTAGCAATAACCTTTTTTGCTTTTGGCGGAACAATATATTTTGGTGCAAATTTTTTGTCAACATCAACGCCCAAATCACGTTTTGGCAGATCGCGCACATGCCCAAAACTCGCCTCGACCTTATAACCCTTACCTAAATACTTTTCAATTGTTTTTCCTTTTGCAGGAGACTCTACAATAACTAAATTCATATTATATTATAATTTTTAGATTAAATTTAAAGTTTAGTCTATATTTTTAGCTAACTTTATTTGCTTTGTCAATTCGCAACATATTCATTGCCGACTTTTCTAATCATACCTTTTATTTCTAAAGTTGTCAGCACAGGAGCCAACTTATGGGGCAAAACAGCAAGCGACTCCACTAAATCATTAACTGCTCCACTCCCCGCTTTTATTTCTTTAAAAATTTTCTGCTCAAAAGGCTCAAGCTCGACTGCCTTCCCTAAAGTAACTGATTTTTCTATCCCCAACTCTTCTTTTATACTGTCGCCGGATGCAACTAAACGCGCGCCTTCAGAAATCAACCGATTTGTGCCAGCAGATACTTCACTAAAAATCGACCCCGGAACGGCTAACACGTCTCGGTTATATTCAGTTGCCAAACGGGCGCTAATTAAAGTTCCACTCTTCTCGCCTGCCTCAACTAGCAAAACCGCCTTGCTCATGCCAACCACAATTCTATTGCGTACCGGAAAATGATATTTTTGCGGAACAGTACCAAGTGGATATTCACTAACTAACGCACCGCCACCTGCCAAAATTTGCTCAGCCAAATTATGGTGCGCCCGCGGATATGGCTTATCAACACCACTTGGCAAAACAGCGATTGTCTTGAGTCCATATTTTAAAGCTGATCTGTGTGCAGAAGCGTCAATGCCAAAAGCCAATCCAGAAACGATCACAACATCAGTGCCAGATAGTTGGCTAATTAGTTTATCCACAGCCTCGAGGCCGTAATTTGTGGCTTTTCTGGAACCAACAATTGCTAGCATAGTACCGCCAAAAACCTCGCCACGCCAAAACAAACCTGCTGGCGGATCCGCAATCTCTGTGAGCAGTAAAGGATAGTCAGCTTCGCCTTTTTTAATAAACTTAATACTCATAAACCTAGATTAACTGATTGACGAGTAAAGTCAAAATTACCGGATCCCTGCCCTAATAATTGGCGCAATTGACTCCGAAAATCCAAGTGGTGGATTAGAGGTAACCCTACCGTCGTATTCAATACGGATACCTTGATCAACGAGCGTAATCTCTTCAGATGCCAGAACGCCTTTTACAGTAGTTGGAGGAGGAGTAATGACGTTTGTGCCATTTATAGTAATATTTTCAAATGCAAAAAACGAACCAATAACTTGCGCGCCTTTTTCAATAACAATCTTGTCCGCAATAATGCCTAGACTAGAATTAGAACACGATCCATTATATGTCCATCGCATATTGGCGGGAATAGTTAGTGTGTCCTCAATAATAATTGTACCTTTACCGCACCACTGGGTTCCTCTTATTGTTATATTTCCGCCCACAAACCATACACCACCATCTGGATTAGATGAGTCAATCCTATTATCAGAATTACCAGTACTTAAATTAAACTGCCCAGAAATACCATTTAGCAAAAGTTTTGCTTTTTCTCTTTTTAATTTTTCGATAACTCCATTTTGTTGTGCTACCAGATTTCCCCACGCCTCCTCGCTATAGTTACGCACTTCTGTTGGCCTACCTGTAATATTTGTAATTTCTGTGGCAGCAATCACTGAATTATCGCCAACTTTTATTCCCTCAACTTCACCCCCTGCGCCAATGTCACCCAATACCTCGCTAGAGCATGTATTTTTAATGCGCACAGAGGATGTTCTAAATAACCCCTGAGAACTTACCGTAATAGTCGCAGACTCGCCATCATGTCCACATTCAGGATCTGCCATTACTATGATATTATTGCCACTTGGGGTAACACTTATTCGGCTTGGATTCGAAGATCTGACAGAAAATGCCTTAGAAACAAACTTGTTATTTTCGTATTCTCTGGCATTGACGCTAAATGGACGTCGTGCTCCCGTATCAATATTAAGTACTGCAGGAAGAGTAGTTGTAAGGGTAGGATGAAAGCATCTATGATTGGCTCCGACTGGATCAGATAATACGCGATGACCATTTTTCTCTGCCTGAACTTGATAAGTCACCGTTTTGCCAGAAAAGTTAGTAGGATATGCTCCTCTTTCCCCCATAGGATAAAATGTCGCATTGCCTCGGGATTCTGTTATCGGAAAAG
>CAZWUV010000053.1:0-4852 GCA_964636735.1 uncultured Candidatus Saccharibacteria bacterium | reverse complement strand
AAATTTTCTCCTTGCTTTTTTGTTTTCACAAAATCCTTAAATTTTTTTGCAATTTGAGTACGAATTACCTCGGCATCGTCATAAGTTTTTAGCGTTAAAGCATATTTTTCAATACCACTTATTCCATAGTCACTAACTTTTGAACCATACGCCAAAACAAGGACTGCATAAGAAATTTCTTGATTATTCTTTAAAGCAATTGTGTTGTTTGCTTTATCGATTTGCAAAACTTCGTCTTTTATAACTTCAACTGGCTTATTTTTAAAAATTACAGAAAAAGGGACCTTGATTGAATTTGCTTTGGTGCCAGTAGTTGCACGTTCGTAAAGCCAAGGCGTAAAAGTATGATATGAATTTTTATCAATCAAAATAATCTGGTAGTTGTTGAGCTTGGGCTTTGCTTTTACTAAATCAAGTGCAGTTCGCACACCAGCAAATCCACCACCTACAATCACAATATTTTGTTTTTGAGTCATATAAATTTATCTAGTACTCAAATTATAGCACACAAAAAACTATGACTGCAGAGTTTTTAAATGATCCTTAAGTAACTGCTTAATTGCACCTTGATCTGCACCTTGTTCTTCTAAAATTTTAACTTTTGAAGCTAGCTCAAGATTGGATTTTTCTCTTATATCGGCCTTGATTTTATCTTTTATTTCTAGGGCGATTTTTTCTAAATTTGAATCTTTGTGACGCTTGGCAGTTTCTGCTAAAAATAAATCTAACCTTAGCGAAATATCACGTTCTAAATCTTTTTTTAAGCTAGCAACTAGCTCTGCGCTTTCTGGAAATTTTTCTTGATTTTCAAAATAATCAAAAAACTTGGCTCCTATATTTCTTAAAACACTATCTTCAAAAAAACTCTTGTCTAGGTTTAATTTATTAAACAAGTCTGGATTTAAAGCAATTATACAGATTAACTCGTCAACTGGACTTAGAATTATTTCTTTTTGCGCAGGGGAATTATTTGTTTTTTGCTTAATTGACTTACCAAGACGAGTTTTTTCAAGAGCCTCTTTAAGAGCTGTCTCTGGTACTCCTAAGACTGAACCTAAAAAACTTAAATACTGAGACTTTTCAATGGAATTTTGAATAAGACCAATAATCGGCAAAAATTTTTTAGCAATTGATTTTTTTTGATTTGCATCCATTTTTTCTATTTTGGCAATTTCTTTTAAAATAATACTCTCAAGAGCTGGCTTGGCTTGACTAATCATATCTTGCCAAGCCTGAGGATTTTTTTTGATTATTTCGTCAGCATCCTTCAAATTATCAGGCATAGAAACTGTTTTTAGGTTGAAATCTAATCCCTGCGAAAGCTCAATGGCCTTTAAGGTTGCTTTTGCGCCTGCCTCATCATTATCAAACACTAAAATTAACTCCTCGCTGTAACGACGCAAAATTTGCAAATGGTCAATTGTTAGTGCCGTACCACTTGAAGCCACAACGTTTTTAAAGCCAGCTTGATGAGCGGTAATAACATCCATTTGACCTTCAACCAAGATAATTGATTTAAGGTGGCGAATTTCATCTTTTCCTTCAGATAATCCGTAGATATTTTTGTTTTTTTTAAAAACTGCTGTCTCTGGAGAATTTAAATATTTTGGATGATTATCGTCATCTAGAGCACGACCAGTAAATCCAATAATATTCCCTAGCGCATCTTTTAAAGGGAACATTACTCTGTTTCTAAATCTTTCCGGTCGACCAGCATTTGCCAAATCAACATCATTAAATCCCTGCTTAAAAATCCAGGATTTTAACTGGTATCCATTTGGAGCATAGCCCACTTGAAAGTCCTTGATTGTATTGTTTGTTAGTTCTCGATTTTGAATATATTCTAAAGCTCTCTTTCCTGTTGGATGGTCAGTAAGTAAAAAATTAAAAAATCTAGCAGTCGCTTGATTTAATTTATAGACTCGTGTTTTTTGATCCTTTAAGTCACCCCAATCTTTTTTTTGATTAAATTTTTTAAGCTCAACACCAGCTTTATCAGCTAAATACTCTAAAGCTTCTCGAAAATTAAAACCTTCGATTTTTTCTAAAAAAGTAAAAATATCACCACCCTCACCACAACCAAAACACTTAAAAACTTGACGCTCCTCGTTCACCACAAAAGAAGGAGTTTTTTCTTGATGAAAAGGACACAAGCCTTTTAAGGTGGCGCCAGTTGTTTTTAGTTCAACATAATTACCAACAAAATCAGCAATATTCAACCTGTCTTTAATATCTTGAATTTGATTGTCAGACATTTACTAATCTACCCTTAAAGGCATTACTAAGTTTAAGAAACTATTGTCATTTGTTGGGCAAATTACCATTGGACGATCTAGATCAAAAAATTTAATTGTCACCATTTCGCTACCCATAGAGCTAAGCGAATCCAGGATAAATTTTGCATTAAAAGCAATTTCGATATCTTCGCCACTAATTTCTGCTTTAATTTCGGCAATATTTTTATTAGATACAGCAGAAGAAATTGCCTTGATGTAAAACTTGCCTTTTTGCTGACCCTTTTCAATTTTGATTTTAATATTATGAGAATTATCTCTAGCGAACAAATCACTCACCTTTAAGGCTTCAATAAAATCATTTTTATTTACTAAAAGAGAAATTGTTTCACCGCTTGGAATAATTTGCTTATATTCTGGATAATTTCCCTCAATAAGCCTAGCCACCAATTGGGTTTCGCCAAAAATAAAAGAAACTTGATTTTGATTTAAAAAGATATCTACTTTTTGATCTTCGTCGGGAAGCATTCTGATGATTTCGGCCACCGCTTTAGCAGGCACAATAATTCTAGCGGTTTTAATAAATTTTTCTCCTTTGGGCAGATCAATAATTCGCTCAGAAAGACGATAAGAGTCAGTTGCAACTAAAGTAAGCTTTTCACCAACTAAGTCAAATAATACTCCATTTAAAACAGGTCGCGCGTCATTAACTGCAGTAGCAAATAAAACATCCTGTAGTCCTTTTTTTAAGCTATCGGATTTTACGCTACCCAATCTATCTTCTCCTGGAGAAGGAATAGATGGAAAATCAGAGGAGTCAATTCCAGATATAGATGCCTTGTATCTACTCGATTGAAGTTGAGCTTCGTAATCTTTTATCTTAATCGAAAGAGAATTATCTTTATTGTTAGAAATAAATTCTGTTAAAAGTCTGGCTGGTAAGGTAATCGAACCTTCCTGTGCAACTTTAGCTCTCATAACAGTCGTTACGCCGATCTCTAAATCAGTTGCCGAAAGCTTTAATTTATTTTTTTCTGTAGTTAAGCAAATATTAGCAAGAATTGGCAAAGAAGATCTTTCGGTTGCTACTCGACTAATTAGTTGAAGACTTTTTGCAAAATCATTTTGTGCGCATTCTATGTTCATAATTTTATCCACATGATTTTTAGTTTATATTTAATCTTTTTTATTTATTTAAATAGTAGTAATAACAATAAGGTCTGTGGATTTGTGGAAAAACAGGTTTGGGGGCTGGGGAAAAGTTGTGGTTGGAATTTATTTTTGTGTGGAATGTCTGTGGGTGAAAAGTGGATAATTCGTTGTTATTTTTGGCGAGGCAAATTTTGAGTCTAATTTTTCTTATACTTATCCACATATGTTTTTAAGTTATCCACATTTTTGGGGATAACTTAGTTAAAACTGTATAACTTTTCTTTAATAACAGATAAGTCTCGTTGTAAAAGCTCGTCTATTTCCTTCATTTCTTTGATTTTGTTTACGCCGTGCATGATAGTTGTGTGGTCGCGCCCACCCAAAACTTCACCAATTTTAGGATGAGAAAAACCAGTTTCTTCGCGCAAGAGGAACATTGCAATTTGTCTGGCGTGCGAGACTTCTTTATTGCGTTTTTTGCCCTTGATATCATCTTTATCAACGCTAAAGTGTTGTGCTACTTGAAGTAGGATTTCTTCGGAGTTTACATGGATGTTTCTTTGAGGCGCAGCAACTTGCTTGATGATCGTGTTGATGAGTTTTTCGCTAGGATCCACTCCATAAAGGTCGCAATGCGCAATAATTGTGTTTAAAACGCCTTCCAGTTCGCGAATATTACTTTGAATATTCTCGGCAATAGTTGCAATTAAATCATTACTTAGACTTAGGTTCTTTTCTTCGCATTTTTGTTGCAAGATTGCCTGTCTTGTTTCTAGGTCAGGAGATTGAAAGTCTGCCACCATTCCGCCGTTAAATCTACTTGACAATCTGGCTGCAATTTTAGGGATCATATCTGGTCTGGAGTCACTAGTCATTACGATCTGACGATTATTTTGATACATAAAATTAAAGGTATGGAAAAATTCTTGCTGAGTTTCTTCTTTTTTGGATAAAAATTGAATATCGTCTATTAGTAGAATGTCTGCATTTCTGTAATAGTCTTTAAAATTATCTATTTGTTGTTTTTGCAGAGATTGAATATATTCATCAACGTATTTTTCGCAAGGCGCGTAAACTACTTTTTTGTTGGGATTTTGGCGAATTATTTCGTTGCCTATTGCGTGCAATAAGTGAGTTTTACCTAATCCTACCCCGCCATAAAAATATAAAGGATTTCTAATTGACTCTCCTGGATTTTTTGCAATTGCTTTTGCAGCTGCATAAGCTAGCCTGTTGGAGCTACCGACGATAAAGCTTTCAAAAGTATAATTTTTATTAATTAGAGTTTCGTATCTGGATGTATTTTTGCTAACAGGCTGAGGAGTGGGTTGTTTGTTGATTTGCGATTTAAAACTCGGCTTTTTAAAGTCTTTTTTAGGTTTTAAGTTTTTGATAGGTGATGGTTCGTCGCTAAAAATTTTTTTACTGTCAATTAGCGATGTCACGATTTTATAGTCAACAAAGCT
>CAZWUV010000052.1:0-5061 GCA_964636735.1 uncultured Candidatus Saccharibacteria bacterium | reverse complement strand
TAACTTTAAGATTAGAATTCCTTGGAATATAAACTACGACAGGCTAAGGCTAAGCTTAAAGCCGATACAAAACAATTACCTGCCATTTCCCGTAACAAGGGGTGGAGTAAGTTGGATTATTAGTATAGTGAATTGATTATGAGCAAAAAAACACCAAAATTTAATTTTAAATTAGAGCTTTTGATTTGGACGATTTTAATTCTAGCAACAATTACTCATCTAAGGCGCCATTTTGCAGATTTGCAGTTTATAGATTTTCCGCCCGCACTAGATCCTTACTTGTTTGCATCTCAGAGCGCTGCTTTGATGCAGGGTAAGTGGGAATTTGGTAAGTTGGCTTGGTCAGTTTTTCCGGTCAATTTTAGTTATCCACCGCTACTGATTTTTCTTGGAACTATTATAGCTTTGATCAGCAATCAAGAAGTTTTGACTGTTTATACATGGCTTGGCCCAGTTTTGGGGGCGATGCTTATTCCTGCAACTTATATTGTTTTTCAAAAACCATTTGGCAAAGTTCCTGCTGCAGTGTCGGCAATTGCAATGGGATTCTCTTCGATTATTTTAAACAGAACATTGCTTACTTTGCCAGAGAATATCGGCTTTTTATTTTTGATTGGATTTTTAGGTCTTTTTGTTCGAGATGACGCAGAAAAATCACGTAGGTTCTGGCGCCTAACATTAGTATTTTTTGTACTTGGACTTTTAACTCACATCACTGTTGTTTATATTCCGCTTATTTTGGCAACTTATTTTATAGTGAAGCCTGCAAAGATTATTGAATTTTTCAGAAATATAAATCCCAAAATAACGATTACCGGATTGATTATAGTGGGTCTTATTTTAATTAGCCCAATGTTGCCATTTAGTGCTTATTTGTTGAGACTATTTAAGCAATTCTATACATTTATTGCATCATCTAATTTTGGATTTTCTGGAATAAGTGCTAGTCAAATTGTTCATTATTCTCAAAATATCTTTATTGTTCTTGGAGCTTTGGGTGGATTAGCGGCACTTAAAAATATCAAAAATTTAATGGCTCAAAAGCTTATTTTAATTGCGGTCATTTTAGGTGGCGGTGTTTTATTTTTTCAGGGTCACGCAGGAGGATTTAATCAAATAACTCCTGATAGATTTTATCCGTTTTTGGCAATTGCCTTGGCAATTTTGTCGGGATATTTAGCTTTTGCTATAGGTAAAATCTTTAAGTGGTTTCCGTATGTTTTATTAATTAGCTTGACGCTACTTTTGCCGTTTTATAGTTATCGAGGTTGGGATTATACATTTACCAAAGAAGAATTTAATGCTTCGCTATGGATCAACAAAAATACTCCAACAAATTCTGTAATTATCTCAAGTGCAATTGTGGGCTGGTTAATCCCACCAGCTGCTGAGCGAGATATTTTCTGGAGAGATCCTTTCGGTACGCCGTTGGTCAGTATGTCTCCAGAAGAAATAAAGATGACTATTGCGCCAAAGACGGGTAGTCGCCCTGTTTATATTTTTATTTCCAAAAATAAACTCGATAACTGTTTTGTGGGCATCAAGACAGACGGCTACTTTACGCAGTGCCATGATCGATTTGTACCAAAGATTGATTTAGATAATTTTTCAAGCTTAAAAATAGTTTTTCAAAATAACGGGGTAATAATTTACGAGCTTATTCAATAGCGACTTTTGCACTAAAAGTGCTATAATAAAATCGGAGGATAATTAAATGGCAAAGCGAGGACGAGGAAGAAGAAAAAAAGAAAAATCACCCCTAGAGGCGTATGATTGGAGCATCGACCCTAAGCATGCTCGAGAGATTTTTGCGATTTTGTTTTTTGTGTTGGGGATTAGCCTTTTCTTTTTTGTGATTGGATCAGGGGGAGCAATCGGGAATAATGTCAATGGCATATTGACACAAGTTTTTGGCATTACAAAATTTTTGACCCCATTACTACTGATTGCCTTAGCAATTGTTTTTTGGTCACCGGAAACTTTTAAGGTCAAGTTGTCTGTTTTTATGGGAGCTTTAAGTTTATTTTTGTTTTTACCAGCCTTAATTCATTCTGCTGGTGGATTATATGGAGAGAAAGTTTTTGAGTTTTTCTCTGATATGCTTGGACCATTCGTAAGCTATTTAGCTTTATTTGGAATTGTTTTTGTAAGTAGCGCTTTGATTTTTAATGTTTCATTGCGAGATATTTTGGAATTTATGCGAGGTCGTGGACAAAGTGTTGGTGGTAGTAAAGTTTTTGACGCAGGATCATCTCAGCAAACACCTCGTGTAAATGTTTTGCAGTCAGTTAGAGAGCGATTTAGGGGAGCAACGAGTTCTTCTGCTCCAGAAATTAAAATGCCAGAAGGAAAAGTAGAAAATGCTACTTTGCCGTTAGAGCTTGGAGATTGGAAATTTCCGCCAATTGAGCTACTTAAGCAATCTGGTACTAGAGCTGTGTCGGGCAGTATTCCTAAAAATTTAGAATCAATCCAAAAAACTTTAGAACAATTTGGCATTGATGTGACAATGGGAGATGTGAATGTGGGACCAACGGTTACGCAGTACACGCTAAAGCCTGCTATGGGAGTTAAGCTTAATCAGATCGCAGCGCGCGCTCAAGATATTGCTTTGGCTTTGGCAGCTCACCCAATTAGAATTGAAGCGCCAATTCCGGGGAAATCCGCAGTTGGCATCGAGGTGCCAAACAAGGTGGCAGCCACAGTTACTTTGCGTGAAATTTTGGAATCGCCTAATTTTAAAGATGTAAAATCTAATTTGCGCTTGGCGCTGGGTCGTGATAGCGCGGGCGAACCAATTACCGTGGACTTAAAAACAATGCCTCACCTTTTGATTGCTGGCTCAACGGGATCTGGAAAATCTATTGCTATCAATGCGATTATTACTGCACTTCTTTACCAAAATTCGCCAGAGCAACTCAAGATGATTTTGGTTGATCCAAAGCGTGTAGAATTTACGGCCTTTAATGATATTCCTCATTTGATTACGCCAGTTATCGTAGAGCCCGACAAAACAGTCAATACTCTTAAGTGGGCTATTACCGAAATGGAGCGCCGATTAAAATTATTTCAAGATGTCGGTAGTCGTGACATTGCTTCCTATAATGCAAAAAATCCACGTGAGCAATTGGCGTATATTGTTATTGTGATTGACGAGCTTGCAGATTTAATGGCGCAATCCAAAAAAGAAGTCGAGGGCGGAATTGTGCGTATTGCGCAGTTGGCACGTGCAGTCGGAATGCACTTAATTGTTGCAACCCAGCGTCCGAGCGTAGATGTTATTACGGGTTTAATCAAAGCAAATATTGCTACTAGAATAGCTTTTGCTGTAGCTAGTCAAATTGACTCTAGGACTATTATTGATTCTTCTGGCGCAGAAAAACTATTAGGAAAAGGCGATATGCTGTTTTTGTCGCCCAAGTTTGGCAATCAGCCAAAGCGTATTCAGGGCTGCTTGATCACCGAGGACGAGCTCAAAAAAGTTTCTGATTATTTGCGTGATGCTTCGCCACCGCAATACGATGAAGGAATTTTGGCTTTTCAGGCTAAGCCGGTTGGTCATGCAGGTGGCGGGGGAGATGTAGATGATGATTTGTACGAAGAGGCAAAAGATATTGTAGTGAGTACTGGCAAAGCAAGTACGACTTGGTTGCAAACTAGACTTAGAATTGGATATGCGCGTGCTGCCAGACTGCTTAATGCACTAGAAGAAAACGGCATAGTTGGTCCTGCAAATGGTTCAAAAGCGCGCGAAGTATTCTTCGGAGTGGGTGGTGATAGCGATGCAGATGATTTTGGTGGCGATCAATCTGACAGATTTTAGGCAGAGTGCAAAATTTAACTTAAATATCGCCCTGCTACATCCGTAGAATTTTGCGGTTTTTGTTTTGTGTTATTACTTTAATTTTTATATCTATCTGTTATAATCCTCTAGAACATTAAAAATTTGAAAGGAAAAGTTAAATATGTCTGAATGCGCAGATTTTATTACTAATTGTCAGGAAGTGCTAGTTGAGTTAAAAGAGTTTCGTGACGAAATAGAAAGTTATTTTGATGTTACTAATATAAAAACAGCCAAAAAAATTATGGGATCAGACAACTTCCTTGGTCCCAAGGAAGTTTTTAATACTTTTGGTGTAAAGCTGAAAAGATCGGAAATTCCGCCAATTCCTTTTTCTAAAAGAGAGCTAGAGACAGCTGCAGAGCTAAATCAAAAAATGATTTTGCGAATTGGCACTGCTAAAGATGGCGCACCGTTGACAATAAAAAAAATGGAGGAAGAGCTACTACGTGAAGGCTTTTACACAGGTGATGAAATTCTTTTTAATGTTAAATGGTGTAGAGATGAAGGGTTTTTTATTGCCGTAACCCCAGCTTCGCTCAAAGCCCAGTGGGCACTGATATCTATGGAAGTCATTCCAGACTCTACCAATAAAAACTATCTAGAACAAACAGAAGTTTTAGTAGATTTTCTTCAAACAGAAATAATGCCTACCCTGTCTAAGTCTAAAAAAGTCAAATACGAAGAGGCTATCGCTGAATTCAATTCTAAAAAAGAAATGATCCAAGGCCTAATGGATGGATGGTTATTGGAAGAGGCTGGTAAGCAACTTGTAAGGCTCAAAAGCAACCAAATGACAAGGCAAACCGCAAGCCAAGCATTGTATGATATGCTTTTAACGCTCGACAATAAATCCGAAATATTGCTAGCCGGTGGACATGCTTGGACAACGGCTCGTGACTTTTCTGGTAAGCTCGTGTACGTTAGTTGCTCTAGGTCTGTCGGGGCCGTGTATGCTGACCAACGCTTTGGCGACTTGGGCGCTTCCTTTTCTCGCACTATTTAAATCTATTCCCCCTAATTGGGGGATTTTTGTTTTGCGTTGTTTTTGCGCGCATTCTTATTATTTGTCAATTTATTGTATCTTGCAAAATGCTTGTGGACTTATGGAGCTAGTGCACACCCTTGACAATAGGTAGATTTTAGGGTATTCTTGCGTTGCTTGCATGGGAACGTCCAAAGCTCATTAAAAATAAGGAGAAAAACATGACTACGAAAGT
>CAZWUV010000051.1:0-5130 GCA_964636735.1 uncultured Candidatus Saccharibacteria bacterium | reverse complement strand
AAAAATAGGATAATTTGCGCGATTTAGCTTCTTTTCCATTTTCTTGGTCGGTGCTTCTGTTTTTTAAAAAAATTGTGCAAAATTTGGTAAATTCTATATTTAGTTTTGGGATGCAGGTTGACTTTATTGATATTATTTTTAAACCAATCCCAGTCCTTCAGGTTGCATGGATAATTGCCGTCTTTTGCGCGCTGTACAGCCAACCAGTCTGCAACTAATTCGCGGATATATTTTTCTGGCATCGGTAGTGCTTCGCCTGAATTAAAAGTTTGGCCACTGTGGTGCTGCGAAACAAGCACCCAGTATTCCCAGTGATGAGGGTTGCGCTTGCTGTGGTGGTTCCAAGCTTTAGAAAACTTTAAGTGGTCTTTTTTTACCATAAAGCTATGCTGGGCATAATGTGGTAATTCATGCCAAGAAAATTTTGACAGGTCATGAATTAGTAAATTCCAGATTGGCGCCCTAACCTGTAATCCTGCCCAAAACACAAACCATTTATGCCGAATAGTCAGCCAAATAAATTTCAAAATGGAATTAGTTTTTTCCATTAGCTCTCCCTGTTGTTAAAGATCTGGATTTTATTATAACAGGTGTTTTGCCAAAATAAAAAGCCCCCAGTGGGGCTGATTTTAGTTTGGCTCGTGGAATGCTTACTTTTCTTCGGCTTCCATTGCTTCTAGTAATTTAAGGACTTCTTCTTTTTGACTGTTCTGCGCTCTTTGACATACAGGATATCTCCAGTCAAAAAGTGCTATTTTTTCTACTAGATCTATTGAGGCAATTTGTTCAATTTGTTGACTTAATGCATGGTTTACAAAAATTGCTCGATGATATCGAGGAAATAGTTCGGGCCAAGTTACCGGGTAGAGGCATGGATTTACACCCATGCCCCTTAATGCCTCCAGTGCGCCTGCGTACTGCATCATAAAGCATTCAAGCTGAAATTGCCAAACAGTCATGCCTTTTTCGCCATTGATTTGTCTAACAAGCTTTTCTTTTTCTTGGTTTGCCAGTTTTTTGTCTTAAGAATAATTACTATGCATAAATCTTCTGAGTGCCAAGTTTTCATTATTTTTTGCAATTCGGGGTCAATTTTTGACATTGCTTTGAATCAACCTTCTTTTTAATTTGCGATCACATTATGCGACTTGTAGCTTTAGAATTACAAAATAAACTTGTCGGTGTCAATAGTTTTTGTATAATAAAAATATGGACGATAAGTTTTTGCAATTTGCTATCGAACAGGCTAAAAAGGGTTATAGTGAAGGCGGTATCCCAATAGGGTCGGTTTTAGTGCGCGCTGGCGAGGTGATTGGGCGTGGCTATAATCGACGAGTTCAGCAAGGCAGTGCAATTTTGCATGCAGAAATGGACGCACTAGAGAGCGCTGGCCGGCAAACAGCTTCTTTTTACAAAGAATGTACTATTTATACAACTCTTTCGCCTTGCGCTATGTGTTCGGGCGCAATTTTGCTTTATGGAATTCCGCTAGTAATAGTTGGTGAAAATAAGACTTTCATGGGCGAGGAGGAATTGTTGCGCTCCCGAGGAGTCGACGTTGAGGTTGTCGATAGTCAAGAATGCTACCGCTTGATGCAAGAATTTATCCTTAAAAATCCAAATCTTTGGAATGAAGATATAGGTAAGTAATGGGCTCTGCTGGCTTTAAAAGAAAAAGCCTCGTTTTGAGGCTTTGGGTAGATTAGCCTAAGGCAGACTAATCAAAAAAATCATCATCAAAAATCCAAACCACCTCTTGAGCAAGGGCAATTTTTTCGATTTGTTCTTTTGTGGCATAACAAACTATCATTGGCTGTAAATATATAATTTTTAAAATCTCTGCTCCAGTAGCCATGATTTTTTGTATAATTGGACTCACTAGATATTCTATAAGTTGTTTGTGCTCTATGATTGCATCTCGTCTGGGTGTTTTACGATTTTTGGGATTAAAAATCTCGACAATTTCTTGGGGAACATCGGGATTTAGAATGTCAATAAAAATTACTATTTTAATTTTGTTATGGGCTTGCATTTTTTGCATTTGTGCCCTAAGAGTGGGCAAAATTTTCGTCACGACAATCACTTCCTTTTTTAAATGTACTTTTTGAGATAGTATCAGTTTTTTAGCAAACAGCAAGGTGTTTGAGCGCTCAATGTCTTGACAATCTCATCTGTTTTAGCTATAGTGCGAAAAGCTTATTCAGAAGCACATTAAAAATTAGGAGAAACAGAAAAATGAAAGTCAAAGAAGAAAAGGCGGTAAAAGAATCTATTCGAGCGATTGATTTTTTAAAGAGCCAAATTGCTTACAGGCGAGCTGATAAAAATTTATCTGATTTTGAAAAACAACATCTCAAGGAAATCAATTTATTAGAAAGGACGCGCGACCGTGGCTACGGCAATGTACGAGAGCGAGCTATCATTAGACTCGAAGAAATCCAAGCTCAGCATTATGAGCTAATCACAAGAGTACAGTTTTGCGCCAAGCATTTGCATGAGGCGAAGCGCAATTACGACGGTGCCCATGGCAAAAATTAACTGACCAATCCCTGTTAACGCAGGGATTTTTTATTTAAGGCATTGATTTTATTTCTGCTTGTAGCTTAAGTCTTCTTTATAAGATGTGACTTTTAGTGCGCCCATCACCTCTAGCCTCATCTGAATTAACAGGTAAAAATAGGCTATTGACAAGCATTATATGTTTCTGTAGTATTGACAAAAGATGTTTCAAATGATAAAAAATCATCTACTGGAGGCGGAGCAATAAATAGCCATTATTTGATGGTGTTATTGTTACCGCTCTTTAAGAAGAGTGGTTTTTATTTATCATCTATTCTAGATAAGTTAATAGAAGTTGATTTACTAGAGCAGATGATGTCTGCGATTGTATATAAACAATCAGGCGTTTATAAATCCAAAATCAACCATTGGATTTAAATAAACAGCAATTTTAACTCGAGGAAAATATCGTATCGTATTAAATGTATTGTTGTTATTGAAAAGCTGTCCTGCTTTTTAATAATGATATGCGCTAAATACGAAATACTCATATAATAATGAATAACCGCAAGCTTAATGTTTGTGCGGTTTTTCGAATACATTAAGAGCGTATGGTGGATGCCTTGGGAGAAGAAGCCGATGAAGGACGTGGCGGCCTGCGAAAATTTACGGGAAGGTGGCGAGCAACCTATGATCCGTAAGTGTCCGAATGGGGAAACCCTCCTGATTGAAGATCAGGAAACGTAAGGAGTGCCTTGTCACAGTCACCTCACCACGAGATCCGAAAAATATAGGGATCGTACGATGGTATAAAGCAGGATTGGACTGTGGCGGGACACTCCTTATGTCGGGAACCTGGGGAACTGAAACATCTTAGTACCCAGAGGAAAAGAAAGCAATATTCTCTGTTAAGAGAAATAGTTTGGAATGAGTATTTACCTCAGATTTATCTGAAGTAAATATCTCTATCCAAATTATGCGATTCCGTTAGTAGCGGCGAGCGAAAGCGGACTAGTCTGGTTGTATGCAGTTACAAAATAAATAGCTGAACACTCTGGAAAGAGTGGCCATAGCGGGTGATAGCCCCGTAAGCGAAATTTATTATGAGAAACGGTACAACACCAAAGTCACTTGTGACGATGGCAAGTAAGCCGAGACACGTGAAATCTCGGTCGAATATGGGTGGATCATCATCTAAGACTAAATACTTCTTCTCACCGATAGTGAACAAGTACCGTGAGGGAAAGGTGAAAAGTACCCCTAGCCGGGGAGTGAAATAGAACCTGAAACCATATGCTTACAAGGAGTCAGAGCGGTGATTTATCACCGTGATGGCGTGCCTTTTGAAGAATGAGCCAACGAGTTTGTGGCAATAGCAAGATTAAGTCGCCCAAGGCGACGGAGTCGTAGCGAAAGCGAGTCTTAACCGGCGTTTAGTTATTGTCACAAAACCCGAAACCAAGTGAGCTACCCATGGTCAGGATGAACCTTATCGAAAGATAAGAGGAGGTCCGAACACACTAATGTCGCAATATTAGGTGATGAACTGTGGGTAGGAGTAAAATGCCAATCGAACTTGGAAATAGCTGGTTCTCTCCGAAATATATTTTGGTATAGCCCTATGTAGGGTCCTGGGGGTAGAGCACTGATTGGAGTCTTGGTGCCGTAAGGTGTCAGCTCTAGCCAAACTCCGAATACCAGGTAACTTATTGCATAGGAGTCAGTACGTGGGGGCTAATCTTCATGGAACAAAAGGGAAACAACCCAGACCATCAGCTAAGGTCCCAAAATTTTATCTTAGTGGGAAAGGATGTGACGGAGCTTAAACAACTAGGAGGTTGGCTTAGAAGCAGCCATGCCTTTAAAGAGTGCGTAACAGCTCACTAGTCAAGGTTCGTTGCGCCGAAAATGTAACGGGGCTCAAGATAAATACCGAAGCTATGGATCTACACTTTTAGTGTAGGTGGTAGGAGAGCGTTCTTTATGCGCTGAAGCCGAAGGCGTGAGCCACGGTGGAGCGTAAAGAAGTGAGAATGTTGGCATGAGTAACGATAAGCAAGCGAGAAACTTGCTCACCGAATGTCTAAGGGTTCCCGGGCAACGATAATCGGCCCGGGGTTAGTCGGTCCTAAGCCAGATACGCTGGTGATGGATACCAGGTTGATATTCCTGGACTACCTATATTTTACCCACGCGGGACGCCTCTTTTAGCCCACAAGCAACGTATGACTATGTGCTTGTGGGGGCGAAGGGGACGAGAAAAGCGTCGTGATAAATTGATATAGGTAACCGTACCGAAAACCAACACAGGTGGACGAGGCGAGAAGCCTCAGGTGATCGAGAGAACCCTCTTAAAGGAACTCGGCAAAAAAGCGGCCGTAACTTCGGGATAAGGCCTCCCCGCTACTTCATTGTATTATTCAATGGAATTAGTGGGGCGCAGCGAATGACTGCCAGGCGACTGTTTACCAAAAACACAGGTCTCTGCAAACCCTTCGGGGGACGTATAGGGGCTGACGCCTGCCCAGTGCCAGAAGGTTAAGGGGAGATTTGACATCCCGCTTTAGCGGGAAAGAGGATAGCCTGAGCATTGAGGTTATGCTTAAGATACATCACTTGGTCGTTGAAAAC
>CAZWUV010000050.1:0-5204 GCA_964636735.1 uncultured Candidatus Saccharibacteria bacterium | reverse complement strand
TGAAAAATTTGCCAAAGCTTTTTATCCTCGCCCGATTATTTACCGTTCTAGCGATTTTAAATCCAACGAATATCGCGCCTTAAAAGGTGGTGACAAATACGAGCCAAAAGAAGAAAACCCAATGCTTGGCTATCGCGGAGCATTGCGCTATATTCACGAGCCCGATTTATTTGAAGCAGAACTTGAAGCAATTCAAATGGTTCGCCACAAAAAAGGCTACGACAACCTATCTCTGATGATCCCCTTTGTTCGCACTCCCGATGAGCTAAAAGTTATTCGAGATATGGTTGCAAAAACCGGCTTACTTAGCGAAAAGAAATTCAAATTATGGATGATGTGCGAGGTGCCCAGCAATGTAATCTTGATTGAAGAATTTTTAGAAGCTGGAATTGATGGGATTTCAATTGGATCAAACGATTTAACTCAGTTAACCCTAGGAATTGACAGAAGCAGTAGTCATCTAGAACCATTTTTTAATGAAAATAGCAAAGCCGTAAAACGCTCAATTGCAAATGTTATTAAGGCCTGCCATAAGCACAATAAGACAATTTCTGTTTGCGGTAATGCTGCCAGCCTTTACCCAGAATTCACAGAATTTTTAATCAAAAAAGGCGTTACTAGTATTTCTGTAAATCCAGATGCAATCTGGGATACGCGCGAGCTGGTGGCAAGCATTGAGCAAAATCTTCGTGACTAGAGAAGTTAGAGCGTTAGTTGTTAAAATGTCATTCCTGACAAAACGAGCGAAGCAAATATCTGTTCGGGAATCTTAGGATTTTCAAGGTTCTCGATTAGGGGTAACTGGCGCCCTCTTATCAAGAATGGCAAAAGAGGAAGATCTTAGATATTGGAACAGAACCCTCCCCCTTGTAATATCTCTTAAAATATAGTACTCTAGACCCTGTCTTTAAAAGACGCATCCTAACAACACAAGGAGAGCAAATAATTGTCTATAAAGAAGTTTGCAGGATTTCAGCCTAGGTTGGATCATCTATTTATTGCGCACTATCAAAAAATTTTAGACGAAGTAAAAGAATTTCGTGACGAAGTTGAAGAAATGTATTCTAAATGCCTAGTTGATCCTAGTCTAGCTTCAGAAAAAAAGCAAGAATTAACAGTATTAGAGCAAGAATTAACAGTATTAGAGCAAGAATTAACAGTATTAGAGCAAGAATTAGTAGTATTATTGAACCAAGGGATTAAAACCGCTATAGATGGCGAGATACCGTCACTGTTTGATCTTATCTAGGTTAGAAGATCTGGCAATCTACAACCAAACCAAAACCACCCATTTACGGGTGGTTTTTTCTTTTACCTAGTTTTGATTTGTAGAGTTCTAGCTTTTGCCTTGGTAAGTTTTGGAACTTTAATTGTTAAAATTCCATTTTGCAATCTAGCGTCTGCTGCATCTGCATCAACAGATGTTGGCAACACATAAGACCTTGTAAAAGATCCCCAATAGCATTCTTGGACAAAATAGTTTTCGCGCTTTTCTTGAGTTTCTTCGCGACGTTCACCCTTGATTGTTACTAAATCATCCGTGATTTGCACATTGACATCTTCAGGACTTACTCCTGCGATTGGAGCCTTAATTACAATAGAATCTTCTGTTTGATAAGCATCTATTGCCAGCTGACCAGCATCGTCGTCGAGCCAATCATTTTCACCGGCAAGATCACGAGTATCATGATCCATGTTTCCTCCTTACTTTTATAGATAGATTTATTATAGCATAAATTTTTTAATTGCAAGATAGATAATGATTTTTAAAAATTTTTTCCAAAAGCATTCCAAGGCAGTTGGACTTTAAATTCTGGAAAACTATCTAGAACCCACTGAATATAAGTATTACTATTTGGCCCCGTTAATCTATATCTGTTGCGGTAAGGATAGCTCCTTGGAGAATTTTCAATAAACCGTACCATTTTATGGGCCACAGAATTATTTTTTCCTTCTACCAGACCTAGCAGTCTAAATTTATTCCAATGAATTTTTTTTGTAAAGAAAAACGCAGGGATTCCTTCTAAAGGAGTATAAAAATCTTTATGCAGATGCCCCCAACGATTTTTCCAGTTTTTTTGCGGTCTCCAAAATATTTCCCAACGAGATATTTTGCCCTTATTATTTACAACCAGCCAAGAATGAGTGCTAAAAATCAAAGGAAAGCTTGCACGATATGCAAAAACAAAAACTTGATATTTGTTTTTATCGATTAGTTTTTCGAATTGTTCGTCATTGACGAATACAGGAAGAATCATAGAATCATTATACACTGCGGAATATGTATAATAAATAATTACTATCTGCCAGCAAGTCTTATTGCTTCACTGGAATAACAAGCTCACCTTGATTTTTTACTAATTTTCTTCTATTCTTTGTTAGAAGAACAGTCTGGAAGGGTCGCATAGTGGCCTAGTGCGCGCGCTTGGAAAGCGCGTATACCGCAAGGTATCGAGGGTTCGAATCCCTCCCCTTCCGCCAGATATTAGTACCTGTGAAACAGGTTTTAATATCTGGCTGGACTGGAGATTCGGCAGTTTAAAAAACTGCTCAAGCAAAGCTTGACGGGTGACAGGAGCTCCGCCAACTTGCGGAGTGACGCCAGAGGGCAGAGCCCTATGGAGCGAGCCACGACGAGCAATCCCTCCCCTTCCGCCATCCTTTATCCACTTCAGTGGATTTTTTGTTTTTCTATATAAACACCGAATAATTCCACGCGCATGTAAAGCACTTCGGTATTTGCAAACTTCCTATAAAAAGATATCGTTAAAAGACACAATCACATAATTTAAAATTGCGGGAGGCAATATGGATTATCAATCTGCTTCAGTTGAATATCATAAAAATCATGGAGGCAAAATAGAAATTACCCCAAGAGTTAAAGTTACCAACAAAGAAGAGCTTTCTTTAGCGTATAGCCCTGGTGTTGCTGGTCCATGCCTAGAAATTGTCAAAGACAAAAGCAAGGTAATGGATTTAACCTGGAGAAAAAACTTGATTGCCGTTATATCCGACGGAACAGCTGTTTTGGGATTAGGCGACATTGGCCCAGAAGCCTCGTTGCCAGTTATGGAGGGCAAATGCCTTTTGCTTAAAGAATTTGGCGGTGTTGATGCGGTGCCTATTGTGCTTAACACCACCAACACAGAAGAAATTATTCAAACAATTGTCAACATTGCTCCGTCTTTTTCTGGCATCAATCTTGAAGATATTTCTGCGCCTCGCTGCTTTGAAATAGAAGCTCGCCTACAAGAGCTACTAGACATTCCTGTTTTTCATGACGACCAACATGGAACAGCCATTGTAGCATTAGCAGGACTAATCAACGCAGGCAAAGTGCTCGACGAAGACATTAAGGCTAAAAAAGTTGTAGTCAATGGCGCCGGAGCTGCTGCAATTGCAGTTGTAAAATTGCTTATTGAGTATGGTTTTCAAGATATTATTATTTGTGACTCCAAGGGAATTATTCATAAAAATCGTAATGATTTAAATGAAGCTAAAATCGATCTACTCACAATAACAAATAAAAATAATTTAGAGGGAGATCTTGCCGTTGCTGTCAAGGGCGCAGATATCTTTATTGGGCTTAGCGCTGCCGGAGTACTCAAAAAAGATATGGTAAAATCTATGAATTCTAATCCTGTCATTTTTGCTATGGCTAATCCAAATCCAGAAATTACCCCAGAAGACGCCAAAGAGGCAGGAGCTAAAATTATTGCTACCGGAAGATCTGATTACCCAAATCAAGCTAACAATGTTTTAGGTTTTCCAGGAATTTTTAGGGGTTTACTAGATAAAAGAGTTAAAAAAGTTACAACTCAAATCAAATTGCAAGCAGCCCAAGCGATTGCCGATTTAGTAGAAAATCCTACTGACGAAATGATTATTCCAGATCCCTTTGATCCTCGAGTTGCAAAGGCTGTAGCTAAATCAGTTTAAGGCATAATTACCATGCAAATCAAAAAAGATCTGCTGGAAATATCTAACCTTCACAAGGCAAAATTTTTACGAAAGTTCTTTAAAGCTGGCAAAGGTGAGTATGCTCAAGGTGATAAATTTTTAGGCATCAATGTACCCAATCAACGCAAAATTGCTAAAAAGTATAACAATCTATCCCTAGAAGAACTAAAAATATTACTCGAAGACCCTTATCATGAAGTGCGATTAACTGCGCTTATTATCCTTGTAAATCAATTCAGCAAAGCTGATCCTCGCCAGCAAAAAGAAATCTACAATTTTTACCTCAAAAATACTTCAAGGGTGAATAATTGGGATTTAGTAGATTTATCTGCCCCCAATATTGTTGGCAAATATTTGCTAGATAAAAATCGTAAAATTTTATACAAACTCGCCAAGTCTAATTCAATGTGGGAGCGAAGAATTGCAATTTTAGCGTGTTTTGCCTTTATCAAAAAGAACGACCTAAGCGACGCTCTGCAAATTTCACAAATTCTACTAGCAGACCAAGAAGACTTGCTCCATAAAGCCACAGGCTGGATGCTCCGCGAGGTTGGCAAAAAAGACAAAAAGCAACTTGAAAATTTTTTAGTCAAAAATAAACAACAAATGCCAAGAGTAATGCTCCGCTACGCAATCGAAAAATTCCCACCAGAAGAAAGAAAAAAATGGCTTGCTAAATAGTACAAATGTTGTTGATTATTTATATAGTATGATATTATATAAAAGTATAGATACAATAAATTAAATTGCTCCGCATAAACTGCTATCCCTGCTGAGCACAAATTAGGCAAAATCAAAGCTAGGAGGGCTGTGAAATTTACAAAACTAGGACTAAAAAGTTTTACTTTAGCAATTATTGCTCCACTACTTTTAACTGGCTGTATTAGGCAAGAAACACCACAAGCCAGTAGTGGAATTACCGAACCAATCACTATCAAGATTTGGCGTACTTTCGATGCCGAAAGTGCTTTTAGTGATACATTTAGCTTAATTAGAAGCAAGTATCCTAATGTCTCAATTGAATATCGCCGTTTGCCTTTTGAAGAATACGAGCTAACAGTATCCGAGGCTTTGTCAACAGGACAAGGTCCTGATATTTGGTCAATCCGCAACGACTGGATGCGTCGTCATATCGACAAGCTTGTTCCTGCGCAAGACTCACTATTACTAACAGATCGTCGCGAAACAACTGTTGACGAAGTTTTATCGGCCGACTATGTACCAGTTGTCTCCAAAGACGTTAT
>CAZWUV010000049.1:0-5232 GCA_964636735.1 uncultured Candidatus Saccharibacteria bacterium | reverse complement strand
CACCTTTTTGAGCGCTAAAGTGCGAAGATTGAGAAATAAGTTTTGCATTAGGCTGTGCAACAGAAATTGTCCAGCTTGCAGATTGAGAAGGGCCGAAGTCTTTGTATCCGTTCAAGACTGGCTTAACCTTGATGGAATATTGCCCTGGTAAGCTATTCCACGGCACTCGCACAGGAATAGTAAAGGTATAGCTTTCGCCAGATTTTACCGGCTTATCAATCCCCACAATAGTGTGTGTATTGATCCAGTTTTTAGGATTAAAACGACGCATCGAGGCAAGCTCAGCTGAATTGCCTTCCAAAGCTACACGTAGCTGAGTGTCCTTAGGATCCAAAGTAGAACCGGTTGTGTTGCGATAAGTTGCCGTTAAATTATAAAACGCTCCGGGCTCTGCATTGGCAATATTGCTCGATTGGTCTGTTAAGGCAATCGTTGGCTCCAAGACATTTACTCTCCAATGTGCATAACTACTTGAGTCAAAATAACTATATCCATTTGCAATTGGACGGGTGTATAGATAGTACCGACCAGGTGCCAAATCAGCTCTTGCCTTGATCTCAAAATCAATCGTTACCGTATCTTTTGGCTTAACATCGTGCGGCAATGGCGCAATTTGTGTAGTACTAATCCAAGAAGAATCTATAAAATTCTTTGACCTGTCTGGATAAACATCTGGATCAACTGCTAGACGAACAGGTGCAGACAAGCTTGAACCCTTGTGCCAAGTAGTTGTGCCAGTATTTTTTAGGGTAACACTCATTTTAGCTGTTTCCCCCGGCATCAAAGAAACGTTTGGCGAAGCATCTACTTTTTGTGCACGGTACTCACCAACAACAATCTGCCAAGTCGTATCACGCTTGCCAGGAATTAACTTGTATCCTTTTTGAGTTGGGCGAACATTAAATTGATAAACTCCTGCTTGAGTATCTCTAGGAATTCTAATTAAAAACTTAAAGGTATATTTTTCACCGGGCTCGACTACCTTGTCTACGGATACAATTTGTGTTGAATTTAACCAGTCATACTTATAGCGCTTCATCGCTCCCAAGGTTTCTCCGGCAAAATTAGGATTTAACTCCAAGGTAACAGGATAGGCTGTGGGCGACCAAGCTACATCTGAAGTGTTTTTATAGGTGGCAGAAAGCTCATAAATTTCCCCTGGAGTAACCGATGAGAGCTTTGGATTAGAAACTGGAACTGCATCAGGATTTATAATGTCAATTGACCAAATAGCCGATAATCCACTAAAGTTACCGCAATTCCCAGGCTGTGGTTTAAGCGCTAAATAATATCGTCCTTCTGGTAACCAAGGAATTTTAATGTCAAATTTAAATTCTGCAGTTTCGTCTGGGGCCACAGTACCACCAACTTTATCAATCAATCCGCTAGGCCACTTATAGCCAAATTTTGCCATCTCTTCTACAGTTGCTAATTGATAACTATCATCTAAAGCAATGCCCACCTGACAAGCCCCACTACTTGTCCAGTTGCTTGTTCCATTGTTTTTCAAGGTAATTGATAGAGGAATTTTCTCTCCAACGCTGGCTTTAATATAAGTTGAAGATTGAGAGTTTGCTAACTGCGCTACCAACTGAGACGAAAATGGCTGAGATGTAAAATTGAAAGTATTAAAGTAAAGGTTCCAGAATGAATAATTCCCTCCGTACCCAGAGCTCCCCGGCGACACACCAACATGAGGCGTATAAGCATACAAAGACGCAGTAGCATGATTATTCATTGTGACAACAACTATTTGACCACCGGGTCCTTCTACAGTAACAGGATAGGAATTGCCCGCTCTATACAAAGCCCAGCTGCTCGAAGATGCAGAGCGCATAAAATTAACACGAAGCTGTGCTGCCCCCCAGGCTACCTGCTTAGAAAACCCCTTATATGCTTGTATTGACGGGTCATCAATACTGCAATCGTCGCAAACGCCATAACCCATTGCCCAGTCGTAATCAATCTGTCTAGCAGTTTCGATTGTTTTAAATATCAAGCCCTGCTCTTTTGCAAGAGTCGTCAAAATAACTTTTGGACTCACCGTACCTGTAGTATCGTTAATGTCAAATCCACCACTCCAAGTTTTTTCAGCTTCGCCAAGATTTTTTCCTTGCGCAGTGTCATAAATAATCTGCGAAGCGCTACGTCCATCCTCAGAAAAAGTTGCTAGAGCGCTATTGTATTTTTCTAAAAACGCTTGAATTTCTGCCACTGTCATAGAATCAAGTGCCAAAAACTCACTGTCCGAAATCAAATTATTGCGATTAAAAACAGATGCGTCAGCAGGACTAACCCCAATACCAAAAAAAGAGACAACTATACCTAGTAAAGCTATCTTTACAAAATTCATTTTCCTAAAAATCTTTAACTCCATAAAACTATTATAGCAAAGATTTTTAAATGTCTATTGTGGATAAATAGGCTTCCAAGCCCAACTGCCCCGTCAAACCAGTTAAGCAAAAAATCCCTTTAAGTCTTGAACATTTTTTAAAAGCTCGAGCGCCAAGCCTAATCTTGCGACTTCTTTTTCGCGCTTCTTTAATAGGCGTACACTCCGAATATCTCCCGTCAAACCAATCTCGCCCAAAAACACCGCCTTGTCACTTAGCTTCTTATTATAGATTGCTGACACAACTGCCAAAGCAATTCCCAAATCAACAGCAGGATCTTTAGTGCTTATACCGCCAACTAACGAACAATAAATGTCATACTCGCTAGTGTTGATTTTTGCCCGTCGCTCTAACACCGCCAAAATCATATCAAGCCTTTCTTCTGCCAAACCGATCGCTCGACGCTTCGGATATCCATATTGAGTTTTATTTGCCAAGGCTTGAATTTCTACTAAAAACGGCCTTGTGCCTTCCATAACACAACTAATCACCGACCCCGGCATATTACTTTTTTCTTTTAAAAATAACTCCGATGGATTACTAACTGCCGACAACCCACCGCTTGTCATTTCAAAAACTCCCACTTCGTCTGTTGGACCAAAACGATTTTTTACACCACGAAGCATTCGTAAATCGCTAAACTTTTCTCCCTCTAAATACAGCACTGTGTCCACCATGTGCTCAAGAGTTTTTGGACCCGCCAAATTGCCTTCTTTGTTAACATGGCTTACTAAAATTAACGGTGTGTCTTTTGCCTTGATTGCTTTTACTAAAGTTGCTACGGATTCGCGAACCTGCGTAATGCTACCAGGGGCGCTGGGCAAGCTAGGCAAATAAAGAGTTTGCACAGAATCAATAATTATCGACTTGGCCTCGCAATTGGCAATAATTTTTAAAATCTCTTCTACATCTGAAGTAACTGCTAGCTCAATATTGCCACTTAATGCGCCCAAACGCTTGGCTCTATCGGCAATTTGCGATGCAGATTCTTCGCCTGAAATATATTGAACTTTACCAAGTTTTGACAGCTTGTAGGCTGCTTGCATTAAAATTGTCGACTTGCCAATTCCAGGTTCGCCTGCCAATAAAGTTACAGACGAGCTCATCAATCCCCCACCCAAAACTCTGTCGATTTCACTGCCGATTTTTAAGCGCTCGCTATTTGAAGCAATTTTTACTTGGTCGATTTTTTGGACTTCAACATTTTCCACCCACGCCAAATTTCCCCGCACAGGAGAGGCAGTTTTTGCTTGCTTAAATTCCTTGATCGTATTCCACTCATTGCAACCCGAACACTTCCCTTGCCATTGGGAATACTCTGCTCCGCAACTTGAACAAACATAAACTGTTGAAACCTTAGCCATATTTTGAGTGTAGTACAAAAATTTAAATAGAGCTATAGAGCAGTAGGAGCGATAAGGCTCCAAAACTTCTTGCTTAATCTGGTCATCCCTGACAAACAAGATTCAATCTAAAAATAAAAGCGCAACAATAAGCTAGGAAAGATATCAGCTACACCCCTTTGTCATTCCTGAGGGGAAGCGTAGCGATCCCGATCGGGAATCTCAAAATATCTCCTTATATAAATCTTTCCATTCAGGATTACTCTTTTCGATCAAATCTATTCTACATTCTCGTTTCCAATACTTTATTCTCTTTTCCCTCAAAATTGCTTCTTCTGCATTGGAACAGGATTCAAAATATACTAATTTTTTAATTTTATATTTTTTCGTAAAGCCTTCGGCTAATTCATTGCTGTGTTCGTAAATTCTGCGTTGCAAATTATTCGTAACTCCAGTGTACAAAACGCCGTTTTTCTTGCTAGCTAAAATATAAATATAATACTTCATATAAGATCCCCGATCAGATATTCGCTCTGCTCATTCTGTCAGGGATGACCAAATCAAGCAAAACGCCTTAGTAAAACGCTGGTAAAATCGTAAGGGTTAATACTGTGGAATAATCTCCCATTGCATTTGCTGCGCTCGAATTAGCAATACAGCTTACTGTATAAGTTGTTGTATCGCTCGCGCCAGCGGATCCCGCAACTGTCGCACCCGACTCCATAAAAGAAAACACATTCGGCGTATTGTAATTGATAAGTGCATCGCCAATTCCGCCTAATGGATCCGCACCAATTCCCAAATCGTCATTGTCTGCCAAATTACAGCCAAATTGCCCTGTATTGGGCATCGATGCTGCACCTTCTTCACCTGTTGCGGGTAACGTATTAGTTTCGTCCGTATGCGTCAAAGTATCTGTTGCTAAATACGAAATTGTATAGCCATCATCTGCATTTGTAGAGGCCTCCATACTAAACTCACAAGTACCCGTAGTCATCGGGTTAATTGTGCCCAAAGCGCAAGTTGTCGCACTTATCTCAAAGCTTAAAGTTGGTTCAGGTCGCCACGTTGTTTTTACCTTGTAATCATTGGTGCCACAGCTAGAGTCGTTAGCGCAATTAAAACTTATCCAACCAGTATTTTC
Source organism: uncultured Candidatus Saccharibacteria bacterium (assembly GCA_964636735.1). Lineage (GTDB taxonomy): Bacteria > Patescibacteriota > UBA1384 > JACPKC01 > JACPKC01 > CAZWUV01. Next base: position 352 of record CAZWUV010000049.1, on the reverse strand, counting down.
ACTCCAAGCGTAACCATTAAAATCGCCATTTTCATCAATAAAAACTCCGTAATCATTATCACCGCAACTCTCATCATTATCGCAACTAAAACTTATCCAGCCAACGTTTTCGCCCCAGGCGTAGCCAGACAAAACTCCATAGCCATCATTAGCAACATAAAAATCATTGTCTCCACAACTCTCGTCATTGTCGCAATTTAGCGAAATCCAGCCAACGTTTTCTCCCCAGGCGTAGCCAGTTAGCGCGTCGTCAGTGACAAACACCTCGCCGCCTAAAGTATAAAAATTTATCCAGCCAGTATTCTCGCTCCAGGCAAATGAATATTCTGAGTCAATATTACTGTCTGGTAGT
>CAZWUV010000048.1:0-5308 GCA_964636735.1 uncultured Candidatus Saccharibacteria bacterium | reverse complement strand
AATGTTGATTCGGTAGTAATAAATATTGAGGTGGGCGAACCAAGAGCTAATCCACGAGCTTTTCAGGCGCTTTTAAAGGCTGGTTTTGCCAATAAGCGCAGAATGCTCCACAACTCTTTGGCAGGAAGCTTGCGCGTCTCAAATAACGAGGCAAAAGAATTGCTGGAAAAATCTGGCATTAGTCCGCTACTTCGCGCTGAACAGCTTACTATCGAGCAGTGGCTTGCTCTACTAAAACAAGTTTTGCAGAAAAAATCCTAAATATATTATAATGAGTTTGAATAATTTTAAGATTTAAGATTTGTTTAGTATTTAGAATTTATGCTATATGTAATTGCTACCCCAATTGGAAACACAAAAGATATTACCTTGCGCGCCCTGGAAGTTTTGGGCGAGGTGGATTTAATTTTGGCAGAAGATACCCGTAAAACAAAAACTCTCCTGCAACGATATGAGAAAGATTTAGGTAAAAAATTTACAGCATCCGTAGAGCGCTTTGATGAGCATATCGATCCTTCTCGAGTTGCGGGCATTGTAGATAAAATTGTTGGTGGGCAATCTGCAGCCTTGGTAAGTGATGCTGGCACTCCAGGAGTTTCTGACCCAGCGCAAAGCTTAATTCAAGAGCTTGTTGAAAAAGGCGTAAAAGTTTCGCCAATTCCTGGGCCATCAGCTTTGACAAGTATTTTGTCAGTCGCAAATTTTGCTACTGCTCCAGCAGTGTTTTTTGGCTTTTTACCTAAAAAGAAGGGCCGTCAAACTACACTTTTAAACTTAAAAGAATACGCCACAAAATATGGCGCAAAGTCAGCTATTTTTTACGAGTCTCCACAGCGGATTGCTAGAACTTTGGCAGATTTAGCAGAAGTATTTGGACAAGACGCACAAATTGTAATTGGTAGAGAGTTAACTAAGCAATTTGAGCAAGTTTGGCATGGCAACCTCGCCACAGCTCAAAAAGAATTTACTTCCTCAAAAGGAGAATTTGTTTTAATAATTAAAATAAATTAGCCCTAAAATAGTAGAAAAGTTTTATAGAAAATTATAGACAAGGTGGCACCGAGAACTGTGCCAGCGATAGTTTGTGCCAGAGTGTGGCGTTTCCTATAAATACGTGACCAAGCAACTAAAGGAATAAAAATTAAGGTTGCCCAAGCAAAAGGAGTTTGCGTTAAAAGCGCATAAGCAACAGAGGTTGTGGCGAGTGCAACCATGTGAATGCTAATCTTCCACCAGAGTGTAATAAATCCAGAAATCAACCCAGAAACAAAAGCCAAGATAATTAAACCAGTTAGTTTTAGGGGTGCATCAAAGTAAAAAAATAATGCAATTGTCGCCAAGGTACTAATTAAAAACACCAAAAAGACGTCCATTCGTTGCTCGCGCTTGTAGATATGGAGGTCGTCGATTTTTTTGGTTTTGACTTGCCAGAGAATAAATATGCCAGGGATAGCCAACATAAAAGTTAAAGCAAGTGCAGAGAAAAATCTAAAATCTACTATATTGGCCGTAAGTTTCCACGAAAAAGCCAAAATTACGAGCGGCAAAAGGATAAATGGACTCAGAATTGCAGACAATAGCCAAGAAAATTTATCGACAAAGGGATTTTGATTGGATTTGATTTTTGACATAAGATTTTTAGTTTATAACATCTTGGCAGCCGGACATCAATGGGGCTTTGCCCCAATGACACTCGCTTCGCTCACTATTACCCCGTTGCACCTATGCGGTGCAATTTGTAGAGCCGAGCTCTACAGCTCAAAAAGTAAACATTCTTCGAAGTTTGCTTTTTGTTTAAGGATTTTATATTTTGTATTTGAATACTTGGATTTCAATCTATGTTTTTATTTTACACGAAAATTATAAAAAATTTAGTAGCTGATATTATTTTCCCTGAGTTTTGCTTGGGTTGCAAGCAAAGGGGAGAGTGGTTTTGCGTTAAATGTGCTGATACGGCCAAGCTTGAAAAGCCGCTGGATTATTGTGTGGTTTGTGCGCGATACTCTGGCGTGCTTGGGGCGCTTTGCAAAAATGATCGCCGAAATTTACATGTAACAGGCTTGATGAGTGCTTTTAATTTTCGAAGTGATGCTGTTAAAAAAGCTATCTACGCCATTAAATACGAGTCAGCGCACGCCACAATCAAAACAATCACCCAGAAAGCTTATCAGGTTTTAAAGCCAGCACTAACAGAGAAAAAATTTGATGTGATTGTGCCAGTACCGCTTTCTTTCTGGCGTTACAGGGAGCGTGGATACAATCAATCAGAAAAAATTGCAAGCTATTTAAGTAAAGAACTTGGTGTACCAGTAAATTTAAATCTTAAAAAAATCAAAGAAACAGAGAGTCAGGTAGATTTAAATCGCACGGATAGAATAACTAATTTAGTTGATGCTTTTAGATTTAGGGGCGATATTTCTGGCAGAGTATTGTTGATTGATGATGTTTTTACAACAGGTTCAACTCTAAAAAGTACGGCTATTGCTCTTAAAAAAGCAGGTGCAAAAGAAGTATGGGGCTTTACTTTGGCGCACGAAACTAAAAACGCCAAATAGAACTATTCTTCTGAGTTTTCTGGGGTTAGTGGAACTACTTGATCTGCGGGTAAAACAGTTACTTCCTGCAAAAATGGACCATACTGCTCTTCTGGAATTTCTGCCAAAAGTTTAAGGTTTTTGGTAGTTGTTTTATTGATTTTGTTTTTGGCGTTGATTTGGATAGCGTTTATTCCATCAGTTAGACGGATTTCTTCATTGAATTTGCCTTCGCTATCAATGCTGACAAATTGGCTGTTAATCTCGAGTTCTGCATCGGGGTCAGTTTTTCCACTTATCATAACTTTTTCTACTTGAACAGAAACTTCGGAGTCAGGAGAGTTGATTTCTAGCGATGGCGCTGCAGCAAAGCTTGCCACGGCAAACCAAATATATCCAAAAATTCCGAGGACTGCTGATCCTAAAATTCCACCCCACATTATCTCTGGCGTAATGATTAGTTTGCTGCGGTTCATAATGTTTAGGTCGGATGCGTGAGGGCTTAAAATTACGTTGCGATTTTGTCGGCTTTTAAGTTTTGGGTGCTGTTTGGAGTTTTCCTGTTCGCCTTGATATGACGCCAAGCAGTCGTCAACTTTTAAGTTTAAAAACTCTGCATAACGAGTTATAAAGCCACGTGTATAGACGGGCTCTGGTAGCTTGCTATAATCACCACTTTCTAGGGCACGGATGTATTTTTGCGAGATCTTTGTGCCTAGCTGAGCATTTAGCAGATTGACTTTAAGTTTTTTTCTGGCATTCTTAAATTTTTCTGCCAAAGAAGATGATTTTTTAACGGATTTTTTTTGAGCTTCACTCATAAAATAATTTTTTTACTAACGTAGTATTTATTATTGCAAAAAAAACCCAATTAAGTAAGAGTGAATTATTTTTTATTTGGTGGGATTTTGTAGTTTTTTTGCAGGTCAGATACGAAATTGCAAAAATAAGCTATAATAGTTTTATGCTTGATAGACAGTCAAAATCAAAAAGTGATGAGCAAGAAGTACCACAGGGGCCAACTGCTGATGAGAAGATTTTTAGAGTAGTTGCTTATATTTTTGAGCTAATTAAAACAGTGACAATTTTGGGTGTTTTGGTGTTTTTCATTAATGGATTTTTGGTTGGAATTTTTAGGGTTAGTGGCGAAAGCATGGAGCCTAATTTTAATGAGGGCGATTTAGTGGCAACAAATCGAGTAGCATATATCAACTCTTTGCCTAAAAGGGGTGATGTTGTAGTTTTGGAGTTTCCTGCAGATCCACAAAATCGGCTTTTCATTAAGCGCGTAATTGCTTTGCCTGGGGAAACAATTCAAATTACTGACGGACAAATTTTTATTAACGATCAACTTTTATCGGAAACTTACATTGACTCAGATACTTACACTTTTCCGCAGATTGAACAGCTAGAACTTAAAAAAGACGAACTCTACGTAATTGGCGATAACAGGTTAAATTCTCATGATTCAAGATTTTTTGGTCCTATTCCAATAAGCCGTTTAGTCGGCAAGGCAATAGTACAGTTTAATCTTGGGTTGTTTAGATGGGTGTTGACACCAACATTTTAAAATAACCCTTTTTGCTTTTTGGACTTACTTTCGGGCAAGCGTTTAATGAGTGAGTGAAACTGGAGTTCGGTCATAAACTTTTCACTGCTAACTCTGTCATAGTGGCTAACGCGCGCTACGTTTAAATCAAGTTCTACATTATTATCAATATAAATTGTTGCTAAATCTTTTGAAGTAAAAGCCGATTCTTTGCTTTCGCATAGCGCTTTTAATGCCCGAGGCTTTAAATCTAGAGTAGTTGTTTGATTTTGGCAATTTATATTTTCGTAAATATATTCAATGGTTTGGTATTTAGCAATTAAATCTCGAGCCGTTTTTTCGCCAATACCTGGAACTCCAGGAATGTTGTCGGATGGATCGCCACACAGTGCCTTGTAGTCAGTTAAATTTTGAGGTTCAAAATTATATTTTTCTTTAAAGGCTTTTTGGTCGATCATCTGTGCAAATTTTGTACCACGTCCCAAATTATAGACATTTACTTTTTCGCTAATTAACTGGTAGGCATCTTTGTCGCCCGTGACAATGATTGTTTGTATGTCTTTTTTTTCGGCTTTCTTAGCGAGCGAGCCGATTAAATCGTCAGCTTCTAAGCCAGGCTGCGCAAGCACAGGAAAGCCAAAAGAATCTGCCAAGGCACGACAAATTGGAAATTGAGTAATTAGGTCGGTGTCGGTTTTTGGTCTTTTGGCTTTGTAGTCAGTATATTTTTTGTGCCTAAAAGTGGGACCTTTTTCATCAAAGGTAAAAATCAGATAATCTGGGTCAAGTTCTTTAAGGACATGAATAGTCGAACTAGTAAAGCCATAAACTGCGTTAATTTGCTGTCCGTTAACAGTAAGTTTTGGAATAGCGTGGTAGGCTCTATGAATAAGGGCGTGCGAATCTATGAGAACTAGTTTTTGGGCCATTTTGCAGTAATTAGCAATTTGCTGTCTTTGATGTTTTCGGGTAGATTTTGCCAAATTGTCTCTGTAACAAAAGGCATAATTGGATGCAAAAGCTTCAAGGAGTTGACAAGAGAATACAGTAAAATTTGTTGAGTATTTTGAGCTAAATTTTTATCCTCATCGTTAAGTTGCGGTTTGCTTGCTTCTAAGTAGACGTCTGCTAATGAGTGCCAGACAAATTGATAGATATCTTGAGCAGCTTAATGAAAATTAAACTCTTCAAATTTTTGCGTTACGCCAGTAATTGCTTCTTGCAA
>CAZWUV010000047.1:1351-5423 GCA_964636735.1 uncultured Candidatus Saccharibacteria bacterium | reverse complement strand
TAGAAGAAGGTTTTGAATATGGTGATGACGATCCAGAATATGTTGCAGGCACTGCAGATGGAGCAGGAACACTGCTTGTTAATATAAAAAGTGGTAGAAACACTGCCAATACTTTTGATGTAGACAACTATAACAATGGTGGGGCACCTGCCACAAACAGATACGCTACCAGCTGGACAAAATGTAATAGTGGCAATAGTTATTGCGGAACAAGTGACAATAGGGCTAGTGCAATGGATAATGTCACAGGACTTATTTGGAGTTATCCTTGTAGTGGCACAAATTGTTCGAATATGACTAACGAAACAGATGCTACCTACAACCACGCTACTGCTCTAACAAATTGCTCTAGCAAATCTCCATGGAGATTGCCATGGCAACAAGAGCTTATGATGGCCTACATTAACGGAGCATACGGCAATAATGCCCTAGAGCCGCAGGGCACTAATCGCTCCTACTGGTCCGCGACTAGCTACTCGGCGGGTACCAGTAACGCGTGGCTCGTCTACTTGTCGCATGGCCGCGCGCTCCCCAACAATAAGACGTCTAGCGGCTACGTGAGGTGTGTCCGCTAGGCAATATAATATCCCCCTCCTCCCGCTTCACTTTTTGCCCTATAATAAAAATATGGAGCTCTACCCCCTAAAGTTTAACCTTAAAAATATGAGCAAGGATTATGTTTGGGGTGGGCAAAAACTTTTAAGCTTTGGCAAATATGGCAAAGCAAGCACACCGCTTGCAGAAGTCTGGGAAATCGCCGACAGACCAGAAGATAGCATGATAAGCACTATTGCCAACGGCGCACTAAAAGGCAAAACCCTCGCCTATTTAATGGAGCACCACCAGCAAGAATTGCTTGGCAATCATCACGCCAACGCCAAGCACTTCCCTCTGCTAATTAAAATTATCGACGCCAAAGAAACGCTTTCAGTGCAAGTACACCCTAATTCTTATACCGCCAAAATCCTAGGTGGTAAGCCCAAAACCGAAGCTTGGCTGATTTTAGATGGCTCTCATGATGGCGCAAAAATCTGGGCCGGACTCAAAAACAATCTTACCAACCAATCATTTGCCAATGCCATCAAAAATAATTCTCTCATTCAAAAAATTCAAACCTACCCCGTCACTCCAGATGAAATCTATTCAATTCCCTCTGGCACAATTCACGCTATTGGTGCTGGCTGTCTAATTCTTGAAGTCCAAGAAAACTCCAACACCACCTACAGGCTACACGATTGGGGGCGCGGACGAGAACTCCATATTCGCGAAGCCATAATTGCCACCAACCTTAAAAAATCCAAGCAAATTAAGCGCAAAAATGGTCAGCTCAAAAATAAAATCTTTAGTCTAAAAATTCAAAACAAAACTGGCGCACTTGCTACAAATGGCAATTTTCAAATTATTTTTAACCTGTCAGAGCAAAATTTACGCATCACCTACAAATCCCATCGCTTAACACTCAAGCAATTCGAAACCTGCTTAATTCCTGCTAGTTGTCAAAAATTTTCAGTAAATGGAGCAAGGGCAAAATATGCACTCATTACAACATAATTGCTAAGATAGCAATTCAATTGCCAAAACTTGCTAACTCAAAAATTGTGGTATAATAAAACTACTATGATTGACAACAAGTCGCTAAACGACAAAAATCAAAAAGATCCACTAGCTGACGCCGTCAAGGCATCTACAGAAGCTACGCCCAATAGATTTGACTACGCCAGTAATCCTACTTGGAGAATTTTTAGGATTATGGCGGAATTTGTTGATGGCTTTGATTTTATTGAGCGCTTCGACAAGCCTGTTACTTTTTTTGGTAGTGCGCGCACCCCAAAAGACGACGACTATTATCACAAGGCTCGTGAGTTGGCAGCTCGCCTAGCCGGCAAAAATTACACAATTATTACAGGTGGTGGACCAGGCATTATGGAGGCGGCAAACGAAGGCGCCAAATCTGTTGGCAAAGAATCAATCGGGCTTAACATCCAACTTCCTAACGAGCAGCGCACCAACCCCTATGTTACCAAGGGTGTAGGATTTGAGTACTTTTTCTCGCGCAAAGTAATGCTGTCTTTTGCATCGCAAGCGTATATATTTTTCCCTGGAGGCTATGGCACTTTAGACGAAGCTTTTGAAATGCTGACCTTAATTCAAACCCAAAAAGTCGAAGATCACATTCCGGTTGTGTTATTTGGATCGGATTATTGGGGGCCACTAATCGAGTGGATGCAAGTTATTATGCTAGAAAAATTTGAATACATCAGCCCAGAGGATTTAAATATGTTTGAACTAACTGATGACCTAGATAGAGTTATTGAAATCGTCGAAGGTAGCACGCCAAGATCGGGAATTTTATAAAATGATGTTAACTTACGATAACAGTCTAACAAATCGACTTTGCCCCAAAATTCCCAAAGGTGACTGGATAAATAATCCTAGCAATCAAGAAAAATTGGGATACTTAACGCTGATTAGTTTTTGGAGCTCGTCTTGCTCAATTTGCGAACGCACCTTGCAACACCTAAAAAAATGGCATCAGGCTTACGGCGCAAAAGGGCTTAAAATTATTGGCGTTCATTCTCCCCGCTTTGAATTCGAAAAAAACATTAAGCACCTTGCCTTTACTGTTGAAGATCGCCAAATTTACTGGCCAGTTTTAAATGACGAAAACGACCAAGCAATGCGCGAATTTGAAAATTGCTATGTGCCCCGACAACTTTTGGTTAATAAAGATGGTGTAATTATTTTTGACCAAGTTGGTGAAGGAAACTACGAAAAAATCGAGCAAACAATTCGTGCGGAATTGCTGGCTACAGGCGCCAAAGATTTGACCGAACCAGTCAGCAAAAATCATATTCATAGAATGGGCAATATTTGCTATGGCGCCAGCACCGATATTTTACTTGGTAAAAACGAAGGTCACTTTAAATACGATAACAAAAATTATGCACTAGGGGTTTTAGCAAAGGGTGGCTGGAGACCAAGCAACGATGCACTCCTTAAAACTACCGATACGGCTAGCTTTACAGATTATTTAGCGTTAAATTTTTCGGGTGTTGGCGTAAATATGTTGGCAGGTTCAGCAAATAAACCGATTAAAGCGCTGGTGTTGCTTGACGAGCAGCCAATTCCTAGCGCACAACAAGGCAAAGATGCCTTTGCAGAAGGCGCCAAAACTTTTACCTTAATCCAAGAAAATAAAATCTATGAACTTATCAAGGGCCATCGCCATTTTGATAATGCTAATCTCAAAATCTATGTAGACTCCAAAGATTTTCGCGCCTACTCTTTTAGTTTTGATAGTTGCGTGTTTGAAGAGCCTCAAGAAACCCCTGCAAAACTTATCGAGTTTCCGCAACTTCAAACCCCGCTTTCTATCCCCAGCCACAATTGACAAAATCTAGGCCAACAGGTATAATTCAGCCGTTATGAAAGATAACTATATTTATTTAGATTGGGCGTCAAGCGCGCCACTGCGTCCAGAAATTGCGCAAATTTTAGCAACAAGTCATAAAGATTTTGCAAATCCTGGGTCAATCCACCAATTAGGCAGAATGGCTTACAATTCTTATCGAGAAGCAATGCAAGGAATTGCTCGTTTTTTGGAATGCAAAGAAAACGAAATTGTTTTAACGTCAGGCGCCACCGAAAGCAATAACTTAGCTATCTTGGGCACAGTCTTGCATAAATTGAAACAGCAAAGATCCGTGCACCTAATCACCAGTCAAGCCGAACATTCAAGTGTTTACGAAGTTTTTAAATTTTTAGAAAAACAAGGCGCAAAAGTTACTTACTTGCCGATCAACAAAAAAGGGCAAGTTCGGATTAGCGACTTGCAAAACGCACTGACCAAAAACACTGTTTTGGTGTCAATTATCACTGCAAGCAATGAAATTGGCGCAATCAATCCAATCGGAAAAATCACTAAAATTGTCAAAAAATTTAATCCGCAAATTAAAGTTCACACTGATGCTTCGCAATATGCTGTCTGGAATAAGTTTAATGTCGCCAAGCTGGGCGCAGATTTAATTACAATAAGCCCTGCTAAAATGGGTGGTCCACATGGACTTGGGTT
>CAZWUV010000047.1:0-1251 GCA_964636735.1 uncultured Candidatus Saccharibacteria bacterium | reverse complement strand
CGCTAAAAAACTACATACAGAAACTTCAAAACTTGATACACTAGATAGTGTAGGTAAAAAAATCGCGCAAAAATATGCCAAAAAATAAAAAATCAATTTGGGTTCTAATTGTTATTTTGATAATTGCAATGGCAAGCATGCTTGTAGTACTCAAGCTAAAAAATCGCTATTTAATCTGGCAGTCCGCAAAAGAGCAAGCGACTATTCTGCCCCCTGCTCAAGATTTACCTCAGCAATCAGAGGAGCCCGCAACTCCCGAAGAGCCAGAGGAACCAACTTCTGTTGCCCCTAATACTCCTATCGCCCCTATTGCCTCTAGCATAAACTATAACGTGCCTTTTACTTCGCAGGCACCATTTGGTGTTTGGGATGTTAAGCACAAAGATTATTGCGAAGAAGCCTCGATTGTAATGGCAGGTAGATTTTTTGCTGGCCTCCCAATTACCGACCCTGCTGATGCAGATGCAGAAATGGTCAAACTGGATAATTGGCAAATGGAAAACTTTGGATATTTCGAAAGCACCACTGCCGAAGAAACCGCTCAAATGGCTAGGGCAAATTATCCAGATTTGGAATTTGAGGTAAAAAGTTTTTCTGTCGATGCCATGAAGGCAGAATTGTCTGCTGGCAAATTAGTAATTTTGCCTTTAGCTGGTAGAGAACTTGGCAATCCGCACTTTACAGCTCCCGGCCCTATTTATCATATGCTTTTAGTAAAAGGGTATTTGGCAGATGGCAGAATTATCACCCACGAACCCGGAACAAGGCACGGCGAAAATTATATTTACAGTGCCGATGTAATTGCCAACGCTGTGGCAGATTACGACCACGCAACTGGTAGAGTAGATAAATCTCACAAGCTGATGATAGTTGTCTCTAAAAAATAAATACAAAAAAGCCCTGCTAATTAGCAGGGCTTTTTTATTTATTTGGAAGATTCTTGCACTTTTCGAATTTGATCTTCTAAATCTTTAACTGTTTTACCTAAAGATGCAACATAGCCAATATCCCATTGAATTCCTTGATTGTAATATTCGTCTGATATCTTACTAAAATCCTCTACAGCCTGATCAAGCCTTGCTGACAAATCCGCAATTTCTTGAGGATTTACTTCATTTTCTTGACCTGATTCTTGACTTGGCGTAAAACCACCATGTTCAATAGACATATTTAACCTTTCTTTTTATTTGCTATTTATGTCTTTATCTTACCCCCCCCCCCCCCCACCCTTTGTAATATCTGTGGGTTGGG
>CAZWUV010000046.1:0-5633 GCA_964636735.1 uncultured Candidatus Saccharibacteria bacterium | reverse complement strand
GTGTTGGGCTGATGCAAGATGGCAGATTTTTTTGGTTAAAATTCTATGGAACCTTGCAGGAATTTAGAATTTTTGCCCGACAAAGCTTAAATGGCAGTGGTCAAATTAAACATTTAATGTGCTTGGATGGTGGCTCGAGCGTAAAGCCTAATGCTTATTTACCGACTAGGTTGGTAATTTTGCCCCGCTAAATTTTTAGTTGCTGATAATTTTTTTGAGCAACGAAAAGCGGGGCTTTTTTGTGGAATTTTTTATTTTTGAGTATAATTGAGTTATGGGAATAGGAGATCCAAAATTAGGAGATTGGATGGCTAAATATGCTCTTGAGCAAGAAGGAAGAGTGACAGCAAATCCTTTGCCTGAAAATGGGGAGGGTGTCGTAGAAAGCACGCCAACTCCAGCTGAATCGGGTGCACCAGAGGAGGCATCAAAAGAAGAAAATGGACAGGATGGACAAAATCAAGAGGTCGAGCCAGTAGTACCCAAAAGACTGATTACTCCAGAAGAGGCTAAGGCTATTTTTGCCGAAGCACGGCAGGTACAGGCAGCCCGGTACAAGCAAGAGCTGATTGATGAGGCACAAAAAGCGCTTGAAGAAGCTAGACGACGCCACGGACTAGATGTCGCTTAGTTTAGCTTGTTAAAAGACTAAAGTAGTGCGCTGATTTATTGTCAATGCATCATCCGGCAAAGACTGTAATGCTAATATGCCTGAGTAGAACAAAAAGACCTGCGATTGCTCGCAGGTCTTCAATATTTTCTCGAAAATTATTGTTGCGCCTATGTCTTTTAAAAAATTGTTGGTGGGCATGGGAGGAATCGAACCTCCGACCTCTTCATTATACAGGTTATGAAAAATTGTTGGTGGGCATACCAGGATTTGAACCTGGGACCTCGTCATTATCAGTGACGCGCTCTAACCAACTGAGCTATATGCCCATCCACAATTTTTAACAACCCGTGCTGCGCTTGGATTTTCGAATTATATCTTGCAGTCCAGTGAAGCGCTCTAACCCCTGAGCTACATGCCCAAAATGCCCATTATTAAAATATCTATCTTTAATTACATAAAAAGACTTTTCAATCTTATCAACTATTTGCTAAAAAATCAACATACGTTACAATAAGATTATGTTAATTACACCGCACGTTTTAGTTGGCGCAGCAATTGGAGTATCTACCAGTAATCCTGTTTTGGCGTTTGCTGGTGGTTTGGCATCTCATTTTTTAATGGATATTGTACCCCACTTTGACCCAGGAACTTTCCACCACGGCGAAAAGCCACCAATTAAAATCGACAATCGCGATCTTTCAATTGGCGTTATTGACTCGGCGTTGGCATTCTTTTTATTGCTTTGGTTGGCAGGCTCCGCACCGATTGTTGCTTGGGCGCCTGCACTGGGAATTCTAGGGGGAGTTTTGCCGGATGTAGTGGGTTTGTCACCATTGGCTTTTCCAAAAATCTATAATGTTCGGGGCTTGCATCAGTATTTTAAGTTTACAGCAAAATACCACTCAACAGTTAAGCCCGATCAAATTTGGCTAGGAGTGCTAACGCAAATAATTGTTTCAGCAGGAGCATTATGGATTTTAGTCGGTTAATTGTTTTTATTTTTTCTTTTATCGGCGGGCTTCTGATTATGAGGCACAAGTTGTCGATTGTTAAGATTATCGGCAAAAGTAGCTGGGCAGAACGCAATTTGGGTGCTGGTGGTACTTATAGTATGTGGAGTTTGATTGGGGTGGCAATCATTTTGATTGGATTTTTGTATTTTATGGGTGTAATTGATTTAAATCCCCAAGAGGCAGAGCAACGCCAAATAAATTCTGGGACTATTCAAGTAATTGAGTAGGATTTGTCTTGAAAAAGCCTGATTGATTTGCTAATATATAACCTATCTTTAGATATACGGGCCGCTAGCTCATTTGGTAGAGCGCCGCATTTGCACTGCGGAGGCGAGGAGTTCGAATCTCCTGCGGTCCACCAAAAAATTCAATTCACGTTTAGTGAATTTTATTTTTCTGGTTGTGTCTCTTGGATACGAAGAGTATGGCAGGAGCAAAATTTATAAAAAGCAGGTTTAGCCTGTTTTTTGTTTTGCAGGTTCAAATAAAAAATCGCCGCAGTAATTGCGACGAAAGTTCTTTTTAAATCATTTAAATTCTTTCAGCTAAAATTTTCCAAGCTTCAGCTTTTAGCTTGTTTCTTTCTAGGGCAAGTAACTCTTGTAGGCGTTCTATCGCTCCGGCTTTTGGGGTGATTTGCTTGGCTGCCAACAGAATTCTTCCTAGCTCTTTAATCTTTATCATGCCAAAGCACCAATCAAGTCTGTAACCAAACTCTGAAGAAAGGTTTTTAGATATCGTATTGCTAGAAATTCTATTACCGTAGATTGCAAAATCATCAATAAAGTATCCTGTATGCAAAAGGTTTTCACTTAGCAAAATCAATATAATAGCAATAATATCACGAGTCGGAATACCTGCTTGACTTAAAGAGCATGCTTCTAAAACCGTAATAACGGGATCTTTTTTGGGATCTATAAGTTTGTCATGGGGTGATAAATATGAATGGTCAAGGGTGCAGGGCATAAAATAGTCGCCTGGCTCAAAACAGTGTTTGCATTTAGGGCAAGATTTTGGCTCTAAGCCTGTATCATCGAAGTATCCGCACATCACAACATTTCTGCATTGCGCACAAACAGCATAGGTTATAAGTCCTCGATAACGAGTGTATGGGGTAAACCTTGTTCCGCCAAAAATACACAAGGGAACAATACGAGAAAAACCAGTTTCAAAATTTTCTTTGTTACCATATTTTTTAATATACCAATCTTCAAGGAATTTTCTTGATTCTTCTTTTAAGGGTGCATGGTATTTTGGGTGCCAGCACTCACTGATGTCATGGTTATTTGGTAATAAAAAATCTTCTTGCTCTTGCAAAACCGTATCCTCCTGTTGTTGATTTTTTATCTTTTGGCGATTGGTGTTTGAGAATTTAAAAAATAAAATCTTTCACCCGGCAAATCGGCTGGAAAAAGTCGGCATAAGAAATTTTGTTCTCACATTTTTCGCATTTATTGTAATCCAAAAGTCCCAATCTAGGACCATCCCAGACCACTCGAATATGGTGGCAATTTGGGCAAACAGCAAACATATCGCCTGCCATATAGCCTTTCACCTTGGACGACATCGAGCCACTACACCGCCAGCCACCAGAAACGCAAATTGGTACAACTGTTAGAATTTTTCTACAAAATTCGTTGGATTGTTTCTTGTATTCATCTTTGCATTCATTGCACCAAGTAAGTAAAATTTGTGCTTGCTTTTCGCGACAACCTTCTTGATGAAATTCCGGAAACCAACATTCTTCTTTGCTGTGATTGCAGGGCAAGAGCCCATTATTTTGCTCTTGCAAAACCGTATCCTCCTGTTGTTAAGTTGCGCCTTTATAGTACAATAAGTTAAACAAGTAATCAAGGAGAAAAATGGCGCATTATTTTTGCACAGGTACTTGCAAGGCAGTGGTTAACGAAGACCAATACAATCAAGGCTTAAAAGTGTGTGGTGCTACGGGATGCACCAAAGAGGGACATAGTTTTGAGCGACACGAAGACGACAGTGATGGGCACCTAGAGGAAACCGAGGTTTCCGAAGAAGAGTAGTTTTGCTAAACGATAAAATAATCAAAGGTCTGCCCCTTGATTATTTGTGTACAACTGTTATATTGACCTTAAAGTATCTTAATATAAAGGTAAGGAGAAGTTATGAGTAGATTTGCAGGCGGCAATAAAGTTAATTTTGATAAAAAGGCGCAAAAGGCAGTGTGGGGATTGTCGATTTTTGCTTTAGTGATTTTGCTGATTTTTAATTGCGTTGTAATTGTAAATGCGGGTGAGCGCGCAGTAATTTTACGACTTGGAAAAGTCGAGCGTGTTGTTGATCCAGGTTTTAATGTAAAGCTTCCATTTATTGAAAGCACTATCAAGACAGAGGTTAGAACTGTAAAAATCGAAGTCGAGGCTACATCTGCCTCGAAGGATTTGCAAACAGTTGCAACAGTAATTGCCTTAAACTTTAACGTAGCACCCGAAGGAGTTGGCAAGCTTTACGAAGAAGTTGGGCGAGATTATCGGGTAAGAATTATTGACCCTGCTGTTCAAGATATTGTGAAGGCTGCTACAGCACGATTTAATGCCGAGGCGCTAATTACTCAGCGCGCCGTTGTGAAAGATGAAATGGAGGCAAATTTGAAAGCTAGACTAGCTGAAAATCACATTGCCGTAACTTCTCTTTCGATTGTAGATTTTAAATTCTCCGATGAGTTTAATCGAGCGATTGAGGCAAAAGTTACTGCGGAACAGCGTGCACTAGAGGCAGAAAACAAACTAAAGCAGGTTGAGTTTGAATCAAAACAGCGCATCGAGCAAGCTCGTGGTGAGGCAGAAGCAATTCGCATTCAGGCGCAGGCTATCACTCAGCAAGGTGGTCGTGACTATGTTCAGTTGCAAGCTATCCAAAAATGGGATGGCAAGTTGCCACAGCAATGGGTTCCCGGAAGCGCAGTGCCTTTCTTAAACCTTAATCAAATTCCGGCAGAATAATCAATCAATGCCATCCTGATCAGGGTGGCATTTTGTTATACTTAAATTATGAAAAATAAAAAAACTTTTTTTATTACTGGTGCATCTAGTGGAATTGGTCGGGCGTTGGCTTTGTATTTGGCGGGTGAGGGGATTACGCTAGGATTAGTTGCACGTCGCCGCGAAAAATTAGCAGAAGCAAAAGAGCTTTGCGAGCAAAAAGGCGCTACAGTTTATACGTATGAAATGGATGTTAAAAATCACGAAGGTATGGAGCAAGTTGCGAAAGACTTTTTAAAAAAAGCTAAGCGCATTGATGTTGTGGTGGCAAATGCTGGGATTGCGCATCATCAGTCACCATTTGACACTAATGCCCAGCAGTATTCAGAAATGATCCACACTAACGTTATTGGTGTTATTCATACTCACTTGCCGTTTCTTGAGCAAATGCGCAAACAGCGACGTGGACAACTAGTCACAATTTCGTCAATCGCTGGATTTTTAAAATTACCTGGAGGAACTTATTCTGCTACCAAAGTTGCATTGCGCTATCTGATGGAGGGTTGGCGTATGAGTATGCGCTCGCATAATATTAAGGTTACTAATATTTTTCCTGGGTTTGTTGAGAGTGAAATGACTGATGTTAGCAAAAATAAATATCCGTTTTTAGTGTCCAACAAGCGTTCTGCGGAGCTTATTGCCAATGCAATTTACAAGGAAAAAGCCAACTACATTTTTCCTTGGCAAATGAATTTTATTGTGCCAATTCTGCGAGTTTTTCCATGGCTTATAGATATTGCGACTCGCAGACAAAAATAAAACCCGCCTCTTTAGCGGGTTACAAAAGTTTTTTGAGCTCAGCGTCTCTTATCTCGTCGTATTTTTCTTTAAATTCAGTCAGTTTTTTGCTAGGCATATAGCGCCAGATTTCATTTTGCCAGCCCATAAATTCTTCCAGACTGATATCTAGGATTGACACAAAATCTCTAAAATCTGCATTGTAAAAGCCAATAGGCATATTAAATTGATTTGTAGATATAAAAATAGGAT
>CAZWUV010000045.1:0-5770 GCA_964636735.1 uncultured Candidatus Saccharibacteria bacterium | reverse complement strand
TTCTCTATTCTCTATTCTCTATTCTCTATTCTCTATTCTCTAAAATTATACCACACTTTCCCGCAAATAATAAAAGTGACAATTTTGCGTAAATTGCTATAATAAATTCAAATTGAATAGTTAAGGAGGAAGATGAAATTAGTAAAAAATTTGTTTATTCTTGGCAGTTTTGGCTTGGCAGTTTATATTGGAGTTTATGTTTGGCAAAATTATTCTGACGGTAAACAACCTAGTTCGAGTGGCGGAGATTTTCAGGTGCACGATGAACAAATTGCAGTTATTGATAATTTAGCGATTTCATCTAGGCAAGTTAAAGTCACTGACGGCACTAAGCATTCTGTGGATTTTGCAGAATTTAAAACTCTAGGTGCCAGCAAAGACGAAACTCCCCCAATCAATACTCCTAAATTTGTAAGTACCAGTCAGGCAGAGCAAACTTTGACAGACGATGAGCTTGGAATTGCTGTATCAATCGAGGGGGTGAATAGATTTTATCCCTACAAAATTTTGGTTTGGCACGAGCTTGTTAATGATAAAATCGGCAAATACGATGCTTTAGTGAGCTATTGTCCGCTGTGTTTTAGCGGCGCAGTATATAATCGAGAAATAGGGGACGAGACTTTGGAGTTTGGGTCATCTGGCAAGCTATGGCAAGCAGGGCCTGTGATGTATGACAAAAAAACAGATTCTAGCTGGTCGCAGATTTTGGGTGAGGCAATTGTAGGCGAAAAAGCAGGCGTTAAAATGCGTCTTTTGGCTTCTGATCAGGTGGCTTTTGGCGACTGGAAAAAAGAATTTGCAGGCGGACAGGTGCTTTCGGAAGATACTGGTTTTGAGCGAATTTATGGTGAAAATCCTTTTGGTGAATACAACAAAATCTCTGACTTAACACAAGAGCTGGTTGATTTTAAAGATACTAGATTACCAAAAGATGAGTTAGTTTTTGGACTTGAAACAAGTGGCCTTGCCAAAGCTTACTCTGTAGCAGAGGTTAAAAAGCAAGGCAAAATCGAAGACGAGTTTGCTGGCGCCAAATTATCCATTGAGTACGATAACAAGCTAAATGTTGCGCGAGCATATATGACAAATGCCAATGGAGTAAAGCTAAGAATTTCTGGGTTTACTGGCTTTTGGTTTGCTTGGGTTGGTGCGCACCCAAAGACAGAAGTTTACAAGTAGGTCTTTAGTAGTATGACAAAGTTACAAAAGCTCCTTGTTAAGGAGCTTTTTGTATGCGAGCAAGAGTGCTGGGTAGATCAATAGTTTTTAGAAATACTTCTGGCTTTGCAATTGCCTTTTATTAAAATGGCAATCTGCCATCACCGGCTGGATTATAGCCATTTTTAACTTCTTCGCCATCGGAATAGCCATCATTATCAGAGTCAATTTGTCCAACGACCGTACCATAAAGTTCCTCTAGGGAATCGTATAGGCCGTCGTCGTCTTCGTCAATAAACATAGCTGGCGAGATGCCCTCGATTTCTACGCCAGATTTAGCAACTTGGTCGAACAGTTGAAAAATTGCTAATCCAAGTGGCTTAGAATTGCTAGGAGCAGCAATGTTAACTGCCTCATTAAAACCCGATAAACTTAAATCGAGTGCAAAGCGGTCGTTGTTGTTTAGACCAGATAAGGTGACACGAAGAGGTAGGCTGTTTGCGCTACTAATCCAAATTTCACCAGTTACAGAGCTTAGATTTTGGATTATAGTAATTACCTCGATTGGCAAGGTGCCTTTTGATAAAACTTGTTCCATGCCAGTGCCAAATTGGTCACCACCTCTAAATCCAAAATGGTGCGCTTCTTGGCCATTTACTTGCTCTTTGGGCAGAGTTGTTAGATCGGTAAAAATTCTAAAATCTCGGATGGCGCCTCTGATATCTTCAGCTGTAGGGCGTTGCGAACTGGTGAGTTTTTGCGCTTCTGCAACAAGTTGCGGTTGATCAAAAATCTCGGCAAATTTTTGCAAGTTAAGCAAAATTGGCTGACTAAAAACACTATCCAAGTTAAGCTCAGATGGTGCGCCCAAGTTGTTGACATTTAGATAGACTTGATTGTCGGCAATAATTGTTTCCATATTAAACTCAACAGGTAAATCGGCAGATGCTGGCGCACTTAAGTTGAGTCTTTTTTTGACATTGCTGGCATTAGTAAAGTCACTACTGCCGTTAAAGTTTATTACTGCGCCACTTGCCGTATTGGTTTGAGCGTTGACAATGCCGTCGCTCAAGATTTTGTTATTGAGTTGTGCTAATTGAGTTCGATATTTATTGCTACCAGCCGTACTGATGTCTTTGATAGTGCTGGCTGTCTGCTCGGATAGATTAAATTCAACACTACCTAAATATGAGTAGCTTTGTGCTTGCGACCAATTCAAAAAAGCAGTCTCAATGATAGAGGTTGGATTAGACCGTAGCCCCAAAAGCGCAAATCCTGCTCCTGCAACACCCAAAACGCCAATTGCAACAAGTGCTGGAATTAAAAATTTATTACGAGGTTTTTGCGTGGCGCCTTGTAGCTCGGGCATTGGGTCTTGGTCGAGTGCATCTAGGTTGGCCGGTAAATCGTTTAAATTTTCAGGGGTATTAGTTTGGAGCGGGGAATTGCCGACAGGAGTAATTTGGTTTGGCGTATTTGGTGTGGAGATTAAATCCTGCAGAGAATTTTGCGAATTTGGTTGATTTAGATCTGATAAGTTTGGGGAGCTTGCAGGAGTTGCGCCGAGCAAGGCTTCGCTGGGCGAGCTTTGCTCAAATTGTTGCGCAGTATTATCGTCAGTAAATTGATTTGCTTGAATGTTGGTAGAGGTGGATTGAGGTTGGTTGGTAGTTGACTGAGGGTTGGTGCTGGCTACATTGTCGGTGGGTGAGGATTGGCTATTTAAAGAAGGGGAGGCGACGGGGGAGTTGGCACTAGTTGATGGTTCGGTGGCATTGCGTGAAATTTCAGCAAAAGCTTCGTCCACATCTAATTTTTGCCAGCCAGCAGATTGCAAGCTACTTCTTATTTGATCATCAGAAAAACCCGATGCTTGAGTTTCTTTTATATAGTTAACAATGTCCTTATTTGCCATTTTGCCCCTCCAGCTAAAATTCTTACTTAGTGTTTAAGCGACTACTTCTTCGCGATTGTCACCCGACCCAGATATTATACCAAGTTTTTGTCTTTTTTGTGTTTTTTCTAAATTTTTTTGCGCCACTTCTTCAAATGGAATATCTAAATCGCGCGCTAATTGGGATAAATACCACAGAACATCACCTAGCTCTTTTTTGAGCTCTTCGCGTTTTTCGGCCGAAACTATCCCGCCTTCATCACGAAAAACCTTTTTGATTTTTTCGGCAACTTCGCCAGCTTCTCCTGCTAACCCAAGCATTGGATAGACAAATCTTTGTCCTAGGCTTGGATAATTTGCAGTTCTGCTTGCAAGCTGTTGATACTCATTAAATTCCATATTTATAGTATATAGTATTTAGGATTTTGTAGCTAGTATGTAGAGAATTTAGAATAGAGAATGGCGAATAGAGTGATATTGTTTGTTGTTGCGAGGAGGCACGACGAAGCAATCTCTCAAATAGATTGCCACGTCCTAACGGACTCGCAATGACAACCTTCTGTCATTCCTGATAAAATGAGTGAAGCGAATATTTGATCGGGAATCTATATTTTTTTCTCTAGTACAATCACACTTTCAATATGTGGTGTCTGTGGATAAAGGTCAAATAATCCCCCAGCAGTTATTTTGTAGTGCTCTTTAAGGGTATTGATGTCGCGCGCTTGTGTAGATGGATTGCAAGAAATGTAAAGAATTTGCTTAGGGTGCGCTTCGATAATGCGCTTTAAAACTTTTGGATGCATGCCAGCACGTGGTGGGTCGATTGTTAAAACATCTGTACCTTTTAAAATTTCTGGCAAGTCTTGTTTTTCGCTGGCACCGCTTAAAATCTTCGCCCTACTGATTTTGTTTTCTGCAAGGTTTTGCTTGGTTAATTTCTTTGCAGTCTCATCTTTTTCAACAAAAACTAACTCTTTAAAATCTGCACCCAAGGCAATTCCAACTGTGCCCACGCCAGAGTATAAATCAACAAGCTTGTCCCCCGCCTGAATATGTTTACGCGCAAATTCAATAAGGTTTTCAAATGCCTTGGGATTTATTTGAAAAAAGTTTGTCGAAGTGTAGGCAAGTTTGCAATCCAAAATTTTTTCAAATAACAGATTTTCGCCCTCTTCTAAAATTGTCTCAGTCTCGACAGTAATCGGGCTTTTCGGATCAGAATAAACAATCCGCCAATTTTTAAGCTGTGGATGCTTTAGGCTAAGTTTTGGAAAATTTTTATTTATTACAAAAAGTGTCGCCAGCACCTTATCTTCGTCAAATGAATAGCGCAGAGTTAAGTTTTTTAGATCGGTAAGTTGGATTTTGTGATTATTTAGTAGATCGATTGCTTGCTCTGCTACCTGATTGATTGCATCTGCGCCAAGCAAGCATTTGTCCAAATTAAAGTATTCGCTGTAATGATAGCGCCGATGAAAAGCAAGGGTTAGCTTGCCTGCATTATTTAAATTAAATGAGAATTCTAGCTTGTTACGATAGCCAAATTCTAGTGGACTGGGTGTGATTGCCTGCGTAGCAGGAAAATCTTCTCCAGTAAAATTTTTCCACATCGCGCTGGTAGTTTTTGTTTTATGCTTTAGTTGCAAATCATAAGGCATAATTTGCCAAGGGCTACAGGTTGGCGAGTGTTCGCTTTTTGGCGCAATTCTGTCTGCCGATGGCTCTAGTACTTCAAGTAACTCCGCTTTGGTAAAACGGCGACGCACTTTTACGGGGCGCACCAAAACTTTCTCTCTCGGTAAAGTACCAAATACAAAAATTGGCCGATTATTAAAATATCCCAAGCCTTCCCCACCAAAAACTAAATTTTCGATTTTTACTTCAAATTTTTCTGGTAATCTCATAAACCGCATCTTACCATAAAACAGAGCTTTTTTCTAGAACACAAAAGCACAGATTTTAAATTACGCTTACGGCACAAAGAAGTATAAATGCAACAAGCTTACTGGCAAGCATTGCCCTCTTTTTTAATTGATGTACAATATTGTTATGAACTTATTTAATAAATTTGCTAATCATTTGGCTAAAGCTATGGGTTCGCCCAGTGCTTTTTTGCTGGCGCTTTTAATAATCGGAGTTTGGTTTTCTACTGGAGAGTATTTTAATTATTCCGAAAGCTGGCAACTTTTTATTAACTCGTTTACTACAGTTGTTACTTTTTTGATGGTGTTTGTTATTCAAGCCACTCAAAATCGTGACACAAAAACTATTCATCTTAAGCTTGATGAGCTAATTAAGTCGCAAAAAGGCGCTCGTGTTGGACTTATCAATATGGATGATTATTCCGATGAAGAGCTTGTTATGCTAGAGAAAGATTTTCATAAACTTCATAATCGCGGACGCAGAAAAGTTGCTAAAAATCTTCAAAGTCAAATTTTGCAAAATTATGTCGAAGAGCAAGAAAAACTTGCCAAAAAGAAATCTAAATAATTGCAATGCGTTGGCTGACTTGGATACTATTTTTCATTGGTATAGCAATTTTTCCTGCTGGCGCTGTTATCGGACAGGAAGCGTCTTTTTTGGAGTCTGTTGACGAGGCTAATTACGAAATCCCCAAAGATGAATTTTACAAAGCCAAAGTTTTGGAAGTTTTAGAAGATGACATACTTGATGTTGGTGATGGAGTTAAAAATCGCCAACAAAAACTTTTGATTAAAA
>CAZWUV010000044.1:0-5864 GCA_964636735.1 uncultured Candidatus Saccharibacteria bacterium | reverse complement strand
CAAATTCAAAGGGTGGAGGGTGGGTTAAGAATTAGATTGTATTGCATTTATTAACAAATTTATTGATTCTCTCAATTCCTCATCTGTATAGGGTGTATTATTTGTATTTTCAGGATGATGAATTGAATTTCTAATATAAGTTTGAAGTGTCCTGTTTGTGTTTTCTGTTGTGCCGTCAGATTTAATCTTTATCCAATTTTTATTTTGTTCCGTGTTTAGTTTATCTTTTAACCAAGAATCAAAATTTTCTTCATAATAATTTTGCTCATCTTCATCAGTGGCTTTTGCTTGCAAAAATCCATAAAGCTCGTTATGAAATTCTACTGTCGGCAAATCATAGGCATGCCAATTAATTTCACCCCAAGTGGGACTAAATCTGCCAAAAATTCCCCAACCGTCATCTCTGGCATTTATTATCTCTATGTTTTCGCCATTTCTTTTGAAAATTGATAATTTTGCACCGCCACCAATAGCCCCCTTAAACATATAAGGCGAATGGGTGGAAATAAAAATTTGCTTGTCTTTCGCTTCTTCCAAAAGTAATTCCAATAATTTTTCTTGAGCTTTTGGATGTAAATGTAATTCAGGTTCATCTATTAAATAAATAATTTTCCCATTTGAAGCCCCAGCAATATTTTTAAGCAACAAGATAGTTAAAATTATCTCAATTCCAGAGCCTAAATCTTTAACCAAGATTTGTTTTAGCTCATCCTTTTTTCTGATTGTGAAAAAGGCATTTTCAAACGGCTGTAAAAGAGGCAATAAATCAATTTTTAAATCTTGATAATCTTCATTATTAAAAAATTCTTTTAATTCTTCCGATGTTTTTGCGCCAGCGTTGCTGTCAACAATTGATTGTATATTTTTAAAATATTCACCGTCAATATTTTCCAAAAGTTCTTTTTGTTTTGTTGCATCCAAGTTTTTTCTAAATTTCCAACTTAAATCATCAAGAATTTTTTCAAAGGTTGTTTTATAATTTCCAGTGGTTATTTGCCTATTGCGATTTTTATCAAAATAAAAGATATTTATTCCATCATCTTTGATCCGAGAATTTGAAAATGGTTTATCCCTGGAATCAACATCTTTAGGTGTTTTCCCGCCAATATACTGACTTGTTATTTTAAACCATGAATGACTTTCAAATGGAGAGGAAAGCAACTTATTAACTTCCTTTGACTGTCTGCTTTTTGCTAAAAATTCTATGCCCGATGACTCAAAATGCCATTTGCTGTAATATTCTATGGATGACGAACACTCATATTTGTCAGTATCGGCAATAACTTCAATAGGATTTTGGAAATCTTGAAAATCACTTATGTTAAGTTTGTTTTGTACAGAGTAGCTATTTAATGTTAAATAGTTTATTGACTCTAATAAAGTTGTTTTTCCATTCCCATTTTCGCCAATCAAAACATTTAAACCGCTTCCTTTTTCTCCATTTGGAATCGCCAAATCTTCAAAGGTTTTATCTTTGAAACATTTGAAATTTTTTATTTGTAAAGTTTTTATAAACATATTTAAAAACTCAAAGTTTCCCAACCTTTCAAAGATTGATCATAAGAGTATTTTGCTTTGCGGTTTATTTTCCAGCCGTTTGGTCCGTCTTGAACGACAATTCCGCCGTCAAAATTTTTCTTTCCTTTTAGCCACGCTTGCAATGCTTCGGCTTTATATTTGGTATCTTTGCTTTCGGCAGTAAAGCCAGCTTTGGTGTCAACAATATATACCATATTTTTTGTTTGAATAATCCAATCGGGATAAAAAAGTTTTTCGCGATTTTCATCGGGATTATAATAAGGGATAGAAAAATGCTCGCTTCCTGAATCGCCGTTTTTATGCCACCAAACAATACTTTTATTTTTGGACGACTCTAAAAATTCAATAAATTTCTTCTCATTTACGCCGCCAAACATTCCGCCCTCAATCCAAAATGGATCCATGGCTGATTTTTTTACTGACAGTTTTTCATATAAATCAGTAAAAAACAAAGCCTCTCTTGGTACATCAATCCGCTCAATACGCTTGGCGCGGGCGGCTTTTTTATTTACTTCCTTTTCGCGAACAGGGCGGTATGAAAGTAAGGCGTCGCCGATAATTGGGGCAAGTTCGCTTGCCGGACTCGCCAAATCATTAACAATAATTTTATAAACTTCGGAGCGATCAGCTTTGAGTTTATTCATCAAATAAACATTTAACGCGGTTTTTAATTTTCCCCACGAACGCTCGGGGGCAAATTTTTTGTTCTCATCTGTTTGCTTGGCAATTATCTTGAAGCATAGTAAATTATAAAGTCGTTCAAGATCATGGCGAGACATTTCTTCGTCATGGCTTCCGCCTTCTTCAAAAAGCTCTTTAGTAAAATTATCGTAATCATCAATCTCAACACCGACAATTAAGCCATTAGTAATTTTCGGTTTTAGATTTAATTTTTTAGTATTAAGCTTTTTGTCCGCTACATTTTTAAATGTAATCTGAAATGTATCGCCAAGATCGTTATAATCGGCACGAGTCATAAAGACTGATTCCAATTTAATAGGCTTTACACTTTTCTTGCGATAACTGCCGTTTATCGCTGGACGATTTTCTGTCTTTGATTTTGCGTATTCAGCTAATACTTCGTTTCGTTTGTAGTTTGTATATAAATAACCAATATTTAGCTCTGGATGAGAAAAATGTGTTGCAAAAGGCATACGCAGAATACGCCCGACTGTTTGAATAGCAAAAGTTGGATTTTTTATTTCTCTAAACATCACAAGCACGCCCGCGCGAGGACAATCCCAGCCCGTTGCGGCGGCTTGTTTGAAAAGTAAAAATGATACTGGAGAATTGCTTTTTTCTAAGTCTTCAAGATTCTCTTTTTCTTTTGAAAGCCAAACAGCAATCTCATCATCTTTCACGCCTTTGCGTTTCAAATATTCAAGCACGATAGCCTGTTTGGTTGTGTCGCTTGTTTCTTTTGTTGCCTGATCGTCATTCGGTAATTGAATAAGAACAAGCGGGTTTATGTCTGCTTTGACATCTTTATATAATTCAATAAGCTCTTTTCGCTTATTAAAAGCAAGCTCCAAAAGCATTTCATCTTGATCCAATTTTTTGAGTGTTTTCTGCTCCAAATCTTCCTCTGTCTGAAAAACGATTTTTTCTTTAATAAGTCCAGCCTCCACAACGGCATCGCGGTTTACTTCCACATATCCAGCAGTATCGGCACGAGTAGGAATATATTTCGGCGTAGCTGAAACACGAAGCGTAATTTTCGGCTTGATAAGGCCCTCCACGACTTCAAGAGCAAGATCAGTATCAGAACCGATATGTTCCTCGTCAATGATAACAACAATTTTGCGTCCGTCCTCGTGTGTTTCGTTTATGAAATTATCAAAAGTCAATCCTTGCTCATTTTCACGGCGAAGTTTTCGACTTTCTTTTGTTCGTCCTTTGATTTTTTGCCAGTTTATAAAAAAGACATCATTTTTGCGAAGTTTGCCACGAGATAAATCGTTTAGATCAATCAAATCAAGCTCGGAAGCGCCCCCGTAATATTCAAAAAGTTTTTTCTTGCTTTGTTGGTATGAATCTTCACTGAAAGAAAACCAAACAAAAGCTGTGTCGTTGCCCTCAAAACGAGGATCAGACACAATATCCCGCAAAAATTGAGCGAGCATAATTGTCTTGCCCGAACCAGTCGGCGATTTTAAGACAAGCGGTATATTAAAATTTGGCTCTTTCCAAAGCGAAAGAAACTCATTTTTGAGCTGTGATATTGCTGTTTCTTGAAATGGCTTTAATGCAAACATATTTTATAAACGATTTAATTCTTTATATACCTCAATAATTGGTTCGGGAATATCCTCGACTCTGATATTCTGTGATGAATATTCGCCCTTGTATTCGTTTTTGCCCCAGCTAAAAATATACAAAGCAACAGGCAAATTTTTCTTTTCCAGTTTATCAATCAAGTCTTCAAGTTTTGTTTTATCTTCTTTAAAATAAATTGCGGTTATTTTTTCATTTCCTTCAAAAATTTGCCACCATTCATTTTTTTCAACCTCATTCAATGTATCTTCGCGAACCGCGATCATTTCGCCCGCTTGATAAGTTATGCGTATTTTTGCCTCGTCCGGCACTTTATGAATTTGCTCAATATCTACAAGATCAGTTTGATAATAAGCAAGGTTGCTTGAAATACCTTCAACTTTTTCACCCTTTTTATTTTTATAGCCCTTTATAATAGCTTTAATTCTTGGATAGCATACGGAATCGGCAATCCCGCCATTTCCGCCATTGTTATTTTCGTTGTTTGTGCAAAGAATAAATTTGCGATTTCCGCCGTCAATTTTATTCATTTCCAAAACAGCGTGTCCTGTTGTGCCTGAACCTGCAAAAAAATCTAAAACATTTGCGTGCGGTCGCTCGCCAACCGCAGCAAATAAACAGTCATAAACTGTATATAATGATTTTGGATAATTAAAATCAGACTTAGGAACAACCTCTCTTAAAAGTTTTGCGCCATACTCATTAGCGTCATATTTTTTATCAATCCATACGGTTCGATATTTCCCAAAATCTTTACCAATTTGAATTTCTTTATTTCCTCTACCGTTTGTAACACGAAGCAAATGTTTTACTTTTTCTACGCTTTGGCGAGCATAACGCCATTTTCTCTCTACGCCGTCGTTATCTATTGGATAAATATAAGTTCCTTCTTTTTTTTCTTCTTCACGATTTGGATGAATATTCTCTGGAACAACATCACCAAAGCCAATAACTTTTTCGTTCTTCACTATAATTGGATAAAAACAATTTCGGGCGTCGGTTCGAAGTGATTCCCCTCCGTTATCCCTTAATCCTCTCCAGCTAATTTCGCCCTCATCAATTACTCTATCGCCAATTGTTTTTAATCCTTTAGGAATTACAAAAATTGCATATTCATGCGTATAAGAAAAATTTGTTCCTTGCACACCGCGTGGATTGTGAACAATTGTAATCATATGTTGTTCATGAGCGGGAAATAACTGCTCAATCAAAACGCCTAAATGCGCTTGTTCATTTTCATCAATGGCGCAAATCAAAACGCCGTCATCTTTTAATAATTCTTTTGCAAGAGTTAAACGATGACGCATAAATGAAAGCCATTTGCTGTGTCGGTATTCATCGTCTTTATCCACATAATTATTGTTGTATTTCCAATTTTTTGCGCCAGTGTTGTATGGCGGATCAATATAAATAAGATCAATATTCTTTTTGTGCGTATAGTTTAAAACAGAAAGCGCGAGATAATTATCACCCTCAATCATCAAATTGTTTGGATATTCTTCGCTCAAATCAAGTCGATTTTTAACGACTTCTTTCAGAACAGGCACTTTGACCTTTGATTGCTCAACAACATCTTCCGTTTTATCTTCAAAAACCAACCCGAGATTATTTTTCTTGAGCTTTCTAATTTGAGCTTTTAGCTCCAATATTTCTTTTTTTAAATCTTTTTCGGACATAGTTTATTTTATTAAATCATCAACGCCAACATTTAGAGCTTTCGCAATTTTTGTCAGCGTTTCAATGGTAGGGTTTTTATTAACTCCTGATTCTACCCTCATTACTGTATTGAGCGATAAATCAGCAAGACGAGCTACTTTTTCAAGAGAGTAGCCCTTTTCTGACCGCAATTTCTTAATGTTTGAGCTTATTTTGGAATTTGCCATTGTGTTATGTTATAATATACAATATAATGTATAAAGTAAAAGTTATATCGTTGCCTTTCTCAATTATAATGATACATCATTTTTTAATTTCAATCAAACAATTTTTAGGGAGTCCTTTTCTGTTGCCCGCGCACGGGAGTGGTGGGGCAAGGGCAACTATAAAATTAA
>CAZWUV010000043.1:0-5957 GCA_964636735.1 uncultured Candidatus Saccharibacteria bacterium | reverse complement strand
GTGTTGTTTGACGAGTTAGTGAGCTTTAAGCCAATAAGCGAAGACTCAGTCGTGTCAATTCTAGGTGGATTAGTGAGTCCCGCCTTTAGCGTAATTCCCGCATTTGCAACAGCACTTGCGTTATAGGTAAAAATCTTGTTATTTACTGTAAATAAATCTGGCAAAAAGTAATCAATTGATACAGAAGGGATACCGCACACGCTTGTAGTTAAATCTATCGCTTCGGCCGCTGTTGAAACTACATTGTCAGGGAAAAGAACAGTAAGCTTCAATCCCATAATATCAGCAAGTGCTAAATTAAAACTGTTATTTGCCGTGCCAACTGCCGCCGAAATGTCTACCCCATCCCCAGAAACAATAATCGTGTTACAATTACTTGCATCAAAAACTATGGGAAATGAATTCGCAGGCATGCCAAGCGGAGCAGAATTATCATACGTATTGCTATTATATTCATACAGGGCATGTGTAATCCGATAAGAATATTCAGCTGGCAAAATCTCGTTATGCGCATTTTTAATCGAGATATTAGAGATATTGCTATTGCTAAAATTAGACAAAAGAATTCCATCATGATTTTCGCCTGCTTCAAAAATAGTATTACTGCCTTCGCCTAGAATATTTACATTTTCGACCGAGCGGTCTAGTTCGATGGGATCATATGTACCATTTTTAATATGCACAGTGTCGCCAGAGGTAAGTGCCGAAACAATTGTGGAGCTCTCATTAGAATGACAACTAATATAATCAACTACACAATCATCGTCAATCGTATACTCACTAATACGCTCACCAGAGTAAATACCTATGTCTGTGGTGCCGTCAACATCTAAAAATCTGCTCATTGGCGCATAATCCCAATCATCATCTGTCTCTGCATTTTCTCTTTTTAACAAAACATCACCAATCACCATAGGCTCAAGCATCTCTTGAGTTATTACTTCGTTGGGATCGTAAACTATGGTATCAATTCCCGAAAAACCATTGTATTTGGCGGTACTACCCTCATCAACTTGCAAAAAGGCTGGATCGAATTGATATGTAAAACCCGTTGAGTTTGACCCATTTTGGTTATGACATAAATTATAATTAAAATCTCCGTACAAGGTATTCATCACGGTCGGTGTTGGCTGATACAAGCCCATACAGGCAGAGTTGTTTCCTTCCATAAAGAATGAGTTGTGATTGATTGATAAATATAAATCAACATCATTGGTGCGCACATTCAAGCCCCACGTTCCCGAATTAGACGCACCTGATTTAGAAGGAAAAACAAAACTATTGCGCTCAATATTAAAACTTCCCTTCTCAACAGACATCATAACTAAAAATGCATCATCAAGAGTAACATAGGACTGCAAATGATTGTTGGTAAAATTAATATCTAAGCCGGTATTAAAAATAATCCAGTCGCCACTCGAAGAAACATTGTAGTTGATAAAGTTATTTTCATAAATATCAAGGTTGCTAGGCACCAAGGTTGGATCAAAATAGTCATCAGGGCTTCCACCTGCTGGTGTTAAAGCTAAGCAATTATTGCCATGGCGACACTCAAAATTATTGTTTTTAATTGTGCCATTAAAAGCAGTTTGGATTTGGATTTTTTGCAAGCCATTATTGTACTCAAAAAGGAACCCGTCTACTATTGTCAAAATAACTTGCATTGGCGCATCAGCAGAAAACCTGTTATTTCTGAATGTTATGTTGTCTTGCCAAGAAGTCTCAAAATTTACATTTTCAAAATTGCAATTTTGAAAAGTATTGTCTTGAGACATTGTAATCCAAATTTCTGGATCGTCGCTATCTCCAAATTGAGGAATATTGGATGCGCAATCTATAGTAGTACCTGCAGGCATATTGATGGCAGTAAATTCTTCATCGGCATCAAAAACATAATCATCAGTCAAAACAATGGTTGCATCCTCTGCCTGAGGATCTTCAAGGGCGGATTTTAAAGACGTAAAATCGCAAGCTGTAGGGCAAACCGTAAAATTGCCCGCGGCCGCTGTAAATGGCCCTGAGTACGAATTATCTAATAAGTAACCCCCCCCCCCGACTATAAGGGCGAAAATCAAAATAAACCAACGAGCTTTTGTTGATTTTAAGGCGGTAATTAGTCTACTTTTGCGCAAATCCATCCCCTCTCACAATTAAGTTAACTATTGGTAACTATTCTATTGGCGGAATTACCCTCTTTTAATAAATTTATTATACTTTAGCTTTAAAAGCTTTTGCAAGAATATCGATAATTACTTTTACTTAGTTGATACCTTTACTATTTTTGCCGTAAGAAAAAGGACTAGCAGATTTTCTTGATTTTAAACCAACGAAAGCTACTTGCGTCAAGCGCTATAACAAGCAACCAAAAAGTAAAATTCTTACTTATTTTTAAGTATAAAACTATTTTAGCAAATTAACCACTAATACAAAATAAAAAAATCCGCAATCGGACTTTGTGGCGGTGAGGGTGGGATTCGAACCCACGGAACCCTTACGAGTTCAACACATTAGCAGTGTGCTGCTTTCGACCACTCAGCCACCTCACCATAAGTTATATCTATTTTTTAATTCTTCTCTTTTGTATCCCTTTTTCCAGTCTTTTTCTGCTTGCAAAGCTTCCTGCTCAGTCGCATACTCCTCATAGCCTAAAAGAATAAAAGGTCTACGAGATTTGGTTGAGCTAACTGCTCCAGAATTATGTTCAGATAACCGACGCTTTAAATTGCTTGTCTTTCCAATATAAAGCTTACTGTCTTTTTCGCTTTTTAAAAAATAAACATAATGCATGCTGCTTTCGACCCCTGCCTGCCGGCAGGCAGGACTCAGCCACCTCACCAGTACCTATAAGATACTCAAAAAATTACCAAAATTCAAGCTATTGATGCAATACAGTCAATCTACTCTTGAGCCTTGTCTTTATCGAGCTCAGCGAATTTTTGCGTCATTGTTGGGTTGCCACGAGTCAATTTTTTAATTGTTAAATCTTCGGCTTTATTGTTCGCTAATCGTAAATTATTTTCAGACGACAAAAGCGCGTCTTTTGTTTTTTGTAAATGGCTAATTGTCTTGTCGATTTCATCAATTGCAGTTTTAAACTTACGGCTTGCTAGCTCGTAATTTTTAGCAAACCCTTCTTTAAATTTATTCATTTCGCCTTCAAAATTCGTTACGTCGATATTTTGCGCCTTAACCAGCGCTAGCTCAGACTTGTATTTCATTGAGTTTAAGGCGGCGTTGCGCAAAATTGTAATCATCGGAATAAAAAACTGCGGGCGAATAACATACGTTTTTGGATATTCATGCGCCTTATCAACAATACCAGTGTTGTATAGCTCGCTATCTGCCTCAAGCAAAGACACCAGCACGGCATATTCACAATTCTTCTCTGTGCGGTCTTTATCTAGCTCGCGCAAAAAATCATTGTTTCGCTTTTTGGTGGCTGTTTCGTCGCCTTCGTTTTTCATCTCAAAC
Organism: uncultured Candidatus Saccharibacteria bacterium; assembly: GCA_964636735.1. Taxonomy (GTDB): domain Bacteria; phylum Patescibacteriota; class UBA1384; order JACPKC01; family JACPKC01; genus CAZWUV01. The sequence continues at coordinate 2,486 of CAZWUV010000043.1, read as the reverse complement.
ATAATCGAGATAATCTCGTTGCCAGCGTCGTCGTATTCTCGGTAAATATAATCGCCCTTGCTACCCGAAGACGCATCGTTATCTTTGCTGAATTGGGCATTCTTAAAAGCTGTGGCGCGTAATTTTTCAAATTCTGTTTCGCAGTGTTGCTCTAGAGTTTCGCCGATCATTTTGGTGGATAGCTTTGACTTCATGTCTTTGTAATAAGCAATCATTTCGTCTTTAGTCTTTAACTCCCCTTCGTATTTTTCTCGAAGAGAAGACTCAACTATCTTTTGTTCGTGATCTTTGATTTCTAGTTTACCCGCAAGTTCATCACGTTCTTTTTCGATTTTATTGACAGCCTCAGTTACCGCAAGGCGAGTTTCTGTGTCAACATTCTCAAGCTTAGCACGAAGCTGGGCTATTTCAGCTTCCTTTTTGCTATTATCTGCTTGCAATTCTAGTTTTGTTTTCGCCTCTGCAGCACGCACTTCGCTTTCGATTCTATCGTGCAATTCTTTTTCAAATGCACCATCGCGGACTTGCTTTAATATCGACGCAAAACTTGCCTCATCAATCTGAAAAACCTTATGGCAATGCGGACAGATAATTTCATTCATAAAAACTCCTTATACGCTAACAATCACTCAATTGGATCAAAATAAAAAAGTGGCAGACTGCACTTTTTAGATATTAAATATAATTTTCATCAACCAACAACACTTTTTGTTGCTTGAATTTCTTTGTTGCGCCACTCTACAATATTTTTAATAGTAAGTTTTTGCTGGATCTATAAATTTAATTTATTGGGAATTATGCAATAATATTGTAAAAATAATGGTATGATATTTTTTAATTTAATGCAAGACAAAAATGAAGCTCACTCAATCTGAATTTACGCTATTTTTAACCTGTCCTCGCCACCTGTGGGCGCGCGCTAACGATGACTACCAACCTGAAATGTCCAAAATGGAGCAGTATTTAAGCAGTCAACAAAGCAAGCTTGAAATTTTTGCTGAAGATTTTTTAAAAAGTAAAATACTGCCTAACTACCCCGCAAAATCTACTCTACAAACAGGCTTTGTTGCGGAAACGGAGTTTTTGTCGGCTCCAGTTGATTTTGCAATCAAAAACTCTGAAACAGGCGAGCTAGATCTATACTTTGTAAAAATTGGACTCAACCCAGTTGGCGATAGAATTGCTAGACTAAAGGCTGCTTTTGTTAAAAAAGTTTGCGAAACAAATTTTAAAGTTGGCGGGGTATTTTTTATTCATCCAAACAGATTTTACAAGCTCAAAAAAACCTTAGATATTAGTAAATTTTTAACTCTTACGGATTTGAATGTGTATCTAGCAAAACCTAGCATAGAAATCGACAAATTAGTCTTGCAAGCAATCCACGCCAAAGAAGCAACAAATCCCGACGACTTGCCCGTCACTTGTAGGCCAAAAACCTGTCCTGTGCCCCAAATTTGTTTTCCGGATTTGCCAGAGTATTCGATTTTTGATCTTAAAAAAATCAGTCCGACGCAAATTAAGAATTTTGTTGCAGAAGGAATTTTAGATATTAAAGATATTCCCGAAGACACAGTTTTAAAGCGTGAGCAAAAAAAGCAAATTTTTACTGCCAAAAAAGGCGAAGCAGTTTACAATATTGGACAAATCAAAAACTGGCTCGACAACCTAGAATTCCCTTTATACTTTTTGGATTACGAGACTTTTAGCTTTTTAATTCCGCAATTTGCTGGCAGACGCCCTGCCCAGCAAGTACCTTTTCAGTATTCGCTTCATATTCTAGATAAAAAAGGCAATTTGGAGCACCGCGAGTTTTTAAATATGGAGCAAGTCGATTCTGCCAAAAATCTGGTGACACAACTTAAAAAAGACCTTGGCGACAAGGGAAGCATTTTGGTGTGGAATGCGTCATTTGAAAAAACAATCAACCGCGAACTTGGCGTACTTTTGGACGAAGAAGGGTATTTTGTTGAACTCAATAATCGTGTGCTTGATTTGGCAGATGTTTTCTCGAGCCAAGATTACGACCACCCTGATTTTAAAGGTAGTTGGTCGATTAAAAAAGTTTTACCCGTTTTAGCGCCAGAACTTAACTATAATAACCTAGAAATTAGCAATGGTGAGGTTGCATCGATTAGTTGGTTTGAGGCTGTTTTTGGCGACAATAACGACCCAAATTTACGCCAAGCACTACTTGAGTACTGCAAGCTAGATACCTTAGCAATGGTTAAAATTTACGAATTTTTATTGAATTTGACAAAAGAAAATGCCGTTCCTAGGTAGGAACGGCATTGTTTTATAAAGCAATTGCCATTGCCAACTGAAAACTGAAATCTGCTTGGTAATTATTTTGAGTTGCATTTTTGATGTTATGTGCATTTTCAAAATAATCAAGAGCTTTTTTAATACAAGAATCTCTGTTTTTTAGAATATCTACAAGGCTCTGTCTCACTAAAAAATCTTCTTTAACGCCAACTCCTTCTAGATTT
>CAZWUV010000042.1:0-6227 GCA_964636735.1 uncultured Candidatus Saccharibacteria bacterium | reverse complement strand
TCTAAATAGATATCTGCTAGCGAGTGCCAGACAAATTGATAGACATCTTGAGCAGCTTCATGAAAATTAAACTCTTCAAATTTTTGCGTTACGCCAGTAATTGCTTCTTGCAAGTCTTGCAAGATTTTTTTATCTGCATCAGTGATTGGTTGAGGAGCTATTAAATTTTTCGAATAGCCATCAGCATTCATTAAAATAAATCTAGCAATATTCCAAATTTTATTAGTAAAGTTGCGCATACCGCGAATTTTTTCGTCGCCAAGAGAAATATCGCGTCCTGCCGATGTGCTAAATATTAGGGCGATGCGCAGGGCATCTGCGCCATAATCCTCAATTACAGAAAGCGGATTAATAGCATTGCCTTTTGACTTGCTCATTTTTTGATTATTTTTATCGCGAACCATGCCATTTAAATAGACATCTTTAAATGGAACCTCATCTGTAGTATAAAGTGAAAGCATAATCATTCTGGCAACCCAAAAGAATAAAATATCCCAGCCAGTCTCCATAACGCTTGTTGGATAAAATCGGGCAAAATCATCTTCGTCTGTAGTTTTTGGCGTGGCAAAAGGCAGCTGACCAGAAGAAAACCAAGTATCAAAAACATCGGTTTCGTGCTTTAGTCCGATTTTATTGCACTTTTTGCAAGGAGTTAAATCTTCTAAGTCAAAACTTAAGTAGTCGCCATTTTTAACTTTTGCGCGACTTTCTTCGACAGTTAAATTTGGGTCTAAAATATTACGTAGCGCCCAAAATATAGGTTCGCTAGTGACAACTAAAATATTTTTATTTTCACTGTTTTTGTGTTCATTGGTTAAATCGCGAATAAAATCTTCAAGCCTTGCTTCTAAATCTTTAATATTTTCGCTACCCTCAGCAGATTTTTCGTGATAATCAGTTAAAACATGAAGCTCGCCAACTTGTTTTCCTTCAAGTTCGCCATAATCAATATCATTTAGGCGTGAGTCAATTTTTACTTCAAGGTGGGGTGCAAGAATTTCTGCACTTTGCTCAGTTCTAATCATTTGAGAAGCATAGACCTCGCTAAATTCAATGCCTTTTTCTATAAATTCTTTTTGAATTTTGCTGACTTGCTCGGCACCTTTTTGAGTTAAGTGAGAGGGCTTGTTAATATCGCCATTGCCGATGTTCGCAACATTATGCTCAGCTTCGCCGTGGCGCAAAAAGAATATCTTAGAATTCGAAGGTTGCTTAACCAAAATGTCGCCACAGTTGCAATACCAGACAGGCATGCGAATACCCCAAGCAATTTGGCGACTAACGTTCCAGTCGCGAATATTCTCCATCCAGTGATTAAAGATTTTTTCAAAGCTATCAGTGACAAAGTTGACCTTGCCGCTAGCAACTGCCTCGATAGCGCTATCTGCAAGGATTTTGCCAGATTTTTTACCTTGCTTTTTAACAGCAATAAACCATTGATCAATTACACGAGGCTCAATTGTGCGCTCGCATTTATAGCAGACCTTAATCGTGTGGACATAAGGTTCTGTTTTAACAAGTAGGCCTTTTTCTTTAAGCATTTCAGCTACTTCGCGGCGTGCTTCGTCAACTTTTAAGCCGGCAAATTTACCACAAATATCAGTTAACTTGCCAAATTCATTAATAGCAACTTTGTCAATTGGCAGATTATGGCGCATTGCGATTTCGAAGTCGTTAGCATCATGGGTTGGGGTAATTTTTAGAGCGCCTGTTCCAAAATCTACTTTAACGGCTTCGTCGCCAATTACGGGGATTTCGCACTTTTCAATGCCAAAATCTACTTCAATATTTTTGCCAATTAAATGTTTGTAGCGAGTATCTTCTGGGTTTACGGCAACTGCAACATCGGCAAAAATTGTTTCTGGACGCACTGTTGCAACAGTCAATTCACCATATTTTATATAGTAAAGCTTGTCTTGTTGCTCACGGTCTTTAACCTCTAAATCAGAAAGCGTGGTTTGATGTTTTGTGCACCAGTTAACGGGTTTTTTGGCGCGATAAGCCAAGCCGTCATCGTATAGCTTGATAAAGGTTTCGTAAACAATTTTGACAATATCGGGATCAAGAGTAAATTTTAATTTATTCCAATCAGCACTTGCACCAACTTTTTTAAATTGATTTAGAATTGTGCTGGAATTTTCTTTAACGAATTCCAGGGTGCGATTATAAAATTCTTCACGACTCATATGAAAGCGACTTTCGCCTTGTTTTTCTAGAATTTTTTCGAAAACCACTTGAGTTTCAAATCCAGCGTGATCAAGCCCTGGAAACCAAACAGTCGCATCGCCTTTCATGCGGTGGTAGCGAATCATAAGGTCTTGCAGGGTAATAAAGAGGGGATGGCCTGAGTGCAATGCGCCGTTTGCATTTGGCGGTGGCATTAGAATTGAAAAAGTTTTTTCGCCTTCTTCGTACTTTTTAGGAACAAAGGCATCTGATTCTTCCCAGAGCTTATAGATCTTGTCCTCGTGGTCAGTGGGAATATATTTAGAGTCTAAATTTTGATTATTTTTGCTATTCATAACAGTAAAATTTTAGTATAAAAACAGATAAAAGTAAAGAATTTTGCAATCAGAAAGCAAAGCTTTGTTTTTGGCAAACAGTTTGCACAATCAGCCCAAGGACAGAAGATTTTTCTAATTTTAAAAATACTATGCTATAATAATTTTAAGCATATTATGAGGTATAAAGTCCCCCAAAAAATAGATATGGAAGACCGAATTGTTGGGCCATTAACGCTTGCCCAGTTTTTATACGTGATGATCGGAGGAATGCTTATTTATGCCTGTTATCAAGTTTTTATTTTTGACAACCCTATAGTTTTTTGGGTTTTGTCAGTACCGATTGCAATTATTACTGTTTCGATGGCATTTTTAAAGATCCAAGAAGAGCCTTTTCCAAAGTTTTTAATTCATACTTTGCTTTTTTTAACTAGAGCAAAAAAGCGTGTTTGGATGAAAGGCGACACTGCGCAGTTTCGTGGTAAAGTGTTTTTAGAAGAAAAGAAGACAATCATCAAAGAAAAAATCGATACCAAGGCGCAAGCAAAAACAAAGCTAAAAAGCGCAATTGATATTGTGGATAAATTGTAAATAAAATAACAGGAGGGATTTTGGCTGTTTCTAGTACACAATCTTACTTAGACATTTCTGCTATTAAAAATGGTGTTGTGATTTTAAAGGACGGCAGCTTGCGTGCTATTTTATTGGTAAGTTCGATTAACTTTGCCCTAAAATCAACCGAAGAACAAGAAGATGTTATCTTTAGGTATCAAGCATTCCTTAACTCTTTGAACTTTCCGCTCCAGATTGTTATGCAGTCTAGGCAAATGGATTTAACTGATTATTTGCGTCGACTCTCGGAGCGGGCGCAAGTAGAGCCAAACGACCAAATCCGCTACCAAACAGAACACTACATTGCTTTTATGCAAAAAATTTTGACAGCTGCGAATATCATGGATAAGCGTTTTTATGTAGTGATTTCGTACGAACCAGTTAGCCTGATTAAGCGCGGTTTAATTGACAGATTACTCAATCCAACAAAGCAAGTAACCGTACAAATGACTGAGGCTCAGTTTAATCAATATGTTACTGAGTTAAATGAAAAAGTTTCTTTAGTAACTAGTGGCCTTGCCAGCATGGGGCTTAAAACTGCACAGCTTAACACTAAGGATGCAATTAGTTTATTTTATGCAACATACAATCCCGAGCGCGCTGTTACAGAAAAGTTGACTAATATTGATCAAATCACATCAACTGCTGTTTCTAGATTGCAACAAGCCGAAGGTGTCGAAGGAGAGGAGGCAAATGGTTAAGCTACCTTTTTTTGGCAAAAAGGCTGACAAAAATCAAACTTCTGATTTGAATGCAGGGTCTGGTGTAGAAGCAGGCGGAAACGGCGTTCAAGATTTGCAGATTGATGCTGGGCTAGGTGGCGAGGCTATGTCCCAGCCAAGTCAAGCTTCAGCCGGATCAGCTACGCAGACAGTTCAAGCAGCAACGACGGCAGTGGCAGATCAGCCTGCCAAGGACACGGCGGAGGACAAAAAGTCATTACTAGAGCGTCACCGAGAGGTGCGCCAAGCTCAGCGTGCTTTTGACAAGGGTATGATTAATGTGTTGGATTATATTGCGCCATCGGCTTTTTCTGTTGCGCCAACTTTTATTCAGTTAGAGAATTTATACGCCAAAACTTTATTTGTTTACTCTTACGCAAGATATGTGAACACAAATTGGCTTTCAAGAATTGTGAACCTTGATATTCAAGTGGATATTTCAATGTTTATTTATCCGCTGGCAACAGGCGATGTAATGAGCTCGCTTCGCCGTAAGCTTACCCAGCTTGGTGCTACCGAAACAATTCAGCGCGAAAAAGGTCAAGTGCGTGACCCAGAATTAGAAACAGCAATCGGTGACATCGAGCAACTTCGTGATGCTTTAAGTCGTGGTGAAGGCAAGTTGTTTCAGTATGGTTTGTATTTTACGGTTTACCACAAAGACAAAGATGAGCTAGAGATTTTAACTAAGCAACTTGAAGCAAATTTGGGCGGATTACTGATTTATACCAAGCAAGCCTTGATGAGAATGGAGCAAGGATTTTCTTCATCAATGCCTTTGGCAAATGACGAGCTTATGGTGACACGCAATCTAGATACAGCGTCTCTTTCAACAACTTTTCCTTTTGTTAGCTCTACACTTTCAAGCGATGATGGAATTTTTTATGGCATCAATTTACACAACTCGTCACTTGTGCTTTTTGATAGATTTTCGCTAGAAAATGCCAATTCGGTGATTTTTGCCACCTCGGGTGCAGGTAAAAGTTTTACAGTCAAGCTTGAGGCTTTGCGGTATTTGATGTGGGGAACAGACGTAATTGTGATTGACCCAGAAAATGAATATGAGCGGTTAGCTAGTGCAGTTGGCGGTACTTTCCTTAGTATGTCTTTAAATTCAAAAGAACGCATCAATCCTTTTGATTTGCCGATTGTTAGTGGTGGCGATGAGCGGGGCGAGGATATTTTGCGTACCGCAGTTGTGTCAATTAAAAGTTTGGTGGGAATTATGGTGAGTGGCTTAACTCCAGAAGAAGACGCAATCTTAGATAAGGCTGTTTATGAAACTTATGCAATCAAAGACATTACCGCCGATATTCGCACTCACAAAAACGAACCTCCGCTTATGATTGACCTGCAAAATGTGCTGGCAAATATGACAGGCGCAGAAAATCTAACCCGCAAGTTAACTAAATTTACAGAAGGAACATTTGCCGGACTCTTTAATCAGCCAACAAACATCGATTTAAATAAAGGCTTTGTGGTGTTTTCGATTCGTGATTTAGAAGAACAGCTTCGCCCAATTGCGATGTTTTTGGTGCTTAACTTTATTTGGAACAAGGCGCGTTTTGAAACTCGTAAGCGCTTGGTGATGGTAGACGAGGCGTGGATGCTTATGAAGCACAAAGACGCTGCCGAGTTTTTGTTTTCGCTGGCAAAAAGAGCACGTAAGTACTACGTGGGTATGACAGTGATTACGCAGGATGTAGAAGATTTTATTAACTCGTCACAGGGTAGAGCGATTGTGAATAATGCTGCGATGAGGATTTTGCTAAAGCAATCGACGGCAGCGGTGGATCAATTGGCAGAGATTTTTAAGTTAACGCAAGGCGAGAAAATGATTTTGCGCGAAGCAAAAGTTGGACAAGGAATTTTCTTTGCTGGTTCAAATCACGTGGCGATCGAGATTGTGGCAAGTTACGAAGAACAGCGCCTGATTACCACAAATCCCGCAGAGTTGCTTAAAATGCAACAGCAGGCAGAGGCACAAGCGCCAGAACCAGCGCCGATTGCCCCGCCACAGCCTCAACAGGAACAAGCGCCTCAAGTTGTGGAAAGTCAGGATTTTTTACTAGAAGCGCAAACTCAGTCTGCTAAGTCTATTGCTCAAGAAGCTATTCCTTCGCAATCTGATTCTGAGCCTAGAGATCTTGGTGCAGATTCTACCCCTCAATTGTCAGCGCAAAATATTGCCAATGAAGGCACTATGCCCGAGGGTCAGGTGGTTAATTTTACAGCTCAAAACAGTGTATCAGCTGAAGACGCTCAGGTTATTAATACAGATTCTTCTAGTAGCGCATCTACGGAATCTGCAAGTTCTAACGACACTGCCAATACCCCCCAGCCTCCGATTCCAAAGCCAGGTGTATAGCGAATAATTTTTCACTATGTTTAA
>CAZWUV010000041.1:0-6638 GCA_964636735.1 uncultured Candidatus Saccharibacteria bacterium | reverse complement strand
ATTGGTTGTACCGGATGTGCTTTTAAGCGGAGATCATGGTAAAATTGATATCTGGAGAAGGCAAAATATTCGTAAGCCTTAAAAATCCTTGACAATTTTTATAAAATTAGCTAAACTGAATAAAGTTTCAATATGAAAAAAGATGCAATTGAGCTAGAAGGCGTGGTTGTAGAAGCCCTGCCCAATGCTATGTTTCGTGTCGCCATCGAAACAAAAAACAACAACGAGGAACACAAGGTGCTAGCAACACTCGCAGGAAAATTGCGTATGTACCGCATTAAGGTTCTTGACGGCGACAAAGGTAAAATAGAGCTCTCTCCTTATGATTTAACTAGAGGGAGAATAATTTATCGTTACAATCACTAATTATGAAAGTCAAACCATCTGTTAAAACAAGGTGCAAAGATTGCAGAATTATTAAAAGAAAAGGCAAAGTTCGGGTTATCTGCAAAAATCCCCGACATAAGCAAGTTCAAGGATAATTATGGCTCGTATAGCAGGAGTAAATCTTCCTAATCAAAAACCAATTTTTATTGCGCTAACATCTATTTATGGCATTGGCCAAACAAGCGCAAAGAAGATTTTAAAAGGTCTCGGCATTGATGCAGCTCGTAGGACTAGTGATTTGTCCAATGAAGAGATTGATAGTATTAAAAATATTATTGAGCAAGATTTTGCTGTCGAAGGTGAGCTTCGCATGAAAATTGGGCAAAACGTTCGTCGATTGCAAGAAATCGGTAGCTACGTTGGTACTCGTCATTCTAGGAAGCTTCCAGCTCGAGGTCAACGCACAAAAACAAACGCTCGCACCAAACGTGGTAAGCGTGTAACAGTTGGATCAGGCAGAAAACCAACCGGTCAAAAGACTTAAACCGTTGATTGGGGGTCTTGAAATCCAGGGGATTTTAGGATAAAGTGTATATTGCAAGATTGAAAAATAATAAAATTCATGAAAAAAACAAAAACTAAAAAAGTCCAAGCCAAGAATATTGCCGAAGGTAAAATTTTTATTCAGGCAACTTTTAATAACACTCTAATTACTGTTTGCGATAGCGAAGGAAATACTCTGTCTTGGTCAAGCGCAGGCGCTAACGGCTTCAAGGGAGCCCGCAAGGCTACTCCTTACGCTGCTGCGACTGCATCAAAAGTTGCTATCGAAAAGGCCAAAATCCACGGCTTAAAGCAAGTAAGTGTATTTATCTCTGGCGTTGGATCAGGTAGAGAGCAAGCTGTACGCGCAATCGGTAGCACTGGACTTAAAGTTACCTCTATCAAAGACGTTACTCCAGTTCCGCACAATGGCGTACGACGCAAAAAACCAAGAAGGGTTTAAAAAACAAAAATCGCAAAGAAATTTTGCAAGATCAAGAAACTAAATAACAAATACTAAATACTAAAAAGATGGCAAGATACATTGGACCAACCGAAAAAATCTCTAGGCGCGCAGGTAAAAACCTGTTTCTTAAAGGTGAACGCTCAAAAGGCCCTAAGTCGGCTATGATCAAGCGTCCCTACGCTCCAGGTGTTCATGGTCCAAATCGTAGAATGGGTAAGGTTTCAGAATTTGGTCGTCAGCTTCGCGAAAAGCAAAATACTAAGGCAATTTACGGTGTACTAGAAAAGCAGTTTGCTAATTATTACAAAAAAGCTGCTTCTGCTACCGGAGCAACTGGTGAAAATCTATTGCGCTTTTTAGAGCTTCGCTTGGATAGCATTGTTTACCGTCTAGGCCTTGCTGATACTCGTAGACAAGCTCGCCAATACGTTACTCATGGACACGTTTTGGTAAATGGCAAAAGACTCAACATTCCATCTTATCAGGTTAAAAAAGATGACACTATTGAGTTGGCAGGAATTGATAGAAAGCAAAATAGCGAAGAGGTTCCTCTTTGGCTAGAGCAAGATAAAAAGAAATTATCCGGAAAAGTTTTGTCAATTCCTAGCAGGGAAGAAATTCCACTAGAAATTAACGAACAACTAATTGTTGAGTTTTACTCACGCTAATTATTAGGAGAGATTTATGAATTTAGAAGGCCTAGAACAAATTAAGATTACCCAAGAACCAATTTCCGACCAAGAAGCTCGTTTTGTGATTGAGCCCTTGCTTCCTGGATATGGTATGACTATTGGTCATGCGCTTCGCCGTGTTATTTTAAACTCACTTCGTGGCGCAGCTGTTAGCTATGTTAAAATCGAAGGTGCTGATCATGAATTTGCTACTTTAAAAGGTATGAAGGAAGACGTTGTTGATTTGATTTTAAACCTCAAGACTTTGCGCGTCCGCTCCGAATCAGACGAACCAGTTGTAATTAAGCTCAGCAAAAAAGGTGCTGGCAAAGTTACTGCATCAGATTTTGATGCTAACTCCGAAGTTGAAATCGTTGACAAAGATCACTATTTGACAACTTTGGATAAGGACGGCAAGCTTTCAATGGAAGTCACCATCGAAAAAGGTCGTGGTTATTTAGCAACTGAGCAAAAAACCGGTGAAAAATTGCCTCTTGGCACAATTGCGGTTGATTCGATTTTTTCACCAATCAAGAAAGTTCACTACGAAGTAGCTAATACTCGTGTTGGCGGTCAAACAGATTACGACAAGCTAACCCTTGAGCTTACAACCGACGGCACTGTTTCTCCGGCAGAAGCTTTTGAATATGCCTCACAAATTCTAGTTGATCACTTTTCAATTACTAAGGAAGCAGTTGGTCAACTGATTGCAGAAGCAAAACCAAAATCAAAACCAAAAAAGGCAGCTAAAAAGCCAACAGCTAAAAAAGCTACTAAAACTAAAAAATCTAAATAAATTTTAGGATATACAATGTCACGCAAACTTGGCAGAAAAATCGGACACCGCAGAGCACTACTTAAGAATTTAGGAATTTCTTTAGTAATGCACGAGCGCATTACAACCACTCTTCCTAAGGCTAAAGAGCTTCGCCCGTTGATTGAGCGCTGGATCACAATCGCTAAAAAGCCAGAAGCTAGCTCTTTGCAAGCTCAAAGACTGCTTCTTAGTCGTGTTGGCGACAAAGACGCAGTTAAAAAGCTTACCAGCGATTTAGCAGGCCGTGCCAAAAACAGAGTTGGTGGCTATACCAGAATTTTAAAGCTTGGTGCTCGCATTGGCGATGCTTCTCCTGTTGCAATTATCGAGTTAGTCGACAAAAAAGCCGTTGTTGAAGTTAAAGACGCAAAGAAAAAAGACGCCAAGGCAGAAGTTAAAAAAGATAAATAAAACTCATGAAAACATATTTACCAACAACCTCAGAAACCGTAACTATCGATGCAAAAGATAGAGTTTTGGGTCGCTTAGCAACAGAAATTGCTACTATTTTGCGCGGAAAAAATAAGCCAACTTTTACACCAAATAAAATCACTGGTGACAAAGTCGAGGTTTTAAATGCAGATTTAGTTAAGGTAACTGGCAATAAGTTAGATCAAAAAATGTATTACAAGCATACAGGTTATGTTGGCAATATGAAGTCGATCAACTTGAAAGATTTGCTTGCCAAAAAGCCAGAAAAAGTTGTTGAATTTGCAGTTTACGGAATGCTTCCTGCTAACCGACTTCGTAAAGAGCTTATGAAAAGACTAACAATAAAAACTTCTAAAGAATAGTAAAAATGACAAATACAAAAGATATTATTGCCACAGTTGGTCGCAGAAAAACAGCAATTGCTCGTGTTCGTTTGACCTCTGGTAGCGGTAGCGCCGAAATTAACGGCAAAAAGGTTGCAGACCTACACCCAGCTATCAAAGAGCCACTAGAATTAGCTGGTCTTGCTAAAAAAGTAGATTTTACCGTTAAGGTAATCGGTGGTGGCGCAAATGGTCAAATTGGAGCTATTCGCCACGGTATTGCAAGAGCATTGGTAAAATTTGAACCTGAGTCAAAATCAATTCTTAAAAAAGGTGGATTTTTAACCAGAGATCCTCGTGCAAAAGAGCGCAAAAAGCCTGGTCTAAAAGGAGCTCGCAAATCTCCACAATGGTCCAAGCGTTAAATATCAAAAACCTCCCAGATCGGGGAGGTTTTTGTTTTGTTGCTTGAGTTTATCTTATCTAGAAGTGCTTAGCGAAGCCAGATTGCTTATCTGTCTTGTAAACGTGGTGAAACAATGTAAAGTAAAGTCAAGTCTATTTATAAAATTATGAGTATCTCTGAGCAATCAATTTTATATATTAAGAAAAATCAAAAACTCTTGATCAGTGAATTTGCCTCTAAGGAAAAATTTCCGCTTGAAGAAGGTACTCCAACTTCTGTTTTTATGGCGGGTTCTCCAGGAGCAGGAAAAACTGAAGTAAGTAAAAGATTGATTGAAAACTTTGAGCAAAAGCCAGTTAGGATTGATGCGGATGAAATACGTAGCTTTATTCCTGAGTATACCGGAGATAATTCCGATGCAGTGCAGGGCGCTGCTTCCTTGGGCGTAGAAAAGCTTTATGATGCTTGCCTTAAAAACAATCAAAACCTTATTCTCGATGGTACATTTGCGGATTATAGGAAAGCGCGCCTTAATATTCAAAGGTCGATTGGACGCAGCAGAATTATTCGTATAATATATGTATATCAGGATCCGCTTGCTTCTTGGGAGATTGTGCAAAAACGCCAAGAAACAGAAGGCCGCATTGTTCCTAAGGATGTATTTATAAAAAGTTTTTTCTCTGCCCAGGAAAACGTTAACAAGATCAAGGAAGAGTTCGGGACTAAAGTTGTATTAGATGCTGTTATTCGTCATACCAAAAATGACAGAGCAACTTTACATCTTAATGTGCAAAGTATTGACAATTTCGTTGAAAAGAATTATAATGCTAGTCAGCTTAAAAGGGATCTAAAATGATAAATTTTTTAAGACAATTTGGTAAATCAAAGAAAGTTGAGCCCTCAACCGACTTTGGGCGTTTTATGCAAAATGCTAATTCCAGAGATAGGAAAAAAGTTTTACTTAAAGCTGTTAAGAGGGCTAATGCTGACCAGCGCAAAATTTTAGAAGACTGGAAAGAGTTAAGCTCCAAGGAATCTTAGATTAAATCTGTGGCGCAATTATCGAAATTTAAATTGATATCAAAAAAACCTCCCAAATTTGGGAGGTTTTTTGTCTTATTATACTGTACGTAGCCCAGAGGCTGATAGATTTTGAGCAAAAAGGTTTATAATTTTGTTACCAAGGTGCTAGGCTTGTCTTTATCAAACTCATCAACAAAGTCATTAGAGTCAAGATTATTCGTAACATCAAAAATCACAAAATCAGTCTTTTTGGCGCTTTTAGTTTTTTTGTAAAAAATAATCAAATAGTGATGCACTTGCCGTGTTTCGCCCTCTTGAATTCTCCCTCCTGATGCAGTACCAATCATTGCACCCGTAGAACCAAATACGCTTCCAGCCCAATGTCCAAAAGCAGCTCCACCAACACTTGAAACTAAATGTTTTTGAATTTCTGTGTCTGTCTTGATGTTAAGATCAACAATCTTGCTGTGCGGAATTTTAATCTGCTGGTTGCCTGTAAATACCTCAATGCCGGTAGATGTATAGTAGACACTGCACGGCAAATTTTCTGGCAGTGAAAGACCACTAATATGTCTAAAGAACCCATAGGCAGTGGCTTTATGCTCTTTCATGTCTTTAGCTCTTTCTGCATTTTTTCGTTCCTTTTCAGCATTCAATTCGTGCCACTTTTTATTTGCATAAGAATAAAATCCCAACCAAAAAAATGACCAGAGCAGAGAACATATTAAGCTATACTCAGAGACAAAAAGAAAATTAAACCAAAAAACACCAACAGCTATATATAGCAATAACATAAGTATGCTTGGTTTTTGTTTTTTGTTTATTGGTCTTGGTGCGCTCATAGGTTTTAAATTTTAGGTGAATTTACTTACGGGTATTATAGTATAAAAACGTGGCAAATTAAAGTTATAAAGAGCAAATTTAGAATTTTTTTATTGTAATTTATAGGAATTATTAAGGTTGTATTTTGTTTTTAAATTAGTAAAATAAAGCTTATGTGCATAAGAGAATTTTTTGATTATGACAAATAATCAATTTTAAGATATGAAAATCAGTCATTAATAGTTATTTATGAAAAGAGATACATTAGACAAAAAAGAAGCAATTAGGTCGCTAGTAAAAACGGCGATTGAATCCTACGCAACGGGATTTCAAGCCCGACACGAGGGCGAAGTAGAAAATCCTGAAGGCACTTTGAATATGAAAATTCACAATGTCTTCATCGCCGCGCTCGGTCAAGACATTCAATACTACTCTGCGCTTGTGCGCTCTCTTGATAGCTCGCTTGGAAATATGTTGGAAAAACTAGCGATTGGAATTGCTGAATTTTCATACGAGGTCAAACGAGAAGTGCAAGGACAACTTGGACCAGAGCAGACATCAAAAATAGCTGACTTACTAGAAAAGTATAAGCGTCGTGAGATTACGCCACCAACTGTTGAGGATTATCAAGATCTACGCATCAAACCAACTGACCATAATTTATCCGTCAAACGCCACGATAGCGATTACTATTTGATAGACAAAGAAACAGGCGAAAGCTTTTTGATTGAATTAAAAATCGGTGGCGACTTAGATAATAAAAAAGCACGTTCCGAAAAAGAGGCGTTACTTGAACAGTTCGCAATTC
>CAZWUV010000040.1:0-6652 GCA_964636735.1 uncultured Candidatus Saccharibacteria bacterium | reverse complement strand
CGTTTTTAAAGGCAAAAAAATGCCTGGTCGTTATGGTAGCGACAAAACAACTGTTAAACATTTAAAGGTTGTTGATATTTTGCCAGAGGACAATCTAATTATTGTATCTGGATCAATGCCGGGAATTCGCGGAAGCAAATTGGTTATTTCTGCATCCCCAAGACATACTAAGTAAATAATTTTTAAGAAATGAAATTAACTACTGCCAACATCAAAGGTATCGAAGCTAAAGACTTAAATCAAAAAGAGTCAATTGTTTTGGCAACAGCCCTTAAAGCTTACGCCGAAAATAGCCGTGTTGCTCGAGCAAACACCAAAAATCGTAGCGATGTTCGCGGTGGTGGCAAAAAGCCATGGAAGCAAAAAGGTACTGATCGCGCTCGCGCTGGCTCAATTCGCTCTCCGCTTTGGAAGGGTGGAGGTATTACTTTTGGTCCAACTAACGCCAGAAACTTCTCTCAAAAAATCAACAAAAACGTCAAAGCTCAAGCTTTATTGCTGGCCCTTCAAGCACAAGCTTCGCTAAAAAATCTTTGGCAAGTTGACGAATGGACCCAAGATGGCAAAACTAAAACTCTTGCCAGCGGACTAAAAGACATTGACGGAAAAAATATTTTACTAGTCACTCATAAACCAACTGTCGAGCTTAAAAAAGCTTCTGGAAACCTAAAAAATGTTTCCTTGAAAAGCACTGAAAATCTTTCTAGCGTTGACATTGTAAAGGCAGATAGCATTATTTTTGATGCCGATGCCCTAGCGCAAATCCAATCCAAAATAAAATAAAACCAATGAAAAACTTTTCCCTAAAACCAGTTATCACCGAAAAATCCTTGCACTTAGCATCAAGTGGCAAATTTACTTTTGCTGTGCCCAAGAAAATCAACAAAATTATCATCGCCGAAACAATCGCTAGTCTATATAAAGTAGAAGTAACCGATGTTAATCTTGTCAAAATTCCTGGCAAACCAAAAGGAAATTTGCGTGGCAAAGGCGGTATGACAAAGGCAAAAGTTAAGGCAATTGTTACCCTTAAAAAAGGTCAAACAATTCCTGGATTTGAAATCACTGCCGACGCCCACAATCATGATCATGACCACAGTCACGACGACAAAAAAGCAAAAAAAGAAGCTAAATAAAAAGCAATGGCTATTATTAAATTAAAACCTACAACTCCAGGTAGACGCGGAATGACGGTTAACAGACAATCTCAGTTAACCAAAAAACGACCAGAAAAATCCCTAACTACCACCATTCAAAAACATGCTGGACGTGATCGTTTTGGTAGAATTTCTATTCGCCATCGTGGTGGTGGAGCTAAACGTAAATACCGCATTATCTCTTCACTAGAAAAAGGCGTAGGTTCGAACGCAACAATTCTAGCCCTAGAATATGATCCAAATCGATCGGCTAATATTGCCCTAATTCAATACGAAGACGGTAAAAAAGCCTATATTTTGGCATCTCACGAAATGGTTGTTGGACAAGTTTTGGAATTTGGTCAAGATGCTCCTGCAGAACCAGGCAACCGCATTCCTCTAGGAAAAATTCTTCGTGGCCTACCAATTTATGATATTGCCCTAGCACCAGAAAGAAAAGGTCAAATTGTCCGCTCTGCTGGATCAAGTGCCACTGTCACCGCTCATGAAGACGATGGCAGATATGCTCAAATCAAACTTCCTTCAGGAGAAGTTCGTAGAATTATTGCAACTGCTTACGCTTCCATTGGCACAGTTTCTAATCCAGATCACAACAAGGTTGTTATTGGTAAAGCTGGACGCAAGCGCCATATGGGCTGGAGACCAACAGTACGTGGTAAAGCTATGAACCCAGATGATCACCCTCATGGTGGTGGAGAAGGTGGTTCGCCAATCGGCTTGAAGCATCCAAAAACTCCTTGGGGTAAACCAGCTCTTGGTAAGAAAACTCGCCGAAACAAGCGCACTGATAAGTTTATTATCAGAAGAAGATCTAAGAAAAGAAGAGGATAAATTATGAGTAGATCACTTAAAAAAGGTCCTTACGTTGACCCAAAAATTCTAAAAAAAGTTTCCGCACAAGACAAAAATAATCCAAAACCAATCAAAACTTGGTCACGGGCTTGCGTGATTTCCCCTGAAATGGTAGGATTTACCTTTCAAGTTCACAATGGCAAAGACTTTATCTCTGTGCTAGCAACCGAAGATATGGTGGGACACAAGCTTGGAGAATTCTCTCCAACCAGAACCTTCCGCAGACACGGTGGAAAGCTAGCCGACCAACAAGCAAAAGGCTAATCATTCAAACATTTAATTAAGACAAAACAATGTTAGTTACCGTAAAATACAATAAGCTTCCAATTGCGCCACAAAAGATTCGTGTAATTTTGGGCAATCTAAGAAACAAGCGTGTTAGTGATGCCCTATCTTTGGTGGATCACTCTACTCGTCAAACTGCAGTTCCTGTTAAAAAATTGCTTTTGTCTTCGATTTCAGCTGCTAAAGACAAAGATCCAAATGTCAAAGCCGAAGATTTAATGGTAAAAGAGATTTTTTGTAACGAAGGACACAGATTGTACAGAACTCTTATCAAGGGTCGAGGTAGAGCAAGTAGAATTAGAAAACGAAGTTGCCACTTAACCCTTACAGTCGAACGCAAACTGATGCCCGTCAAAAAAACCTCAACAAAGAAAGTATCAAAAACTCAAAAAGAAGAAAAAACCAAAAAGAATAAATAAAGAATATGTCACACAAGACTAACCCAATCTCAAACAGGCTTCCGCTCAACAAGAACTGGTCTTCGAAGTGGTTTTCTGCTTCTGGCACAGCCTACAACATTATTGAAGATGCCGAAATTCGACGACTTCTAGCTAGTCACTATAGCAAAGAAGCTTCAATTGGTCTTGTTGAGATTGAAAGAAACTCCAAAGAAATTAAAATTGTTCTGCACACTTCTAAGCCTGGAGTTGTTATTGGTCGATCTGGTGCTGGCATCAATGAAGCAAAATCTTTACTAGATAGAAAAATTCAATCTTTTAGACATAGAGTTTTTGCAAGTTATTCATCGCCAAATGCAAATGCAAGCGACTTGCCAAAAAACATTAAAATTGAAATTGTAGAAATTAAATCCCCAGAGCTTAACGCTCAAGTTGTTGCTCAGCAAATCGCTCTACAAATCGAAAAAAGAGCTTCTTACCGACGCCTAATCAAGCAAGCTATCGAGCGAACAATGCAACGTGGTGCCAAAGGTATTAAAATCCGCATTGCTGGACGTTTAAATGGTGCCGAAATCGCTCGCAAAGAAAAGTTTTCAGAAGGCACAGTCCCACTACAAACATTCCGAAACGATATCAGCTATGCACACGCTGACGCTAAAACAACAGCGCATGGAACAATTGGTATTAAGGTTTGGATTTATCGAGGCGACAAACTTCTTGACGCACTAAATCCAAGCAATAAAAAAACTATCAATCAAAAGTAAGAATTAAATCATGTTATTGCCAAAGAAACTAAAACACAGAAAGCAACACCGTGGCCGACGAGCTGGCTATGCTACTCGTGGCGCTCAAATTGCTTTTGGTGATTTTGCCATCAAGGCTACAACTCGAGGCTGGTTGTCTTCACGTCAAATTGAAGCTGCCCGAAAAGCACTTACCCGCTATATGCAACGTGGTGGCAAATACTGGATTAGAATTTTTCCAGACAAGCCAGTTACAGCAAGTAGCCCAGAAACTCCGATGGGTAGCGGTAAGGGCGCTTTAGACCACTTTGTGGCTGTAATTAAACCAGGTAGAGTCTTGTTTGAAGTTAGTGGAGTTAGCGAAGAGGTCGCCAAAGAAGCCTTCCGTCTAGCCGGACATAAGCTTTCCGTTGGCACAAAATTCGTCTCCAGAGAGGAGCAAAATGTCTAAAAAAAGTAACTTTTTGCAAGAAATTCGAGAATTTGATACTGCAAAACTCAATAAAAAGCTTGCTGAAAACTATGCGAAATTACGTGACTTGCGTTTTGATCTAGGATTTGGTAAAATTAACAACCTAAAGTCAATTAGAGCGATCAAAAAAGAAATCGCTCAGATTTTGACTGTGATCAAAGAAAAATCTTCTAACAAATAAAGATGGAAAAAGTAATCAAGAAAAAAACTGGTATTGTTTACAAAGTCAGCCCAAAAACTGCTCGTGTTAGAATTGACAGAGTTGTAATGGACAAAAAATATAAAAAACAATACAAGGTTAGCAAATACTTTTTAGTTGATATTCCAGCTAACATCGAGCCAAATGCAGGTGATAGCGTAGAAATTACAGAAATAAAACCAATCAGCAAAAGAAAATCTTGGACAATTTCTAAGATTATCGAACAAGCTAAAACTATTAAATAATCTAAATCAATCAAATGATTCAGCCTTTTACCAGACTAAAAGTCGCAGACAATTCGGGAGCTAAAGAAATTATGGCCTTCAAAGTTGTTGGTGGTGCCAAAAGTGCCGCTGCCCAGCTTGGCGATGTTGTAATTGCATCTGTAAAATCGGCTATTCCAAGAGCTGAAGTCAAAAAGAAAGAAGTTGTAAAAGCAGTGATTGTTAGACAGCGATCTCCGTTTCAACGCGAAGATGGCTCAATCATCAGATTTGATGACAATGCTGTTGTAATTATTAACGATGATGGACAACCACGAGGAACCCGTGTCCTAGGTCCAGTTGCCCGCGAAGTCAGAAACCGTGGCTATCAAAAGATAATCTCACTTGCTCCGGAGGTACTATAATGAACTTAAGAAAAGGCGACAACGTGATCATGTTAAGTGGCGCAGATAAAGGCAAAAAAGGCCTAATCACTAAAGTCATAACTAAAAGTAACCGAGTAGTTGTAGAAGGTGTCAATACTCGCAAAAAGAACATGAAGCCAAATGCAAAACAACCTCACGGCGGAATTATTGAATTTTTTGCTCCAGTCAACTCCAGCAATGTAATGCTAATTTGCGCAAGTTGCTCAAAGCCAACTCGCGTCAACCAAAAAGTAACTGCATCTGGCAAAGTAAGAATGTGCAAAAAATGCAATCAAGCCACAGACACAACCACTAAAAAGAAATAAGATATTAAAATGTCGATTAAAAACGATTTTGACAAAAAGATCCGCCCAGAGCTGGCAAAAACACTAAATCTTCACCCAATGGCTACACCAGCCCTTGAAAAGATTACTGTTAATATTGGACTAGGTCAATTCCGAGACAACAAAGAACAGGTCGAAGCAATCAAAAAAGACCTTGCAATTATTACTGGTCAAAAACCAGCTCCTCGTAAATCCAAAAAGGCTGTTGCTGGCTTTAAGTTGCGCCAAGGTGAAATCGTTGGCTATACAGTAACAATGCGTGGCAACAGAATGTATAGTTTTTTTGAAAAACTAGTTAACATTGTAATTCCACGTATCCGCGACTTTCGAGGTTTGCCAGTAGAAAAATTCGACAACAAAGGCAATTATTCTTTTGGCATCAAAGAGCATATCATCTTCCCAGAAATCGAAGCAGAAAAAGCTAAAAACCTTTACGGTATTTCAATCGCAATTACCACAACAGCTAAAGACAGCGAACAGGGAGAAAAACTACTTAGAGCATTAGGCTTTCCCCTTAAAAACAATAACTAAAAAAATTATTTAAATAACTCAAGAATATGGCGAAACAATCACTAATAGAAAAATCGCGCAAAAAACCAAAGTTTTCCACACGCAAAGTAAATCGTTGTGGAGTTTGTGGAAGACCACGTGGCTACATCCGCCAATTTGGTTTGTGCAGGATTTGTTTCCGCGAAAAAGCATCCAACGGAGAAATTCCTGGAGTAATTAAGTCTTCCTGGTAAGAGTTTAGGAGAATTTTATGGATCCAATTGCCAATATGTTAAGCATTATCAATAACGCCCAAGCAGTCAAAAAAGAAACTGTTGTTATTCCTTATTCCAGCGTTAAAAATTCCATTGCCAAAGTGCTTGGTCAAAATGGTCTTGTTAACGATGTTTCTGTTGATACCAACGAAAAAGGCTTTAAGGTTATCAAAATCAACCTAAAGTATGACGAACAAGGACGAGGTGCAATGTCTCAAATTCGCAGAATCTCTAAACCAGGTCGAAGAGTTTATGCTAAGGCAAACAATATTCCAAAACCAAAAAGAGGCATTGGAATTGTTATTATGTCAACTCCAAAAGGTGTTTTAACTGGCGAACAAGCCACCAAAATCCGCTCTGGAGGAGAAATTATTTGTGAGGTGTTACTATGAGCAGAATTGGCAAACTTCCAATCAGAGTTACCGACGGCACAACTCTAACAATCGACGGACAAAACGTCACAGCCAAAGGACCAAAAGGTGAGCTTTCAATGAAACTACACAATTTAGTTGAGCTAGTTGCCATTGAAGATGGCTTTGCAGTTAAGCCAAAGAAAAATACCAAGCTTGCAAAATCTCTATATGGCACAACCCAGCGCCTAGTTGCCAACATGGTCGAAGGCGTAACAAATGGTTTTAGCAAAAAACTAGAAATCAATGGCGTAGGCTATAAAGCCCAGCTAAAAGGCAAAGATCTAGAGCTTGCAGTTGGATTTTCTCATCCAGTAATTATTACTCCTCCAGAAGGAATTACTGTTAATGTCGACAAAAACGTCATCGAAATCTCTGGAATTGACAAGCAAGCTGTAGG
>CAZWUV010000039.1:0-6776 GCA_964636735.1 uncultured Candidatus Saccharibacteria bacterium | reverse complement strand
AATTGGGTAAATCTGTCAATGTATTTTAATGCAAATTCTGGATCTTGCTTGTAAATTCCTTTAGCAACTTCGGCACTGAGATTCTGAAATTGCGCTTTTTTGTTAGGGTGCTCAATCATTACTTTCAAATCATCAAATCTACCCTGCTCTATCAGGCTAAGCGCTGCATCAGAATTTTCTTTATTTGAGAATGATTGATCTTTTGCATCAACTTGACCAACGCTAGTAGCTTCTTCTAAAAACTTATCTATGCCAGATGATTCTTTTGGTTCTGACTGCAACTCTGGTTCAAATTGTTCTGGATGCGGAAGTGTTTTCATGACTACTCCAATTTTTTTGCCTGAAAATCATCATTCGCCTCTAGAGTTTTTTGCATTGCAAATTTATCCAAAATTCCCGCTTGCGGACCATATTGCTGAATAACTGACTCGGCATTAAATGTTCCCCAACGCATTGCCTCAGGAATTGTCTCACCTTTCATTAGTGCGATTGCAAATGCACTTGCATATCCATCACCTGCTCCAGTTGCTTCAATTCTAGGAATATCTTTGCGAGTTCCCAAAAACCACTTATTGCTACCATCAGATGCATAAGATCCAGCTGTGCCATCTGTCACCACAACGATTTTAGGACCCAGCCTGTGAAGACCATCGATTAACTCAGAGATGCTTGAAGTTTGAAGGTCAGTATAAAGCTGGGCTTCTTCTTTGTTCATAATAATATACTCTGCAAGCTCCAAAATCGGCTCAGCAACTTTTGCACCGACTCGCAGCTGAAAAGTGCCGGGCTGGTAAGCAAGTTTTGCGCCAGTTTCCTGAATATACTCGGCAAGTTTTGGGAAAACTGTTTCGCTACCATCGCCCATACTTGTTAAATACACCCATTTTGCTGGCGGTAAATCATCGGGCAACTCATACTTCATTGGGTCGTGGTAAACCAAGATTGTTCGCTCACCACCAACGCTAATTATCGTGGAGCGATTGCTTTTTGATCCTGGAGTTTTGCGAATATACTTAGGAGCAATACCTTGTTGCTCAAAATATTTAAGTTGCATATCTGCAACTTCGTCATCGCCAAGCATCGACCAAAACGCCGTGTTGCCATTTAAACGAGAACTGCTAACTGCTGCATTAGCACCATTGCCAGCCACCATTGTATGCATTTCCTTAGCTGGCAATTTTGAGCCAAAAGGAAAAGCAATTTCGCACGCCTGAGTATCTACACGACAATGAATTTCTGCTTCGTCGTGGCTTAAAACAAAAACAGTATCCAGCTGAGTATCACCAATTGATAAAAAATCGTACATAAGACTCCTTCGGATAAATCAAAATTCAAATTAAAAAAATTAAAGCAAGCACTTTCGTTCCATCCATGATTACCTATAGATATTATAAATGCCTGTGTCTTAATTGCAAATAAAAACCCACCTTTTGGGGTGGGTCTTAAAAAATAACCTATCGATTAATCGTATTCTTTGCCAAATCTCTCTACAATTCGCCTGCGGTATTCCTTAGCAACTGGAATTACTGCCAAATCTATACGACCAGTATAATCAAGGCAACCATGTAAAATTATACAATCAAGCACATTTAAGGCTAAATCGTAAAAAGATTTGCTTAAGCTCATAGATTCTCTGCAAGCATGCAATCCAACTGCTACCGCTAAATTGCAATACTCATGAAGTCCAGACCAGTGGTAGCATTTATCAAATTTGGGAATTTTCACGCTCGGCGTTTCGGCAGTCATCAAGGGATTGAATTGAATAAATCCATTTGGATGCCAATCACCGCCACCACCACAAACGCAAAAGATTTGATTGACAGCTTTTTGAATTGCATCGTCATCTTGAATGTTTAAATCCTTCTGAAAATTTTGACAAGGTTCGCTCAGTACATCTGAGATAGCTTTTTTCCATTCCTCGCTATTAGTAAAATCTTCGTTTTCTGACAAAGCAAGCAAAGCACGTGTTTTTTCTAGAATAATCGTTGTATCCGATCTGCTTTTTTCAAGATACAGGCCTGGATAGTCAGAAATAAGTTGCCAAATTACTTGCCCGGCAGTAAAGTGCTGACTTGCAATCTCTACTAGAAAATCACGATGCGGATCAGACGGCCGAACCCATTCAATCCTAGTAAATACAAAAGGAGCTGGGTTTTCATAAATATGAAAATCCCGCCTTAAAAGCATATAGTGCTCAAATCTGTAAACACCAGGCTTCACGCTAACCAAATCAACTCCTTTAAGCTTGCTTTCTGGAAAACGCCGCAAAAACTCATCTTTATCAACAATTGAATACCACCACAGATCGGTAGTGATACTTGCAACTTGCTCACCGTCGGGCAAGGTTTCTTTTTCTGTATCTTCGCACCAATGCGAACTTGCGATTGTATAAGCGTGGTAGCCTATCTTATAAACACCTGGGCACGTATTACCAACAAATGCGTAAGAGCAACCAATTTCTGCCATCGCAAGAGTTGTTTGAGCTAAACCCTTTTGGGTGCCGATATCGAAGTCGCCAAAAAAATCAAATTGTGGGCGTAAATCATTAGCAACCACCATTACTCCTGATGGAATGTTAAGCTCCCAAGCCAAAGGCTCTGTGTCGAGCTTGCTATAGTCGTAATCTCTAATGCCTTCGAACATTCTATGATTTCCCCTACTTTCTTGATGTAAATGTACTCGACCACTGTATCATAGTATGTATGAATTGCCTAGCCAAACATTGACAATAAAAGCAATCAAGCAAAACTCTATTCACCATTCTCCATTCACTATTCTATAAAACAAGACCTCGATCAGAAGCACTACACCTTCTGTCAGGGAGGACAGGTCAGAAGATTAAATCAACCTCTTATCCCACTTCTTCTTGGCTTTTCCAGCGCTACCAAAAAGTATCATTTTTTGCTCAACAACACGACGCATCGCATCAATTACAGGTGGCATAAACTTGTAGGAAGCAATTTCTTCTGGTTCTTTTACAGCTTTGCGAAGGGCTTTCAAGAAAGCAACGCGCAACTCAGAATTTACGTTGATCTTAGAAATGCCTGAAGCAATCGCTTTTTTAATATCCGCATCTGCAATGCCCGACCCGCCATGCAAAGACAAAAAGCACTTTACTTCTTGGCGAATTTTTTTAAGACGGGCAATATCTAACTTTGGCGTGTCAGAATAAAGCCCATGAACATTACCAATGAAAACCGCCAAAGTATCGATGCCCGTTGCCTTAACAAAATCACGCGCTTTGGCAGGACTTGTATAATTTCCCTGTTGCTGAGCAATTGTTGCGCTACCACGATGCACATTTGACGAGCCAACAATGCTGTCCATTTCTCCCTCAACCAATAAATCTTGCGCATGAGCATCACGTACAATCTCTTTGGCGCGAGCAACATTTTCTGCGTATTCAAGCTTTGAGCCATCAAAATGGATTAAATCAAAATCCACCTTCATTGCCATATCGATTGCCTGTGGATCGCTGGCGTGGTCTAAATTGAGCATAACAGGCACACCCGCCTCGCGCGCATAAATATCAACTATTTTGCGCAAAGCTTTAGCACCAAAATAATCAGTTTCACCAGCAGAACTCTCGATAATCACAGGAGACTCTAAATTTTGCGCAGCCTGAATAATTGCCTTTATTGTTTCGATATTGGAAGCATTGAACGCACCAATTGCCCAACCCTCACGCTTTGCTTTTCGCAACCACTGATACGCATTAACTCTCATTTATCCTCCTTGCTTTGATCAAGTACCCACGCTTTTAATTTATCATACTCTACACTGCCGCAAATATATTTTTTTGTATCGCTATTAAACATAAACGGCACACCTCCACAAAGCGAGCCATCTTGATTATCTCTTTCTAAAGAAATCCTATTGTCTAAATCATGCCAGACTTCTTTTTTGGTAAATTTAATACCCTCTTCTTTTTCTAGTTTATCAATCAAGGGCTCCATCTTGTGGCAATATAGACACTCTTTGCCATAATAAAAAATAAAATTACTTTCTTTTGCCATAATTTTAATTTATGTGATTTTTCTTTTAATAATTTTCTTGACTGCTTTTACAATATTTTTACTCTTTAAGTCAAACTTTTCTAAAAGCTCCGCTGGCTTGCCAGATTCTCCAAAAGCATCCATCATACCTATAAATTCAACTGGTGTTGGGTGCTTTTCTGCCAAAAATTCACTAACTGCGCCACCTAATCCACCGCTGATTTGATGCTCTTCGCAAGTAACAATTGCGCCAGTTTGCTTAGCTGATTTCAACACCAGCTCTTCGTCCAGTGGCTTGACTGTGGGCATGTTGATGACCCGAGCTGAAATTTTGTCTTTTTGTAGCTGTTTGCCTGCAAGCAAGGCCTCATAAATCATCGAACCAGTTGAAATAATTGTAACATCGTCCCCGTCCATCAAAACCTGTCCGACGCCAATTTTAAGCGGAGTTTTATCTGTAGTAACAACTGGAGTTTTCTCTCTTGCTAGGCGAATATAAACTGGTCCAGGATATTTTAGGGCAGCAACTGTTGCTTTTTTTGCCTCAATCGCATCACATGGAGCAATCACAACCATATTAGGCAAAGTGCGCATAATTGCCAAATCCTCTAGCGCCTGATGCGTAGCACCGTCTGGCCCCACACTAATACCAGCATGAGAGCCAATAATTTTAACTGGCTGATCATTATAACAAATTGTTGTACGAATTTGCTCCCAATTTCGCCCCGGTGAAAAAGTTGCATAACTAGTTACAAAAGGAATTTTGCCAATTGCCGCCATACCTGCAGCCATAGTAACTAAATTTTGCTCTGCCACACCAACCTGCACAAATCTATCTGGCCACCTATCCGCAAACTCTTGTGTGCGTGTTGACTCGGTTAAGTCCGCACAAACTGCAACAACCTGATCGTTCATTTCTCCTGCCAAAATTAAACCCTCGCCATAGCCATCACGAATCGGCTTTTGGTCGATGTTTTTGGAAAATAGTTTTGGGTTTAAGTAAGCTTGGTTCATTATACATTAAATTTAAATTGACACTATAGCGAATTAAAAATTTCTTTCAGTTGGCGCACTGCATCGTCTAGCTGATCTTCTTTTGGTGGAGTCTTTTCTGTTTCTAGTCCCCCAGGAGGAGCACCATGCCAACGATAATCATTTTCCATCCAACTCACTCCCTTGCCAAGAGTAGTATTTGCCAAAATAACTGTTGGCTTTTCATGGATTGATTTTGCATGATTGCAAGCGTCGATAATTTCTTCCATATTGTGTCCGTCAACTTCGATTACATGCCAATTAAATGCTTCGTACTTTTGACGCAAAGGCTCTAAAGGCATCGTTTCTTCTGTTGTGCCATCAATTTGGATATTATTTCTATCCATAATTTGAGTTAAGTTAGCAAGGCGCTCTTTTCCAGCAAACATTACTGCTTCCCACGTATTACCTTCATTGTGCTCGCCATCACTTGTGAGTGCATAAACTCGCCACTTAGCACCATCCATTCTACCTGCAAGCGCCATACCACAAGCCTGAGAAAGCCCAGAACCCAAAGGACCAGAAGTAGTCTCTAGTCCGGGCAGTGCTTGTCGATGAGGATGACCTTGCAGTCTAGTACCCATTTGGCGCAGAGTCTTAAGCTCGCTTTTTGGAAAATATCCAGCATGCGCCATAGTCGCATAAAGAACTGGACAAATATGTCCATTAGATAGTACAAGGCGGTCGCGCTCTGGCCAGCTTGGCTTCTTTGGGTTGTGATTTAAAACATCAAAATAAAGAGCAGTAAAAACATCTGCCATACCAAGAGGCCCTCCAGAGTGCCCAGACCCTGCCCTTGCTAAAGACTTCAAAATATCAATCCGTATCTGATACGCCTTTTTTTCGAGCTCTTTAATAGTAATTCCACCCTCCTACTTAGTATCTATAGTATATCGTATTCTGTATTTTGTATCTAGTTTTAACTATATAATTTTGATTACCTATCAACTATTCCATTAGCTGTCTAGAATTTCGCTGTCCTCCTGCTTCAGCTCTACAAAATTTTGCTTTGGATTTTGAGCTTTTGTCAAAAAGCTACCAATCACTATAAAATCTGGACTATTTGGCAGTACTCGACCGATAGTTTCTGGGTTAATTCCGCCATCTACTGCAATTTTAACACTAGGATTTAGAGTGCGAATATAATCAATTTTCTCCAAATTACTGCCATCAAAATCTCGCCCCTGTGCACCTGGAATAACAGTCATGATTTGGACAACATCTACAAGCTTAATTAAATCTGTAAATTTACTAATATCTGTATCTGGATTAAATACTAAACCTGCAAGGACTTCTTTAGATTTGATAAGTTTAAGCGCTTCATCCACTCCCTCTGCCTCCGCATGCACGGCAATAATTTTTGCAGGAAACTGCAAACACTCATCAATCAGATTGATAGGATTTTTTACCATTAAATGCCAAAAAACTTTTTTGCCTTCTGACAATTGCGGAAAATCTTTTGGGCTAGGAGTTGTAAGTCCGTCGACAAAATCTTCACTTGCCACGTCAAAGCTTACCAAGTCGCTCAAATCGGCAACCTTAGCGAGTTGCTCTTGCAATTCTTTTTCCGTTGGCGCCAAAATAGCTGGTACAATATACATAATTTTTCTTACTTGGTAGCCGAGTCTTCAATGGGGCTTCCCGCCTTCTTCGGGATAGACTTGCCCCAATGATACTCGCTTCGCTCGCTGTTACCCCGTTGCACTTTTAGTGCAATTTGTAGAGCCGAGCTCTACAACCCAAAAAGTA
>CAZWUV010000038.1:0-6836 GCA_964636735.1 uncultured Candidatus Saccharibacteria bacterium | reverse complement strand
AGGGCACACGTGCTTCTTCTGAGAGTCTGGGACTACAAAACTTTACTGGACCTCAGGGAAATGGTTTATTTTCGATTGTTTCTTCGCACAGCGGTAATGATGCAGAGGCTAAATTTAGTCAAGCGCTTGGCATTCAAAAAGTTTTGCAGGCAGTTACGGGTTCGCGCGGTTCATCTCAAAACTTTAATTTTTCTCTCAATGATATGACCCTCAATCCGGAAAAGATTTTAGCGCAAGCTTTAGGGCAAAGCGCTGGAATTATTCCGATTGATTTTTCAAATATCAACTCAGCCCTTGATCAGCTAGGTGGCGCAACTGGTGTTATAGGCTACATTCAAGATTTAACTGGTAAGGATGCGGGTGAGCAACTCCGCAAAATGGGTCTTGGACTTGTTGGCAGTATTAACGAAGACACTGCCACCTTAACTCGTGTTGCTGAGCAACTTATAAGTGGCGATTCCAGCTCAGATTTTTGGCAGGTAGTTGGCGCAGAGGCATCGGCCGGGACCGGCTTGCCGGTTTATCAGATTATCAATTTGGCAAAAGGCGATTTTGATAGTACGGAGATTAAAAATTTTGCTCTAGGACAACTACAAAGCCAACTAACTCCGCAAGCTATTTCTAATTTTATTGGCGTTGAAAGCGATGCTCTGGGTGGCGCAATTTCTGGTTCGCTTGGCATTTTGCTTAGCAACGATCCCAATGTAAATAAGGGCGCCGCTTTTCAAAATTTGGGTATGCAGGTGGCAGATAGTTTTGCTACTGAAAAATTTGGTGTGCCAATTAGTTGGGTATTTAATGACCAAATTTCGAGTGACGAAAAAATCAAATTTGGCATGCAAACACTTAGCTCAAGCCTAGGCCTAGACCCAGCTCTTGGCTCTATTGCAACAAATTTCTACGAAACGTTTTTCATCGATGGCGGTATCAATACTACAACTCCCGAGGGCAGAGCCCAGTTAGCTGGCTTAATTGGCTCTGTTGGGTCAGCTGCGGGAATTCCAGGAGAGTATTTAAATTTTGGAATACAGGGGCTCGTGACTGGTGATTTTGGGCAAATGGCACAATCCCTAGCTATGAGTCAGCTAGATGCGCAGTTTGCAAATCTAGGAATTCCTGTTCCTGCCACGCAGATTTTCGAGATGATTGGCGGACCAACATCGGCGGTGCAAACTCAGCTTGCCAAGCAAGCTTTTGGCGAAGTTTTTGGTGACGGAACTGGTCCGTTAGGTACAGATATGGTGCCAATGATTGATCCAAATACAGGTGAAGAAATCATGGTATCCGATGTTGCTAAGGCTGCATACGACAAAAAAATGCAAGGACTTTTGGGCGAGCGCCAGCAGGATATGCAGTTTAAGATGATGGACTTAGCCCTATCTAAAACACTTGGGCTAGATATCGGTTTGCAAGATTTTGCCAAGAATTTCTTTGAGGGCGACTTAAAGCAGCAAATGGGTGCGTTAACAGGAGTTTTTGATAAGATTGCCGGTTCAAGTATTGGTGGCCAACTAATGCAAGGAGCTGATTTAGCACTTAAAGTAAAAGACTTTTTTGCTGATCCGCAGGGTATTGATATCGATCAAATGTTTAGTGCTCAAAATCTACGTCAATTCGAAGGCGTTATGAGTAATATGCTAGGCGTTGATGTTCCCCTAGGAATGGGGCGCGAGATATTTGATTTTGCAAAAACAGGAAACATCACTGGCGCCATCGACAGATTTGCTCCGCAAATTGGCGGTTTTGTTGACAGTACCCTTGGCTTACCTCCTGGAACGTCGCAGTTAATTCATAGCAGTGTGCAAGCGCTTACAACAGCTCAAGCAGCGGTTAATCAGGCATTTGACAATCTTGCTATGGGAACAACAGACATTGTCAGCGGTAGCGCTGCCCTAGAACAAGCCCAAGCTAACTTGGCGGGTGTACAAGCAGCCTTGGTTTCTATGGGCGTTAACATGATTTTTGGTGAAGCTTTGGCGGGTATAGATAATGCTCTTGGTTTGCCTCCAGGAACAATTTCCAATTTATTGAGTACAGGAATTCAAGCCTTGATGGTTCCTGGAATTGGTTGGGCGCAACTTGGCTTGCAATTGTTATCACCAATTTTGGGTCCTATGCTGGGTAATATTTTAGGCGGATTTTTGGGTGGATTTGGCGTAATGAATTTATTTGGTGGTCTTTTTGGCGGGTTGTTTGGCGGACAAAAAACACGAACTGAATACTTGTGGACTTATGCGCGCGATCAAGTAACTGGCGAAAACTTGTGGCCAGAGCAAGTGCCGTATGTCAAAGATGATTATGATGACAAAGAGTTAGGCTTTAGCACAGACACCTTAAAAGTGATGTCTAGTTTGCGTACCGATATAATTTGCGGTAGCGAGCCACCCGAGGCAATGACCGCTGGGCTTAGTGAAGAGGCTTCACAGGTAACAGCTTCAGCTATTGCAGAAATCAAAGAAGTTTATATTTGTGACGAATATCTTGTAATGAAGAGCAAGCCACGAAAAGGCAAAAAAGAACAACGCTTGCCTAAAAATGTGTTCTCTTCTGGGGAAAAAGCCGAACCGCCACAGCAATTAAAGCAGATGGCAGCTCGCGAAAAAATCGGTGATTTGGTTTACGAGCTTTATCGCTCCGGACTAGAGATTTTCAAAGAGGATGAAGAGGATTTTTACCCAATGATGCCAGCACAGGTTTGGACTTATCCAATTCCTACATATTACGATCGTGCCTCGTCGCTGATTGAATCGTTAATTGCTCAACAGGGCTTATCGTACAAAGAAACTATCGAAGAAACCATTCAGCGCAAGGGGATGGGGCAATCTAGGGCATTTATAGATCATCTTCATTGGCATTACTAAAGCAGTATTTAGTATTTTGTATCTAGTATATAGTGCATACTCTTGTCATCTCTGACAGGAAGACTCAACTACTTCCAGCTTTGTCATCCCTGACAGGAAGCGTAGCATTCCTGATCGGGGATCTGATGTCCTAAATCTCTCCGCCATCTGCCAACTAGCGGAGGCACCAAGGCTTCTATAATCCCTACTCTAATTGACTAGATAGACTTTTTATTGTACAATCCATTCGGATAAGTTCACCTTAAAAAATCGAGAAACGGAGAAGCAGAGATGCGAAAAATCACAATGGGCGACCCAGCTATTACTGAAGAAGAAGCAGAAATAGCCAAGCAAGTCTTGATGTCCGGAAACCTTGTAAAAGGTCCGCAAGCGCTTGAGCTCGAGAAAAACTTTGCCGAATTTGTAGGCGCAAAGTATGCAGTTACGTGCTCAAGTGGCACAGATGCCTTATTGCTGGCACTTAGTGCATACGATGTTGGTATGGGAGATTTTGTCATTACGACATCATTTAGTTTTTTTGCAACAGCAAGTCAGGCGACACGTTTAGGTGCTCATGTTAAGTTTGCAGATATTGATCCTAGGACTTTTAATCTATGTCCCAAGAGTGTCGAAAATGTTATTGAGAGCCTATTGTGGATGTGGGAAGACAATGCCTACCCCGAAAGCTCATTGCATATGACGCTTAAAGAAATGAGCGCGTTTTCCGACCAATCGAAGATCATTATTTTGCCTGTTCATTTATATGGGCAGTCAGCAGATATTGGCGCCTTTGAAGCTTTAAAGGAAAAGTATCCGCATATTCCAATAATTATTTTAGAAGATGCGTGTCAGGCGCATGGCGCAGTTTACAAAGATATGCCAGTTGGAAGCTATAATACTGCTTGCTGGTCGCTTTTCCCGACAAAAAATTTGCCTTGTGGTGGCGAAGGGGGAATAGTTACCACAAATGATTATAGTATTGCCGAAAAGATGCGGTTGCTGGCTAATCACGGACAAACTAAGCGCTATCAGCACGATTTAATCGGCTGGAATTCGCGCTTGTCCGAGGTGTTTGCCGCAATTGCCAATCATCGCTTAAAAAGTTTGGCGTCAGCGAATGCTAGGCGCCAGCATAATGCCAAGCAATACAACAAACTGCTCACGAGATTTGAGGGTATCATTTTGCCTTATGTGTCGCCAGATTGCGAACATGTGTATCATCAATACACCATTCGCGTCACCAATTTTTGCCCAGTGTCTAAGGAAGCTCTGCGTCATCAGCTAAATTTAAAAGGAATTGGTACAGGAGTGCATTATCCTATACCAATTCATAAACAGCCGGTTTATGCAGATAACTATAGATATCTAGAGCTACCCAATGCTCAGCAATTGACAGAAGAAGTATTGTCATTGCCAGTCCATGCGGGCATAACAGACAATGATATTTCTAGGGTAGTTGAGGTAATTGCCTTGGAGTACAATAAGCGTTATTGCTTGGGCGATTAGTAGTTTCTAGCAAATAAAATAAAAATAAGCCCCCGTTAAAACGGGGGCTTTTACTTTATATTTTACCCCAAAATCTAGTTGATTTTGGTAGAAAAATTTGACAATTTTCGCAAAAAGGCATTTGCCATACGCTGATGCCATATCTGCCAAAATATCGCCTTTTTTCATCTTCAATATTTTTAGCTTTGTTGCCACAAGAGCAAAAATGCCCTTTATGCTTGGCGGGTACGCCAGCCCAAAATTCGTATTCTTTGACATTGTCTCGAATACACGAGTGCGGAGCAATAAAGCCCCATTCGCCAATTGTAATTCCGCACACAACAGTAGAGTTGGTGCAAATTCTGGCGCCTTTTTTAACTAGTGTTAATGTTGGCTTCCAGTCTTTGTCTGTACGCTTGCTGTCGTCTGGGTTAATCGCAGCGGGCTTAAGTGCATTTGTAAATTGCACGTTTGGACCCACAAAAACTCCATCTTCCAAAGTTAATCCTTCGAACATATTTACAGAGTTTTGGATTTTGCAATTGTTACCAATTTTAACATAAGTATCAATGTTGACTTTAGCGCCAATGTTGCAGTTTTCGCCAATTACAGCACCACCGCGTACTTTGGAATGATCCCAAATTTTGGTACCATTGCCAATTTGCGCGCCTCCTTCAATTAAGGTGAACTCTGCAATAATGCAGTTTTTACCAATCGAAGCTCCTGCCCGCACAATAGCGAATTCTCTGATAACAGTTCCTTCGCCAATTTGCGCGCCTTTTTCAACTATTGCAGTCGGGTGAATAACTACTCCCACTTTTTTCTCCTTGCCAGATTAGTTGCACCCAAGCATAGCTCAAGCGCAAAAGTCGCATCTTCTGTTGGTATAGGATTTTTGATCTTGCCTTGGCAAGTCGCTATAAAAGTTTCTATTTCTTCTCTTAAAGGCTCTTTTTTTGTGACCTGAAAAGTCTCGCTAGAGTAGATTTCGTCTAGCAGAGAAACCTCCAGAGTTTGAGCGATATAATCTAGCTTGAGGTGACCACGAGTGCCATAAATCTCCAAGCTTCGTTCTGATTTGGGCGATGCCCACGATAAAAATATGCTAGCCGCAGCGCCTTCGAATTGCAGGTCAATTTTTGCAAAATCTTCCTGCCTTTGAAAGCGAATTGGTTGTCCAAATGCCCAAAGGTAGCTATCTTCTCCGCGCTTATCTAGCAAGCTACAAATCAGATGCACGTCATGAATTCCAAGCTCTAGAATAACATTAGTGCTGCCTTCTAGTGCTTTATTTTTCATTCTTTTGGCAATAAAATTGTACGGTGTGCCGATTTTACCAGATTTAATCATTTGGTAAGCTTTTTGCACAACAGGATTAAACCATTCAATATGTCCAACCATTATGGCTACATTTGGGCGCTTTGTTTGGGCGTCCATGATTGCCGTAGCTTCTTTTAAGGTAGAAGCAATTGGTTTTTCAATTAGCAAATGAATTCCTTGTTCGATTAAGTCCAGGGCAACGTCTTTGTGATAAATCGTTGGCACCACCACCGAAACGGCCTGCGGTTTTTGCGCCCGTATTAGCTCGTGATAGCTGGCGTACCATGGCACGCCATAACTTTCTGCTAATTCTTTGGATTGAGGCATTGGGTCAGCAATTCCCACAAACTCAATATCGCTTCTTTCGCTGGCGAGTTGACTCCAAGTCCTAATGTGGTTTTTGCCCATATTGCCTGCGCCAATCACTGCAACTCTCATGCTAAATACTCCTTTTCTAGTTGTAAAGTTTCGACCAGTTAGGTTCTTGGCTATTATATCAGGTAGTTTCTAGATTTCAATAAGTAGAGGGTAGTAGATGTATTTTGGGGTTAAATTGTATTTTTGTAGGTTTTAAGGTAAACTTTGCTTAAAGAAATATAGGAGATATATTTGCTCTCTGAGGGCTAAGATGTATTTTGCTAAATTTAAACTAAATTATTGGTAAGTAATCAAGAAATGAAAAAGAAGTTTGTGAAAGTTTTAAACCGATTGAATGGACGAGAAAAGAGTATACTCAAGAAAAAAATTGAAAGCCAAAATGCCAAGATTGCTATTTACAAAGATAAAATCAAGCAAGGCAATACAAGGATTGAGGGACTAACTAAGAAGTATCAAAGTTTGGTCAAAAAATATAGCACTTTGGCTGGTTTAAGTAATTATCATTCTGCATCACTGGGGAACTTAGATTTTGCTAAAAAATGGAAAGAATCAAAAGGCAAAAGAATACTTTTTTTGACTCCAAAAGATTTTTCTGGGTCTTTTATGAAGTGGGCAATTGGCTTGCATAAGTATACTCCATACGCTGTTCGCATGGTTTCTTTTACTGAGCATAAGTATGGCTATGATTTAGACTTGGTATTTTCATCAGCAAATAAAAAGCATTGGGGAGACTTTATTGAGATAGCACGCGAAGCAGATATTATACATATCAAAGCTGAGTATAGTTTATTTAGCTCATGATATTCGAAAGAT
>CAZWUV010000037.1:0-6991 GCA_964636735.1 uncultured Candidatus Saccharibacteria bacterium | reverse complement strand
AAAAAATTAACATAAGGGGCCACAATTATCCCTGCCCAACAAGATATAACTCATCAGTCAAGAATAACAAATCAGGCCAACACGCTACAACCTAACAACTAAAAGCTCATCTATGATTTCCAAAATAAAAAACTATTTTCTGGGAAAAAACTCTCTAATTTCGGCTGCAACAATCTTAGTTGTAACAACTTTTCTGTCTAACATTTTTGGTTTGGTGCGCGACAGAGTATTTGCCGAAAAAATCACCCCCGACCTCCTTGATACTTATTTTGCCGCTTTTCGCGTACCGGATTTTATTTTTAATATCTTAATTTTAGGAAGCGTCAGCGCAGCCTTTATTCCTGTTTTTATTGACTACTTAGAAAAAGACGAAAAAGAAGCTTGGCAAGTTGCTCAAATCAACCTCAATTTAATTTTAATTACAATGACGGGTCTTGCTGTGATCTTGTATGCGCTTATGCCTAGCATTATGCCTTTTATTGTGCCTGAATTCTCGCCCGATAAAAAACAACTCACCATTGAGATTGCCAGAATTCTAATGCTCCAACCAATCTTTTTTGGTGTATCATACTTGCTTTCAGGAATTTTAAATGGCATGAAAAGATTTTTAGTTTATTCTTTTGCGCCCCTTATTTACACTTCGACAATTATTTTGGCAACTCTGCTATACGCCGATCAATTTGGTGTCTATGCACTAGCATGGGGAGTTGTCATTGGATCTTTTTTGCATATGGCAATTCAATTTATTGTTGCGCGTAGCATTGGATTTAAGCTTGGTATCAATCTAAATTTTTCTCACCCTGCGCTTAAAAAAATTATCCGCCTGATGATCCCGCGCTCAATTGGACTTGGAGCACTACAAGTCAACCTTTTGGTTTTTACGGCAATTGCCTCCACCTTGGGAGCAGGCTCAGTGGCAATTTACAACTTTGCCGACAACATCCAAACAATGCCTGTTGCTGTTTTTGGGCTATCTTTTATTACAGCAATGTTTCCAACACTATCCGAAAAATACGCTCAAAAAGATTTAACCGCCTTTGCCAAACTAATCTGGCGAGGCATTCGTTATATACTAGTTATTTTAGTGCCTGCGGGAATTGGGCTTATTCTGCTTCGCGCCGAGATTATTCGTTTAATTTTGGGAACTGATCTTTTTAATTGGCAAGTAACAGTCGAAGCAGCCAACACTCTAGGATTTTTTGCCTTATCGTTAGTCACCTTTGCCATTGCATCTTTGCTGGCACGCGCCTTTTACGCTGCGCAAGATACCTTGACACCCACTATTTATAATGTTGTCTCGTATGTTGCCATCGTTGTTTTGGGATATTATTTTGCAGTCAAGGCCAACATGGGTGTTCCAGGATTGGCACTAGGATTTTCGATTGGTAATTTATTTTATTGTGGTGCGCTCTACTTGGCAATGCGCGCACGAATTCCTGAGCTAAGGCAAGAAGAAAAGGGACTATTCTTACTTATGCTAAAATTACTGATTGGCTCCGTTGTTTTAATTGTCTCTGTTCAGCTTGTTAAATTTGTCAAAAGCGAAATTGTCGGCGACCTAGATACTTGGGTAAAAGTTGCAACTCGTGCCGGCCTAGCAATCCTAGTGGGCGCATCATCATACTGCGCAACAATGTGGGCACTTAAAGTTCCAGAAATTAAATTCGCCTTTGAAATTATTATTGCTAAATTCTGGCCATCCCGCAAAGAACGCCAATACATCAAAGCAGGCTTTGAAGACTTAACCAACTAAATTATGCAAGACGATACAAACAGACAAAACAACTCGCAAGAAGAATCCCAAGAATTCTATGGGGAGCTAGACAAATCTAAGATATCGGGCAAAGAATCTGCTTTAAATATATGGAGCTTTATCGCTTTTTGGTCTATACTATTTATAGTAGGCTTAATTTTAATTATTAAATTATGGTAGTTAGTAATTTAGACCAAGATACAGATAAATTGTTTTCTGAGCTAGAAAAGTCCAAGCGCCGTCGTGGCAGTTGCTTCTCTTTTAAAAATATCTTGCTTGGATTTTTATTTATTATTTTTACGGTAATTACCGGAATTGCCCTAGCAGTTGCCTCAACAGGCATGGTAAAAATTCCACTCATCAGTCAACTTGCCTACCCAGAACACCCTCTACCAATTCGAACTGTAGAGCCAGCTACACCAGAACAATCTCAAATCTTATCTGGAAAAATAAATTTCAACAACTCTACGGCTACAACAATTGACATCAACGAGGCAGAGCTTACGGCTCTAATCAGAACCCCAAATGACAAGGGCGAGGTTGCAATTAAGCAAGGACAAGTTGCCATTACCCCAAATACAGCAGAACTCTACGGTATAGTAAATGTTGTCGGAAAAAATAGCAGCATTCTACGCCTTAATTTTATTCAGCAGGGCGATGATGTTGTTTTGAATTCTATGCACTTAGGATATCTCGCAATCCCCATCTCATCAGCAAAGCAAATAATTTCAAGTTTTGCGGGCAATGACTTTTTGTCCTTAAAGTCTGCTTTAAATAGCCTGTTTAGTTCTGGCGAAACTGTATCTGTCGAATCAGTTTTCTTGGACGAAGGAAAGCTCAAAGCCTCAATTCGCCTTACAAGTTAATCCTCAAAAACCGTAGCTAGCTTAAATTGCACTACTAGGCGATTGATTGCGGTACCAACTGGCGTACACGTCATTAGCGACAAAATAGGCTTATCGCTATAATGCACTACTTCGATTTTACTTGGGTCAACTATCGAAAGTCCGGTCACCTCGTAAACAAAAATTCTGCCTTGAAATTTAATAATTGCCTGATCGCCAACAATCAGCTTGTCTAAAAGTGCAAAAACTGTTTTATAGTTACCTTTGTTCCACCAATAATCACTGGAGTGACCCGTAATAAAAACATTGCCTGCCTTGTCATTTGGCAAGATTGAGCCCTCATAGTGCACCAAGCCCTTAGCCAAATTCGTCTTTAAATCCTTGTCAGAAAAACTGGATTTCCAGGTGATTGGCGCTCGAACTCCAATTTTGGGCACCACTAGCTCGCCCTCAGATATTTTGATATTTGCGCTCTGTGCTCTAAACAATTTTTCGCTCGAAAAACTTTCTAAAATTGCCTGCGAAAAAGAAACTGCCTGTTGGTCTGTATTGATAATTTTAACTGGATCGCTACCTTGCGCCTGAGCAATTGAATACTCTAGGCGCACCCATTGTGATGGCGCAGTCATAAAAAGAAACAAGCCAAAAAATCCAACCACAAAAATTGTTGTCAGCTTTAGCAAAAACAGCCCCTTAGAAGAGGTGCCTGTAGGTAGATTGATAGGACGAAGTTCGTCGTGCCTGCGAAAATCTACAATTTGTTTACTTGCCTGATTTTTATCCTTCCAGCTAAACAAAACCCTCCTTGTGTTTATATTTAGTATAATGGATTAAATCAAAAATGTCATTCTGAACTTGAAAAAAGTATGATATAATTTTAGAGAATACAGAATACAGAATACAGAATACAGAATAGAGAATAGAGAATAGAGAGTTTGAGTGGGCTATGCCCATATATTATATAAAATCCGTCCCAAAGGCCTGCCCTGCCTACCGGCAGGCAGGCGGTAGGCAGGGACACCAATGCTACATTCTGCATTCTTTAATCTAAATGGAGGATAATGTCTAAATTTCTTAAAAACAACTTGAACGCCGCCAACTCCCAAGCCAGCACCAATCGAGAGAGAGAGAGAGAGAGAGAGAGAGAGCTGTGTCCCGTGGCGAGCGAAGGGAGCTTTACGGGAAGAGCAATCCCCGCTTTTTAACTGTCACTCCTAATCCTTCTTCTGTCATTCCTGACGGGAAGACGTCAGTCGCTCCCGATCGGGCTCAGATCCCCTATCAGAAGTGGACTTTGTCCTTTCTGTCAGGCCTGTCTCGCAGTATGCGGAGGATGACAACGTTGCCACTTTTTCTAATCTCCATTATTTGTTTTAGTACAATTGCCTTTGCTGGTAATTTAACTCCTCCTGCTGGTAGTCCTGCTCCTACTATGTTTAGTCTAGAGCAGATATATAATTCTATTGCTGGTAGTAGCTATGATTCTTCTGGCTTTAATGCTGATGTAGATGGTAATGTACATGAACAGTTAAAATATATTGCAAATATTATTTCAACTAGATATACGTATGGAGATGAAGATCCAGATTATGTGCTGACAACTGCAGATGGTGCGGGTAATTATGATGTTAGCAATTTAACCAATAGCACTGTGGCAGATGGTGTCACGTTTGGCGTGTCGGGTGAAGGAGAATTGCTAGGTGATACTGATCCAGAGTTAGTTGCGGGGACGGCGGAGTATGCGGGGATACTGCTCAAGAATATGGCGAATGGATTAAATACGGCAGGAACTTTGACGGTAGATGATTGTAACGCTGCAAACGGTGGCAACGGTTCAAGCTGTGGCACCCCAGCAACCGGTAGATACGCTACCGGTTGGACAACTTGTAATAGTGGTAACACTTGGTGTGGACTAGGCACAAACGGCGAAAATGTTGCCAAGGTCAAAGATAATGTCACTGGTTTAGTATGGAGTTATCCTTGTTCTGGCACAAACTGTTCGAATATGTCAAACAATACTGCTGGAACCTACAATTGGAATACTGCTATCAGTAATTGTTCTTCAGGATCTCATGGCAAAGGAGGTTGGAGTCTACCCAGTCAAAAACAGCTCATGCAAGCATACATTAATGGATCATACGGCAATCTACTTAGCGGTTCCCCTAGTGCCTCAGCAGCCGCTTGGTCATCTACTACCCTATCATACTTGGCATACAACAATGTCAGATGGTATGTCCATTTAGTATACGGAAGTACTTGGCAGGTAGGAGGAGCTGATTTACTACAAGTATACTGCATACAATTAGCACCATAAGACTTCCGCCTTACGCCTTATACACTCCCACCAAATCAAACTGCACAACTAAACGATTTAAAAAAGTACCAACTGGGTCGCAAGTCATAAGGGACAAAATAGGCTTATCGCTAGCTCCTGCAATTTCAACTTTATCTGGACTTACAATTACAGCGTCCGTCATTTCATAAACAAAAATCTTGCCCTCGTATTGAATGTAGGCGCGATCGCCTTTTTCTAGCTTGTTAAGCAAAGCAAAAACTGTTTTATGCTTTCCGCTATCCCAAGGATAATAACTGGAGTGCCCATTGATAAAAACATTGCCACTTTCGCTGTTTGGAGTGTGAGTAAAATCATAATGGACCACGCCATCCCGCAAATTCTTCATTACCGAAGCTTCATCAGAAGGAGAGTTCCAAACAACTGGTGCAGAAACCTTAGTTTTAGGGATAACTAAATAATTTTCAGCAAGCCCCGCTGGTTTATTCTTGAGAGTTCTTAGTTCGTACGCCAAATCATCAGAGTTATAAGGATTTTGCGCCAATGCTGTTGAAATAGCATACACAAAAGACTTATTTGCAACTTTAGCGCTAGTTAGCTCGGCCACAGATGAGCCATTTAAATTATCAAAAAAATACTGCAATCTAACAAGTTGAACCGGCGCTGTTAAAATAAGCCAAGACACACCTGCTAAAATAAAAATTTTGGTGAAATTTTTAAAAATCTGCTTAAATAGAGCAAAGTTAAATTTTATAGGCTTAAAAGTTTTTTTAGGGGAATTTTGTGTAATTTGATCTAAATCTTCTAATCGCAAAAGTGGCTCAAAATTTGAGCTTTGATTTTTTGACTTATCGGATTGTTCTTGATAAACAGAAAAATCTTTATTAGCAGAGGCAACAGGACTAAAATCTTCTAAATTAGAGGCAATATCTGTACTACGTAACCCTAAATTTTCTTCGAGTTCTTCCAAGCTAAAAAGTACGCCTTCTGAAAAATCACCAGAAAGCACGACCTCTTTGTCGAAATCTTGGATTTTATTAAAATTTTTGCCAATTTTTGAGTATTTTTTGGTCATCTTTTTATCTGTTATTCCAGAAAATCACTATACCTTAAAATACCTGTTTTGTCAACCCAAAAGCCCCGTTTTTGCGGGGCTTTCGCGAGAAATGCTGTTTTTCACCTAAAAAATCTTACTTACCCAGTTCCAAATCGGGCTTAAAAAGTTAAAGAATGGGTTACCGGTATCTGGAAGCTCTGTTGGCGGTGTTGGTGTCGATGGGGTGCTTGGGGTTGACGGCGTGGAAGGTGTAGACGGTGTCGGCGTTGAAGGTGCTGGTGTAGATGGAGAAGGAGTAGGCGCTGGCGTAGCAGATACAACCTCTACATTCTTAGATCCATTTCCATCCCCACAAGATGCAGTTACAGTGTAAACTCCTGCTGAAGTGTATGTATGAGTTTGAGTCTTGGTGGAGTTTTCCATAATTGTACCGTCTCCCCAGTTCCAAGTAATTGCCTCAGTACACTCTGACAAGATTGTTCCTGTGACTTCCAGAGGAGCTAAGCCTTTGTCGGGAGTAACAGTAAATTCAAATCCTGGTGTTGTGACAACTTCGGCAGTATAAACAGTAACTGTGTCACTACCACTTTTATCCCCACAAGATGCAGTTACAGTGTAAACTCCTGCTGAAGTATATGTATGGGTTTGAGTTTTGGTAGAGCTTTCCATAATTGTACCGTCTCCCCAGTTCCAAGTAATTGCATCAGTACAATCAGACAAGATTGTTCCTGTGACTTCCAGAGGAGCTAAGCCTTTGTCGGGGGTAATAGTAAAGGCAAAGATATCAGCAACAATTATTGGCTCCTCTACCTGAACAGTCTTTGAGGCAGACTTGTCACCAATAGTTAGGGTAACTGTATAGTTGCCTGGCTGAGCATAAGTATGAGGCTCGGACTTTTCACCATCTTCAATGATTGTGCCGTCACCAAAATCCCAGTCGTATCTGTCTCCGTCTACTAACGAGGTGGCGACAATATCTAGTGGGGCAAAACCTTTTTGTGTCACAACAGACAAATCAATGCCTGGGTCTGGTGCAGGATCTA
>CAZWUV010000036.1:0-7196 GCA_964636735.1 uncultured Candidatus Saccharibacteria bacterium | reverse complement strand
TTGGTATCGCGGTAATTAAGGGTGATTTTAATGGTCGGAATTCTATAGTAGTGGTTCAAATGTTTGGCTATCCAGATACGCCATAATCGTTGTTATATTTTGACAGAAAAAAATATATAAATTATATTAGTTACTAATACAATTAGTAGCTTTTTTATTGTAGTGGGTAGTAGACAAGGCAATAAAAACAAAGGAGACTATGAAAAAATCACAACTAGTTTTGGAAGCTAATAATATTACAAAAACTTATGGCAAGGATGATAATATTTTTACGGCATTGCACTCGCTATCTCTTACCATTAAAAAAGGCGAGAGCGTTGCTATTATTGGTAAAAGTGGTTCAGGTAAATCAACCTTAATGCACCTTATGGCTTTGCTCGATTCTCCAACGCAGGGTGCTATCTCTATTGACGGCACTAGAGCCGAACTACTTGGTGCTAAAAAGTTAAACACTATACGCAATAAATCTTTTGGGTTTGTTTTTCAGCAGTTCTTTTTAAATGCAAATGATACGGTTTTAGAGAATGTAATTTTGCCACTTAAGATTGCTGGAGTAAATTCTGCCAAGAGAAATAAAAGAGGTATGGAAGTTTTAAGGCAAATGGAGCTTGAAGATAAGGCTCAAAACAAAGC
This sequence comes from uncultured Candidatus Saccharibacteria bacterium, assembly GCA_964636735.1. Classification (GTDB taxonomy): domain Bacteria; phylum Patescibacteriota; class UBA1384; order JACPKC01; family JACPKC01; genus CAZWUV01. Next base: position 6,563 of record CAZWUV010000036.1, on the reverse strand, counting down.
CAACAATTTAAGTGGAGGACAAAAGCAAAGAGTTGTAATAGCAAGAGCTTTGGTTAATAATCCAAAAATTATTTTTGCCGATGAGCCAACTGGAAATCTGGATAGTGTAACTGGCAAACATATCGAAGATATACTTTTCAAATTAAATAAAGACAAAAATATAACTTTAGTTATTGTTACGCACGATGAAGATTTAGCAAAAAGGTGTGATAGGCAAATTTATCTTAAAGATGGCCATATTATAAAGGAGAGCAAATGAAGATAACTGATATTTTGCGCACAGCAAGTACAAATATGACTCATAGCAAGGTGAGGACATTTTTGACTATTTTAGCAATTTTTATAGGCTCCTTTACTCTTGCGCTAACAAATGGAATTGGCGCGGGGGTGTCTTCTTATATAGACAAGCAACTCAGTAGTATTGGCGCTGAAAACACTTTAATGATAAGTCCAAAGGTAGAAAGTCAAAGTTTTTTGAGTGGTATCAGCCCCTATGACCCAAATCAAACAACATCGCAGAGCGAGATTGGAATTGCAATTCCAGTACTTACTCAAAATGATGTAGACAAGATCAAAGATCAATCTGGAATTATCTTCGTAGAGCCGATGCTTAATGCTACTCTAGAGTATTTTGAGTTTAATGGTAAGAAATACACAGCACTGATTTCTCCTAATATGCAGGGCATAGAATACGAGATTATAAATGGCGACAATATCAATGAAGAGGTTGCTGGGCACGAAGTAATTGTGCCAATTAGTTACTTGGATGAGCTGGGTGTTGATGCGGACAATATGGCTGGAAAGACTCTCTTGTTTGGCGTTAAAACTCCTAGTGGAGAAATTCAAGAACAAGAAGCAGTAATTGCAGGTATTAGCCAGCAAACAGTTGTGGGTGGTGGCGGTATTATTGTTAGTTCTACGCTAATGAAGTCTTTGCGAGATATTCAACTATCAGGAATGCCAGAGGCAATTAAAAATCAATTTGCAGCTGCAATGGCTCACTTTGAAGATAGTTTAAGTCCAGAAGAGGTGCAGAAAATCAAAGACGATCTCGAAGATCAGGGATATTCTGCAATGACTATTGAGGATACGATCGGTGTTGTCAAAGAGGTTATCGGAGCAATCACTGCAGTACTTAGTTTTTTTGCCGCAATTGCTCTTTTGGCAGCTAGCTTTGGTATTATCAATACTCTTTTAATGGCTGTTCAAGAGCGAACAAGGGAGATTGGTTTAATGAAGGCAATGGGGATGAGTGATGGTAAGGTATTTTTACTATTTAGCACAGAGGCTGTTTTGATTGGTTTTTGGGGAAGCATACTAGGTATTCTTGTTGCAAGATTGGCTGGCGCAATCATCAACAATGTAACGTCCAGTACTATTTTGAAAGACTTGCCAGGCTTTGATTTGATAGTCTTTTCTCCAATTTCTATGCTTGTAATTGCTTTTATAGTTACGACCATAGCCTTTTTAGCGGGGACACTGCCTGCACGTCGAGCAGCAGCACAAAATCCAATTGACGCGCTTAGATACGAGTAAGAGTGGTCTGAGGAACATTATTAAAGTTATCCACAGGTATTGTGGATAACTTTTTTAAATCTTTCCTTAACAGTGATTTTTGCAAGATTTGACACAATCAAGGTCTTTTTATAGTTTCTATATAAGCTCTATTTTAAAAAGCAGTTTTTCTTAGTTTATGTAATTAGGGACAATGAATTGTTTTTAAGAAATAGAACTTGCGCAAAAATTGCAAAAATTATTTGCTCTGATAGTTTATCTTGCTTGCAGGATGGATTGGGTGCTAATAGTTTAAGCTTTTGTTGTTTTGCCTGCTTTTTTGCCGCTGTTTTAGTAGAAAAAATGAGGGGATAAAAGTAGGTAAATTGGGGACTTAATATTAACTATAAAGGAGGCAGTATATGATGCTTCAAAAAGAGCATTTGTTGATGTTGAAGCGCAGTATGGCTAAGTTTTTAGCTTTTGCTACGATCTTTAACACAACATTGCTCACCAATCTTCTTCCTACTCCGACTGTTAAGGCGCAGGAATTGACAGGGGCGCAAGCAGTATTTTTGAGTGAAGTTTTTCCAACTGGCAATGATGATACTGTTGAGCTTTTTACATCCGATACTAGCTTGATCGGTGAACAGCTAGATGAGGGCTGGAAGCTTACCAATTTAATCAACAGCAAGTCAGCAGACTTGTCTTTGCTAGCAGCAGAACAGGTATTTAATGAGTATGGTTTACTGACAATCAACACAGGAAATATTTTTGGCGTTGGTGAAGGCGTCCTAGTTTTATCTTTTCAGGACGAAACTAAAGACACTGTAAGCTGGGGAAATAAAACATCTGCTCAACTTCCAGCACGAACCGATACAGGAAAATCATTGTCTTATCACCTAGATTTAGGCTGGTTTAGTAATACATCGGAAACACTCGGAGCACCCAACAGTTTTCCAGAGCAACTACCATCTGTTCCTTCTGAGCCTGTAGTTTTGGCTGGTGAGCAAAATGCAACAGGTATTGTCAACAGTTTTTCACATGGTGCGGTAAATGCGCAGGTAGCGGTTGAGGGTGCGCAGAGCGCAACAATTCGGTTTTTTGATGTAGCTGTTGACCCGATCGGAGACACAAATAATGTTTCTGAGGGGAAGGTTTCTGTAGTAAAAGATTTGTCTGAATTTGCTGATGGAGAGATTGCGATGCGCTCATTTTCTAGGGCTGGTGGAGTATATAGCGCATGGGGAATGGTGGGTTTTGCAACAAAAGACACAGTTGCTCCAGAGGCAGTAGTTTTAGGTGAAGATTTTGAAGAAGGAAAAACTGTTTACACTAAGCAAAATCCAGTAGTGATTACGGGATCTGCTGAGCTTGGTTCAACAGTTACCTTTTATACAAGAAATGGTGATGAAATAATTGAGGAAGTCGCAGTTGTAGATGGAAGCGATAGCTTAAGCGCAAGTTTGCAACTTGAGCACTTAAATGAAGGCGTAAATGATTTTGCTGTTGTTGCGCAGGACGCTGCAGGAAATAAATCAGGCACTGTCTATACTGCAATGTTTATTTATGACAACATTGCTCCGGACGCTCCTTACGGTGTCGTTGCTGATCATAATTTTGGCGAAGCAACTGTATCTTTGGAATGGGATTTTGATTTGCCGGAAGAATGCGCTGAATGCACTGAAGCTCCAGTGGCTGGGTTTAATGTTTACAGCTCGCAAAATGGTGAATTTGATGCCAGCTCAAAAATTGGCAGCGTAAGTGCTGATAAAATGGAATTTACAGCTAGTGCGTTAGGAGCTGGCTGGCGACATTTTGCAGTTACGGCATTTGACGCAGCTGGAAATGAGTCGGCCTATTCAAGTGAAGTCTCAGTATTGGTTGCAGGATTAAAGTCTCAAAAAACAGCAACTCCTAGTGAAAATGTAGTTTTTGGTCCACAGGGACTATCATTTACTCCCGCAGATAGCGCAGTTGGAGATTCAGTGTTTACAGTTGTAGGTTATGACAATAATCTGCCAGCTGGCAAAGTACCTAAGGGCATTGCATTTGTTGGCAACTACTTTGACGTAGAAGTTGATAATGATACTGCTTTTCCGGTAAATATTAAATTTTATTATACTGACGCACAATTGGCTGCATCGGGATTGAAAGAAAGCCAATTGCAAGGAATTTATTTTTACGATGAGGCAACTGACAGCTGGATGTTGTATGGGGACACCGGTGTAAATACTGCTGACATAGAGGACACAGATTATTCTGGTTATGTTTGGGCAAATGCAGATCATTTTACGCCAATTGCAATTGGTGGAGACAATACGCCACCTGAAGATGTTGCTGGATTTCAGGCATCGTCTGGCAATCAGGCAATTTCTTTGAGTTGGAACAAGGTTGCTGAAGACGCAGTAGGATATATTATTTATCATCGCCCAGCTACCAATAAAAGTGATAGCGTGCCTTATACTGAATCATATGTTTCTGGGTCTAGTAAAATTAGCACTGTGATTTCTGATCTTCAAAATGGTATTGCCTATGAGTTTAGGATTTGGGCAGTTGATGCTGTTGGAAATAAAAGCGAAACTGATTCTGTCGTGTTTCAGACTCCAGGAGAGCAAGAGACAGATGATTTAGTTTTGCCAACCAAGAAGCCAGCTGATAAATCAGTTTCTAGCGATAAGAATTCTGGTCAAGGTGGAGTTACAGATGACAATACGTGCTGTATTGGCGGACCAGTAACTCAGGAATTACCAGGTAGTAATAATGGCACAGAGCAATTATCTGACAATCAAGATGAGGACAAGGACAATGATGACAAGGGGCAAGTGAGCGGGGATCGTGACGAAGAAGATAGCAATAAAACTGCATCCGAAAGTCGAGCACTTGTAACTTTTCTGATCATTGTTGCAGCAGGTGCAGCTGGGTTTGGTGGCTATTATGCCTATCAATGGTGGGTGGATAGACCTCGCGAAAAAGCAGAAGTTGTTGTCAAGGAAAAAACGGTGACAAATAAGAAGCAAAAGAAGAGTCGCCGAAACCGTCGCTGGTAAAGAAGACTTTAAGTCCCCTCGCAAGAGGGGATTTAAAATTGTTGTGATTACTTTAAAATGATATAATTATTACTATGAAGAACAATAAATTCCTTGAGTCTTTTAGAGCAATTGCTGGTCGATTAGTTTTAGTGCTTTTAGTTAGCTATATTTTGCTCAATACAGGTATAGCGGTGAAGGAGAATTATGAGACCAATCAGCAAATTCGTCAGCTTAAAGAGGATTTAGCTGACTTGGAGGCAGAAATTGCTTTTGTAAAAAGCAAAATTGCTTACTACCAAAGCGATTCTTTCCGTGAAATGGAGGCTCGTCGTCGCTTAGGACTTAAGAAGAGTGATGAAAAGGTGGTATTGGTTCCACAGAACGCAGGCGAGAGTCCTCAAGGCGAAAATCAGCTTGAAAACATGGCTCAGGAAAACCATCAAAAAAGAACGCAGCCAACTAGTTTTTTTGAGCGTGCCAGCCAAAATGCCCTTAGTTGGTGGGAATGGATTTTAGATACCGGAGAAAAATTTTAATCCCCCACCCTCCCCTACTTTTATTTTTTTATATTGCCTACACTTTTAGAATTAATGGTGTATTATTTCCGTAGCTCTGAATATGGGAAAATTGCGCTCTAGCCTATTTTATTTTTACGCTACTTAGTGGGCAGGTGCAGTGCGTACATGACAATTTGACACAGTTATGACAACAGATTTATACTTAAAAAATATATTATGAAATTTATCGACACTCACTCGCACTTATTTGCAGAGCAATTTGAAAAAAACCTAGATTTAATTATTAGTGACGCACTCAGTGGCGGAGTCGAGAAAATCATTTGCCCCAGCTTAAATCAAGAAACCTCATTAAAGGCAATCGAGATTGTCAAAAAATATCCTGAACAAGTTTTTGCAGGTGGGGGTATTCACCCAATTGATGGCAAGGCAGATGAGTCTTTGAATTTTTTGGAAGGCTTGGCTAGCACTGGGCAGATTGTCGCCATTGGCGAAGTGGGAATTGATTTGCATCACCTAGATAAAGCTACTTTAAAAACCCAGCAGGATTTATTCTTCGCCCAACTTGAAATCGCCAAAAAATATAGTCTGCCGGCAATTGTTCACGGCAGAAGTGCATACAAAGAAGTTCTTGAAACGCCAGAAGCAAGTCAGGTAAAAGCAGTAATTCACTCTTTTGAGGCAAACTATGATATTGCTAAGCAATTTTTAGATAAGGGCTGGATGATTAGCGTGACTGCCCTTATTACATATAAGCAAAATGATTGGTTGCGCGACGCAGTAGCAAAACTTCCGCTTGATAGAATTATGATAGAAACTGATGCGCCCTATTTAACTCCGCAATCCAAGCGGGGAATTGATAAATTTAACACTCCGCAAAATGTTGTTGAAGTTGCTAAAGAGTTGGCGCGCATTCAGGGTATTTCTCTTGATACGGTGGCTCATATAACAACAGAAAACGCAGAAAATTTCTTTAATATTTAATGAATTTTAATATAAGATCATGGCAAGCTTATCGCGCAATAATTTTAAATTTCACTTTTAAATTGATTCTATGCTTGGATTTATTGTTGTATTCTATGTTTAACTTTTTATTATGACAATTGTAGATATTATTATACTTTTAATTTTTATTGCAGGCACAATTGCTGGTCTTAGGCGTGCTTTTTGGTCGGCTTCGGTTGAGCTGATTGTTTTTTTGATTTCAATTTTTGCAGCTTATAATGCACTTGATTTTTCGTCAGAGGTCGTTGCGCGATTTGATGTGAGCGAAGGTCTGGTTCCTTTTATTGCTTTTGTGGGTGTGTTCTTGATTGTCGATCTCTTCTTGGGAAAGATGATCCGCCTTTATTATGCAAAAATTATGACAACTTTTTCTAATATGTCTTTTCATAGAAGAAAAACTAGTATTTTAGAAAAAGTCGGTACCATTTTAATTCATTTTGTGCGCGATTTTGTGTTTGTGGCATTAGCTGTTAACTTGATGCTTTTTTTGCCAGTGATACCGCGATTTCGCACGGCA
>CAZWUV010000035.1:0-7216 GCA_964636735.1 uncultured Candidatus Saccharibacteria bacterium | reverse complement strand
CCTCCTTCAACACCAATAATGCCTGTCCCCTCGCCGGGCTCCAAACGCGTCCAGTTGACACCATCTAGGGAATAAGAGGCATCGGCTCCCCACTCAGAAGTAGCAACCCACATGCCGTTACCATAAGTCACCGTAGCTGCACCATTTCCAGGCCCTAAGCTCATTTTTAGTCCCTGAGTAGGAGTAGATGGAGGCAAGGCTGTCCAATTTATACCATTGTCAGAATAAGAGGCTTTGGCTCCCCCAACAACAACCCATCTGCCGTTACCGTAAGCAATAGCAGCACCAGCGTTGCCACTGCCTCCAAACTTAATACCCGTGGTGTCTCCTGCGGGCAGTGCTGTCCAATTTATACCATCGTCGGAATAAGAAGCTCGCCCTGAGTTTCCAACAGCAACCCATCTGCCGTTACCGTAAGCAATATCTCGAATTGTTTGGTTGTTAAATTTAGCCCCTACGTCATCAGAACCATATGGTAGCATTGTCCAGTTTACGCCATCGAACGAATAATGAATTGTTGGACCTCTTGCGATGAGCCATTTGTCACCGCCATAAGCAACCGCCCGAAGGTCTCCAGTCAGATCGACTCCACCACACAAAAGCTGAGCCGATACACCTGGGGTGTGCAAATTGAGCCAGCCTAAACACAAAGAAAGTGCCAATGTAGCATAAAATCCTTTTTTAAAAATCCTCGTTAAGAGTTGTAACATTTCCCTCCAAAAACTTAAGTTAAATCTAATTTATCTTATTATACATTTATTTTAAAAAATGCGAAAGATAGGGATAAAAAATAAAAGCCCTTAAAGAAAAATCCCGCCTAGATTTAAGCGGGATTTATTTTAAGCCAGATAATTACTTTTAATTGAAAGATTGAGTAGGCCTACTTCAACCTCTGCGCCCTGCAATGCAATTACACTTAAAAATTGCTCGTACTGCTTAAAAATAGGATTAAAAAAGCTTATCAAGTCGGACAAATTATATTCATTGGCGCCTCCAACCAACACAATAATTAGCGGAGCTTTTGCAAACCGCTTCTTTCCAAACCCGTGATCGCCAAGTGCAATTTGAATGGCAACCTCTAATTCTTTTGCTGTATATTTAAGACTTGGCTCATAAAAAGCTGACAATAAAAAATGCGCTGGAAAACCCAAAAGCGGAGGATTAAACCTTCCCGTACCATCGACCACGATCGCTCTAGCATTATGTAGGGACGGATTACCTGTCATAGCTAAATCTGCCTTTTTGTCATAACCACAAAGCTCCACCGAAGATGTCAACTGCAGTGCTTGGCTGACTTTTTCTGCTGTATTTTTGGCAATTTCTAGAGCATCTCTAGGATCGCCGCTTTGTTGCTTGTGCAAGGCAACTGCGCCACAGCCCTCATGATAAGTGATTCTGTCTACGCCGGCCCTTTTAAGCTTGGTGATAGTTTCGGCAAAATCACATTCATTCATTAAAGCTAAAGTACCAGCAATGCCAATTTCTGGCTCATCTGGATTATTTAGAGAAACTCGCTCATCAATGCAAACAACGGTTTTAGGTTGTCGCAAAAAAGCTTTCTGCCAAAGAGCGCCGTAAACTTCTTGAGGGGATTTTTCTTTTAACTTCAAAAGATTTTGATAGGCAAATTCCTCGGCTTTCCAGGCACCATCAAAGCTTTCATCGTCTTCACTGTTAAGATGCATTCTGTCTCCATAATTTATTTGGTCTAAAAAAATAATACTACCAAATAAATTTTCAAAATCAAATAGGGAGTGCGAAGTAGCATTAAGTTTTATGGCGGAACACCAAGCTTAGATCTTATTGCTCTAAATTAAATCCTAATGTTATTATTAATAACTTTGGATTCCTTTACCTTAATAATCTTCGTAGCACTGCTTAAGCCAGCTTTTGTAACTTCTAGTTTATATAGGCCAGCTGGAGCAAAAATTGAATACTCGCCATTGCGCTGAGAAACACTAGTTGATAGCAAATTACCCTCAAAGTCAAAAAGTCGAACTATAGCGCTATTAACAGGACCATTGGAAGAATAGATATGTCCAATGGCGTGCATTTGATGTAGGCGATGTAGTTCTAGGAACCACATAAAAAGATAGACAAATAAAATTACTAGATCGATACTTAAGTTGTAATAAAGGTAGTAAACAATCGATAAGATTGTGCCAAAAATCATCATGGGAAGGCGAATTGCGTCCAAAAATACAGCTATATTTTTGAATGAACGTGCGCTTATGCTGGCTTGCGGATCAAAGGAATCAATTGGAATATCGGGGTTAAAGTGATCTTGATTGCTGGCGTCAACAGTTTCGCCGTGATAATCTTCTCTTCTGCGCCTAGAAGGGAATTCAAAATCTAAAGCTGTCACCTCGATACGATATTTGCCTGGCTCAATCTTAAAACTATAGTAGCCTTTTTCATCTGTCACTGTGGTGCTTACTACTTTGCCTGCCTCGAATCGGCCTCCGCCACCAGAGATAAGTCGAACACTGGCACCTTCGATTCCTTTGCCACTTACGCTGTCAAAAATAATACCTGACTTTTTGCGACGCCCCAACCAACCAAAAAATAAGCGCCATAAATCTTTTAGAAAATTAAAGCCCAAAACGAATGACGGCACCCTAAAAGCAAAAGGTATTAGACTTAAAAAAACAATAAACCCAATCGACCCAAGCACTAATGAGTTGCGCGCAATTTTGACTGGCTCAGACTCCAAAAACATCTCGATTGCCGGCTTAATTATTGCCATTGGTGCTTCCTCGTAAATCAACTCATCTAATTCATCGATTAAATCAAATACCTTAAATGACTCCGACTCGCTTTGTCCGCCACCTAAATTTAACGAGTCTAAAACCCTAAATGATTCAGATTGAGAGTAGGGGCCTGATTGCGCAAAAACTAAATTTCCAGAAAAACCCAAAATACATAAAAAGCTTAAAGTTAAAAACAAAAGCTTTTTCTGACTAACCAGCCTAAGGGACCTTGACTTAAAAAACTTCATAAAATAAATTCCTTTTCAAAACTACATCGATAATAAAGGTCGACGCTTCCAGCCAAAAATTACTAAAGCGGCAACTGGTAAAAGCATCCACCAACTATGATATTCAATTAAAAATCCAGCCATATTAGAGCTAGATACTATGCGAGCAATAGCATCTTCTGGCATAAAAGCAAGTAGCGTTGTTGTAATTAGAGCAGTATTTAAAAAACTATACGCAAAAATCTCAAATGGAGAAAGCAAACTACTACTGTTGGAGCTAGTAAGGCCACTTTTAGTGATCAAAATTACAAGTAGCAGCATAAATAAGCCAGCTTGGATCATGAAGGGAGAGGCGCTAGAGCGCACAAAAAATGCTCCCATCAGAGTGCGTTCGCCGGCAAAAAAAGCGCTCACTGGATCAGACAGCATGCTAGTAATAACAATTGATGCATAAATCGAAACAGTAGTAACAACTGTTTGTTCACGTTGCATCAACATACCGTAGGCTGTTCCGCCGATAAAAAAGATTGTAAGAAAAAGATCCCAGGTTGGTGTTGGCATGTCCCCTCCACTAAAAGGATTTGTATTTAGTATATCAAACTTTTTTTAATAGCAACACAAATTCTAAGCATTATTAGGTTAAAACACCTGATTATAGGCCTGCATCTTGAAGCTTTTTAATAAGTTCTTTTTGTTGCTTTGTTAGTCGCTGTGGATAACTTACTCTTACGACAACGATTAAATCTCCACGACCACCTTTGTAGGGATTTCCTTTGCCAGTAAACTTAAATGTTTGACCGTCTTGGGTTGCAGGCGGAATCTTAAGCTCAACTTGCTCTCCGACAGGAGAATTAAACTTTAAATTTGCACCAAGCAATGCTTGAGTCAAGCTAACTTGAATTTCAACCTGTACTTGTGCAAAAGCCTGTCCAAAGAACGTTTCAAAAATATCGCCGAAGCCACCAAAATTGCCTCCGCCACCACTACGAAAAATATCCTCATAATTAAACCCTTGACCACCAAAGCCACTAGCGCCACCCGCAGTGCCAAATTGATCGTACTGCGCTTTTTTTCTGGGATCAGAAAGTACTTGGTAGGCTTCGTTAATTGCCTTAAACTTTTCTGGGTCACCACCCTTGTCTGGATGATGTTCATGTGCTAGCTTGCGATAGGCACGCTTGATCTCGTCACCAGAAGAGCCTTTTTTGATACCTAGAGTCTTGTAATAGTCATTCATATTGTGCAATTACGATTTTAAAATTTCTCGATGTTGATCGAAGCAATAATTGCTAAATTCACTAAAGCTTCGCGCCTATTATTTTTTATCCTCACCTTTCTCCTCTTTATCCTTGGAACCCTCTTGCGCATCTTCGGATTTTTCTTCTGACGATTCAGCTTGACCAGCTTGCTCGTAAGCACGACTGCCTAGCTCCATCATCTTGGCCTCTAGCTCGTTTACTGATTTTTCTAGATCGTCTTTTTCTTTGCCAAGATTATTTTTAACACTCAAGATTGCATCTTCGACAGCACGCTTATCTTCTGGCTTTGCCTTGTCACCCAAGTCTTTAAGAGACTTCTCGGCTGTATAAATCATGTTATCAGCTTTGTTTTTAAGCTCAATTGCTTCTTTTGCCTTGGCATCATCTGCTTCGTGCGCCTCGGCATCACGGCGCATCTGTTCAATTTCTTCCTCGGTCAAACCAGATGAAGATTGAATTGTAATTTTTTGCTCCTTATTGGTAGCCTTGTCTTTTGCAGAAACATTTAAAATTCCGTTTGCATCAATGTCAAATGTTACCTCAATCTGAGGAATACCACGTGGTGCAGGAGTAATACCATCAAGCATAAATTTACCAAGCACTCGATTATCTGTAGCCATAGAGCGCTCACCTTGCAAAACATGAATTTCCACTGAAGGCTGATTATCAGCTGCGGTTGAGAATATTTGGCTTTTGCTAGTTGGAATTGTGGTGTTTCTTTCAATAAGCGGAGTCATTACGCCCCCCATAGTCTCAATTCCTAGTGTTAATGGCGTAACATCAAGCAGCAACAAGTCCTTGACTTCACCGCCTAAAACTCCTGCTTGAATGGCAGCGCCCAGAGCAACAACTTCATCTGGGTTAACGCCCCTGTGAGGCTCTTTACCAAAAATATCTTGCGTGATCTGCTGAACAAGAGGCATTCTGGTTTGACCACCGACTAAAATTACCTCTGAGATATCATCTTTAGAAAGCTTGGCGTCAGCAAGAGCCTGTTCGCAAGGCTTACGGGTTTTTTCTACTAAGTCTCCTGTTAGCTGATCCAGTTTTGCGCGTGATAGCTTTTTAACTAAATGCTTTGGCCCATTAGCATCAGCTGTAATAAACGGCAAATTGATTTCTGTTTCTAGATTAGTAGAAAGCTCGATTTTAGCTTTTTCTGATGCTTCTTTGATGCGTTGCAGTGCCATAGTATCATTAGCTAAGTCCACGCCCTCCTCTTGCTTAAACTCACTAATAATCCAGTCCATAATTGCTTGATCAAAATCATCGCCACCAAGATGAGTGTCACCATTGGTTGACTTAACCTCAAAAACACCATCGCCAATTTCCAAAATAGTGATATCAAAAGTACCGCCACCTAAGTCATAGACGGCAATTTTTCCTTCTTTCTTTTTATCAAGTCCGTAAGCAAGGGCGGCAGCAGTTGGTTCATTTAAAATACGCTTAACTTCAAGTCCTGCAATTTTGCCTGCATCTTTAGTGGCTTGACGCTGAGAATCGTTAAAATAAGCAGGAACAGTAATAACTGCCTCGGTGACTTTTTCGCCCAAGTAAGCCTCGGCATCAGCCTTGATTTTTTGTAAGATAAACGCAGAAACTTCTTGCGGAGAATAATCTTTATCGCCTAAAGTTACAGTAACAGCATCGCTTTTGCCCTCTTTAATAGTATAAGGAACTAGCTTTTGAGTGCGCTGAACTTCCTCTTCCTTAAAACGACGGCCAATAAAACGCTTTACAGAAAAAACTGTATTTTCTGGATTAGTAATAGCTTGACGTTTAGCAATTTGACCAACTAAACGCTCGTTATTTTTACTCATTGCTACAACAGACGGAATAAGGTTTCCGCCTTCTGCAGAAGGAATAACTTTAGGTTTACCACCCTCCATAACTGCGATTGCAGAGTTACTTGTTCCTAAATCGATACCAATAATTTTACTCATAAAACTCCTTTCATTTTTTTATGATTTCTTTAGTAACGCCCCAAAATTGTTACTGGGGCGAATTTAAAAGTTATTTTGCCACAACAACCTTTGCAGGACGTAAAACTTTTGCACCACTTTGCCAGCCAAACTCAATTACCTGACAAACAGTACCCGACTTACAATCTTGAGATTCGATTTGACTTAAAGCTTCGTGAAATTCTGGATTAAATTCTGTGCCAATTTCACCGATTTTTGTAAGTCCAGCGCTGGTATAAATTTCTTCGATTTGTTTTTGAATGGCTTGAAACCCAGCCAACCAGACAGCATCCTCAGGCGCACCTTCAAAAGCACGCTCAAAATTATCCAAAACTGGCGCAAAATCTAATAAAGTAGATAGTTTGACTGCATCAAAAATAGTCTTTTTCTCTTCGTCCCAGCGACGGCGCGCATTGTCAAAGTCAGCTTGAGTGCGTTGCCAACCTTGCTTGAATTCGCTAACTTGGTCTTGTAGCTCCTCAATCTGAGAACTCTCTGGAATGTTATTTGCTTGATTGATTTTATCTTTTTTATCTTGCTTTGTCATTTTATACTCCAACAGGTTAAAATTATATTTTTTTTAAACTCAAAAGTCAAGGCTGTTTTTACTACAATGATTACAAAAATTTTAAATTTTATCAAAGATTGGCCACTGCTTTTTATTGCCACTAGCCTTTTAGCTGGACTTGCGGTAGCAACTTATTTTCAGGATAATCTTACTGATCTTCTTCTGACTACATTGGCCTTAAGCGCACTACTAGGATTTTTTAAAATTTTCCAAAAAATGGCTTACCTGCTTGTCGTACTAATGGTTATTTTTTTAACTGGGAATTTTATCGTAAAGCATCAAGCTTATCCCTTGATTGAAGAAAAAACTAAGATCCAAGATACGACTGGCACAATAGACTCAATCCCCAATAAAACTAAAAATGGCTACTCCGCAATCCTCATCATGGACAAAAAGGAAGAGAAAATACGCACCAAAGTTTTTTACAAAGAAGCACAACTAAATTACGGCG
>CAZWUV010000034.1:0-7388 GCA_964636735.1 uncultured Candidatus Saccharibacteria bacterium | reverse complement strand
CCAACACTTGCCACAAAAGTGGACGCGCCCAAGCTAAAAATGGCTACTGCAAAAATCAAAAACTTTTTAAGGGCTAGGTGCGGTGTCGAGTTAAAAGAATGCTTGCTGTATCGAGAGTACAAGTTTTTAGTAGAAAAGCTTTGTGTTTTTTCTTGAAGCTTGGTGAGCGGGTTGGTAATTTGGGGAGGTTTAATGCGAAGATTTTGTAGGGGCTTTAAAAAATTGCCAAGCTTTTGCAGGAGATTTGTAGGGCGTGGCAATTTAAAAGGCAACGCAAAGCTAAAGCGTCGTGTATTTTGTCTACTGCGCTCCTCAAGGCTTGGAACATAGATGCCGTCTATTTTTTTTGAGATAATGCCCCCTCGATGATGCTTTGAATTTTTTGCCTAAATTCTTTACTGGAGAATTTTTGGGCATGATTGACAATCTTAGTTTTATTATAGCGGGTCGAGCCGAATTGTTTAATTGTCTTGGCAAGAGATTGTGGAGTTTCATGGGTGAAAAATTCCCCCGTTTTACCCGCAACAACAGATTCAAGCGCACCTCCAGATGCTAAGGCGATTACAGGAGTGCCGGATGCCATTGCTTCAAGCGGGACGATCCCAGCGTCTTCTTCTTGGGGAAAAATAAGGCATTTGGCATTAGCATAAAGGCTTGCTAGCTTGTCATCGCTAACCTTGCCCAAGAATTCAATGTCAGGATTTTTATATTTTGCTTCTAAGTAGGATTTTTGCGAGCCATCTCCAGCGATTTTAAGTTTGACTTTAGCAATGATTGCCGATTTAATTGCTAATTCGATATTTTTATACGACTCTATTCTGCTAACTATCAAAAAGTAGCCCTGCTTATCTGATTTATTTGAAGAAAATTTTGCCGTATCAACGGGTGGAAAAACTGCAAAGTCAGCAGGCCTGTCATAGTATTTTTGTGTTTGGGTGGCAATCCACTTCGAGTTGGCAATGATAGTATCTGGGCGCTTTATCGTTAAGTAGTCTTCCCGTTTGATCTTATTTAAAATTTTGGACAAGATTGGGCGAATTATTGATGAAGCATTGCCTAAAAACCAGTTTTTGTCTTTCCATAAAAATCTAGTTGGTGTATTAAGATATAAAATGCAGGGGATATTTTTAGGTACTGGTAGGAATTTTGCAAAGCTTGAAGAATTGATAAGTACTAGATTTGTATTTTTCGGAATTTTAAGGCTACGCCACGCCAAAGGCATTAAAGGTAAAAAGTATTTAAAAAGGTTTAATCCCAAGAACTTCATCGGGAAGTATTGTAAAAAGCTGGCATTGATTTTTATGCCTGGCAAAAATTCATCAGTAAATTTTTTATCGTAAATTAAAGTATAGATTTGAGCCTGAGGATAAATTTTTATAAATTCTTTTAGGACACGTTCAGCTCCACCCAACTTTATAAGGATATCGTGACTTAAAACAACTTGTGCTTTTTTGGTGTGCTTCATTGGCTATATTCTACCTAAATATTTACAACTTTAGAAGGCAACAAAACAAAAACTCCCCATTAAATGGAGAGTTTTTGAGAATAAATTTGTTAGAAATTTATTGCTTTTTTCGTAGCATTGGAAGACCGGTTTTTGGATTTTCCATAACCTCGCGACCTTCTGGTAATTCTTCTAGCGGATCACCCTTAGCGTTTTTCTCGTCCTTTGAGAAGAAGTAGATGGTTTGGGTACGACCGCCACGCAAAGTGACATCTTTTTTGTATAGATAGTATGTACTACCTGATTTTTTGGATTGTACTGCGAAAGGCATTTAAACCTCCAAATTATTATATTTATATTATGCTTTATTACTATACCTGTTGATAGGGGATTGTCAAATTTATAGTTATCCACAGGTACAAGAATACAACTTAATTGCCTGAATTACCAAGACCAAGAAGCATTAAAATCAAGGGAATTATTAGAAGAATTACTAAGCCAGTAATTCCAGCGGTAATCCAAGCCTTAGCCTCGCCAACACGAGATTCGTTGCCCAGAGAACTAATATATAAATAGCCAGCGTAAATTAGAATAATTAGAACGATAACTGGCAAAACCCTTAGGGAGAGGTTGTAGAGGTTTTCAAAATTGGACGCTAAGCTTGATCCTTCGCCCGTTTGAATAAGTTGCGCATTCGCCACGCTAATCGTTAATGCCCAGGCTAAAAATGATTGAAAAATTTTCATACTAAAATTGTATGCAATTAAAAGCAAAAAGACAAGTTTTTAATGAGAGGTCTTAGGGTGATAGAGGCGATAGGGGCCCTAAAGCTCTAAGGCTTCTAGTTCTCTCGTGGGCAAGCTAAATTTCTGCGTACTACCTTCTAAATATGGCGCTAAAAATTGCCCTGTTTTAGAATTTGGATTTTGTGCAATATATTCGTGTGTTCATTCGGCAACAATTTCTCCGCATTTTGCGCTACGTTCTGGTCCTAGATCAATAATCCAGTCAGCAGATTTAATAACATCTAAATTGTGTTCTGTAATCAAAACAGTATTTCCCTTGTCAACCAAAGCTTGCAAAATTTTAAGTAGTTTTTTGGTGTCTTCAAAATGCAATCCAGTTGTCGGCTCATCTAAAATATACAGAGTTTTACCAGTATCTGCGCGCGATAATTCAGCGGCCAACTTAATACGTTGCGCTTCGCCACCAGACAATGTATTGGCGCTTTGTCCTAGTTGCAAATATCCTAAGCCAACATTTTCTAGTAATTTGATTTTGCTTAAAATTATTGGCTCGTCAGCAAAGAACTTGACAGCTTCGTGAATTGTCATGTTAAGAGTGTCGGCAATTGACTTGCCTTTGTGCTTAACGTCCAGCACTTCACTTAAATAGCGTGACCCAAGGCAGTCTTTGCAGGTTACATACACATCAGGCAAAAAGTACATTTCGTATTTTAGCGATCCATCGCCGCGGCAAGTTTCGCATTGACCGCCTTTAACATTAAAGCTAAAGTTGCCAATTGTATATTTGCGTTTTTTGGCAAGTGGTTTTTGTGAATAAAGTTCGCGGATTTGCGCAAATACACCAGTATAGGTAGCAGGATTTGAGCGGGGAGTTTTGCCAATTGGAGATTGATCAACAGTAATGACTTTATTTAAATGACTAACGCCTTCGATTTTACTAAAAGGAGCTGGTTTTTTGGTGGCTCTATGAAAATGACGCGCTAGAGCCTTAGCCAGAGTCTGCCTAATTAAAGTAGATTTTCCACAGCCAGAAACACCTGTAACGCACACCAAAGATTCTAGCGGAATACTAGCGTCGATTTTTTTAAGATTGTACCCTTCGGCACCACGAACAATTAAATGCTTGGTGCTTTTGCGGCGTTTTTTGGGGATTTCGATTTTTGCCTCGCCTCTTAAATATTGCGCAGTCAAAGAATTTTTTGACTCTAAGAAGCTGACTTGGTCTCCCTTGCCAACGATTTTTCCGCCTTTTACTCCTGCGCCTGGTCCAACGTCAATAACATAGTCTGCCGAAGCAATAATTTGCTCATCGTGCTCAACAATAATTACAGTGTTGCCGTTATCTCGTAGTTCGCCGATTGCCTCAATTAACTTAGAAAGCTCAAAAGGATGGAGTCCCATTGACGGCTCATCAAGCACATAAAGTACGCCTGTCAACTGTGATCCTAGCTGAGTTGCCAAGCGAACACGTTGCGCTTCACCACCAGATAAGGTATCGGCGCTTCTGCTAAGTGGTAAATACCCCAAGCCGACTTTTACCAAGTAGTTAAATCTTGATTTAATATCACGTACAATTGGTTTGGCAATTTCTTTTTGATCGCCTTCAAGCTTACCCAAAATATCATTAAAAAGAGCATTACCGTCACTAATTGGCATACTTGTAACTTGGGCGATATTGTGGCCATCAACCTGAACACTCAGTGCAAATTGAGACAAACGCCGACCTTCGCAAAGAGGACAAGTTTTTTCTGACATATAGCGCTCTAGTTCGCGGCGGATATAGTCAGAGTCAGTGTCTTTATATTTTTGCTCAAGATGATAGATAATACCTTGAAAACTATCTTTTCCATAAAAAATTATCTGCAGTTCCTCGGAGGTAAATTTAGAAAACTTTTTATTGCTAGCATCTGGCAGAACTTGATCAAGTAGCTCAAATACTTGGCTGGCAGTACGCTCTTGCGACCCAAGTCGTGACCAAGGGCGAATTGCGCCTTCTTGCATAGTAAGCTTGTTGTTGGGCACAATCAGAGCTGGTTCAAATTCCATTTTTTTACCCAAACCTTGGCAAACTTCGCAAGCTCCTTCTGGTGAGTTAAAGGAAAAAGTTGCCATTGAAAGTGGCGAAAAAGATTGTTCGCATTGCGGACACGTCATTTTGGCTGGCTCAGGATTTTCGCCGTCTTTTGCAAGAGATTTTTGAAGTGGGATTTGGCAATTTGGACAATGACTTGTGCCAATTTTGGCAAAAAATAATCTAAAATAATCATAAAGCTCGCTAATTGTAGCAACAGTGGAGCGAGGAGTTCGGGCAGCAGTTTTTTGATCAACAGAGAGTGCTGGCACCAAGCCGTCGATTTGATCAACGTCTGGTTTTGCCAAGTTATCAAAAAAATGCCTAGTATAACTAGATAAAGATTCTACGTAGCGACGCTGACCCTCGGCAAAAATCGTATCAAATGCTAGCGAGGATTTTCCAGATCCAGATAGGCCAGTGATGACAGTGATTTTGCCATGTGGAATTTTAACGCTAACATTTTTTAGGTTGTGAACCCGAGCGCCTTTAACGATAATATGTTTATTTTTTCTTGTCATAATTTTGCGCATATCTTAACTTATTTTTTTAAAAAATGCAATAGTTGCACACTAGCAATTATTTTGTTAGCGTAATTGTAAATATCAATTATAAATAATAATTACTCTATGGGGCAGGAGTTTAAGGGAGGCAAATGTTTGACAACGATTCTGCAACCACCGATAGCCTTATGAACCCAGGCACCGTGGTGGGAAATAACGTTAAGCTAACTGGAACCATTCAGGATGTTAACGATATTATTATTCATGGCACCGTAGAAGGAGAAGTTGTATCCGATAAAATGGTTACAGTTTCTGAGACCGCCAAAGTTAAAGGTCCAATTCGGGCAGAGCTAGTAAGTGTTGCCGGTATTGTCGAGGGTGCAATCTCAGCTTCTGAAAAGCTGGAGCTTTTGGCAACTGGCCAAATTGACGGCTCAATCACAACAAAAGATCTTGTTATTAAGTCAGGTGCTATTTTTAATGGTAAGTGCCAAATGACCGAAGGCGTTGTTGATGCTTTGCCAGCAGAAGATTTTGGTCGAGCCAAAAAAGACGATGCAAAAGCTAAAAAAGCAGGCACCAAAGAATCTTTACCAAAAGAAAGTTTGCCAGCGACTGCCCCAACTTTTGAACTAGAAGACTAATTTAGAAATCCTCATATAAACCGCATTCAATGTATTATTACATTACCGAGGGAGCAAAAACGAATGCTGGGCAACGGGCGATTTTGAATACAAAAAAAATCCTTACTTCGCTAGGGATTTCGGGGGAATTTGCCGAAGTTTCAGCAGCACGGTCAATTGAAGAGTTGGCAGAGTTAGGTGTGGCTAAAAAATATTCAACGATTGTTGGAATGGGAAGCGAGCGCCTAATCAATAAATTAGGAATTTTGCTTGCAGGTACATCGTACACTTTAGGCGCATTGCCGATTTTTGAGCCGGATTTTATGAAACCCATAAACGGCACATCGTCCATCGAAGAAGCCGTAGAAGCCTTAAAATATCGTTTAGTTAAAGAAGTAAGCGTGATGCGGATTGAGCCAAATAAGTACTTTTTTACAAAAGCGGTCATCAATTTTAATACCCCAACACTTGCCAGAGTTAAAATCAACGATGCTTCTATAGAGTCGACTTGTTCACAAATCGTGCTAACTGGCAATGGCAATTTGGCAATCACAAGCAACGAGGCAAATCATGATATTTTAGAAAAAGCTTGGAATTGGTTTTTGGATAAAAAAAATCCTACTGTCAAGTCGACCGTTTCCAAGTTTAATGGGCAAAATTTCTCGATTCAAGTTGGGGGCACCAACCCCGTCTTTGTAGGCGACGAAGTCATCGCTCGGACACCCTTGGCAACTCAAGTTATCCCCAATTGCTTGAAATTAATTGTAAAACGTGATAGAATTTCATCTGAGCCTAATTTTTAGGTTTTTAACTTAATTAGTATTCTTTTTAGGAGTTAAAATAAGTAAGGCAAAAATAGTTAATGAAGCGATTACCGCGCCTAAAGTTTTTTTGATTGATCAAAATAAGAACATTTTGGGCGAAGTAAGCCGTGAACAGGCTTTCTTTTTGGCTGTAGAGCAAGAACTTGATTTAGTGCAAGTTGGCGAGCGACCAGAAGGCGTAGCAGTTGTTAAGATGGTTGATGTCAACAAAGAGCGTTACGAAAAACAAAAACTACAACGCAAGCAACGCGCCAAACAGCGCTCCAGCGAAACAAAAGAAATCAAGCTATCTGCAAACATAGAAGAGCACGATTTACAAACAAAAGCCCGCAAAGCAAAAAAGTTTTTTGAAAAAGGTCACAATGTAAAAGTTTTTATGCGCTTGCGGGGTCGAGAAAATCTTTACGCAGATCAAGCAGCGGAAAAGGTCAAAAACTTTGCCAGTGAAATTGGAGCAATTTTAGAAAAAATCGAAAAACGTCAAGGAAGCATAACAGCCTTTTTAAAAAGAAACCAACAAGAATAAATTTAAAAGATTAAAATCATGAAGTTAAAAACAAATAAGTCGGTTGCTAAGCGTATTGGCAAAAAAACAAAATCAGGTCAATACCAAGCTATGAAGATGAGCGCGCAACATCGCACAACTGGCAAATCAAAGCGCACCAAGCAATCTTCGCGCAAAAGTCAGCGCATTTCTAAAGCAGAAAACAAGAACATTGCCAAAAATTTACCATATAATCGTTAATTGATATAAAGTATTCGGAGTAAAATATGCCACGAGTTAAAAGAGGGACACAAGTTAGAAAAAAGAGAAAAAATTTATTTGCTCGCACCAAGGGTTACAAGCATGGACGAAAAAATTTAGTTCGTTTAGCGCACCAAGCTTTGCTTCGTGCTATGCATAATTCTTTCAAGGATAGACGCGCCAAAAAGCGAAACTTCCGCCAATTGTGGATTATTCGTATCAATGCTGCGCTCAGGCAACATGGCTTAACTTATTCTAAGTTTATTCCAATGCTCAAAGAAAAAGGTATTGAGCTAGACAGAAAAATCCTTTCTACTCTAGCAAAAGACTACCCAGCAGAATTTGAAAAAATCGTAAACCGTGTTACTCAGAAGTAAATACGCAAACAAAAAGAGGCCGAGGCCTCTTTTTTGCTGACAGTATGTTTGAATT
>CAZWUV010000033.1:0-7477 GCA_964636735.1 uncultured Candidatus Saccharibacteria bacterium | reverse complement strand
TCACTCAATCAACTAAAACTGGGTGTCCGAAACACAGTTACCCTCTTTGGTAACATTATTAGAGGCAATAAAACAACTATCACCATTTTTGCCACCAGAATATAATTGGCCCCAGATAATAAATTCTAAGTCACCACTATCACCAATTCTTGAGCGAAACTGATAACCTTCTGAAGCGGTAACTGGATGCACAGGAATTTCTGGCAAAATTCCTGCGGAAGTTAGTTTTTGGATTTCTTGAGGATTATCGGATACTAATCTAGCATTCTCATTGCTATCTAGATCTGCTTGATTGTTTTGCGCAGCATACAAAGTAAATGCTTGACCTAGGCCTTGTACAGCAGACTGAACCTTTGCGTCATTTGCACTAGTGCGAGCAGAGTTTAAGTTAACAATTACAACTGCTGCCAAAATTGCAATAATTGCAATTACCACTAAGAGCTCTAGTAGAGTAAAGCCTTTTTGGCTTTTTAGTTTATTTAATAAACTTTTTGTCATTTTCCTCCTTTAAAATTATTTAGTTAAATATATCATTTATTTGACATAGATGTCTAGAAAGGTTTTCCACAGATTAAACATTACCTGCTAACCAGACGCTCAGAAATAACGTATGAATTTAACCCCTTCTCACTACATGGCATTGCTCCATCTAATCCCAGCGTATAATTCTTTACTTCGCACCTTTCTGAATGGTTGGTTTCAAATCTAGCAATTAAATCATAGCCGACATTGCTTGACTTGCCTACGTTGCCGTACTCGTAGTAAAAATTTTCAGAATTTAAGGGGTCTTCAGGAATTTGAGCTAAGTAACGTGGCACTAAGGCACTCTCTAAAACATTCCATCCGCTCTCATCATTACTCTCAACAGTGCCCGACCAATTTGCTTTCTCCAAACAATCCGCTGAGCCTTGCGCAGGATAACATCCATAATCATTAAAGTACGCCTCTAGAGCAGTTTGAATTGTTTTAAGATCGCTCATACGTTGAGCGTCTCTGGCACTACCACGCGCTCCACCCAAGTTAACCATAACTAGGGTAGTTAAGATGCCTAAAATCGAAATCACAATTAGAAGTTCAACCAAGGTAAAACCCCGTGCGTTGCCCAGCAAGCCTTTTGCGGATTTAGAAATTTTTTGAAACATAAATCTCCTTTTTGAATTAGTAGATAGTAACTGGTAGCTATAGGCAAAGATAAATCCCAGTCTACTAACTAGTATATCCTATATTCTATTTTTAAAATTGTGCAATATTATAAATCGGCACAATAATTGAATAAACTAAAAATCCAACTGCTATACCAATAGTAACAATAATTATTGGCTCAACCAAGGCGACGATATTTTTAAGCTTTGTATCAACAGCATCTTCATAATAAATAGCTAGTCGGTTTAAAATTTGATCTAACTGACCTGTTTGCTCGCCCACTGCGACCATCTGATAAACCAAGGCTGGCACCAACGAAGTTTGTCCAAGAGTTGCAGAAAGTGGTGTACCCTTTTTAATTTCTTCGATAGATTTTTGAAGCAAATCTTTGTAGTAGACATTATTCATAACCGTCGAAGTAACGTCTAGCGCCTCGATAATTGGAGTTCCTCCCTCGATAAGCATTCCGAGCGTTCTGGCAAGGCGCGCCATGTAAATATCATAACCCAGACTTGATGGCAGATGAACTTTGACTTTATCAAAAACTCTCTCGCCTGCCTTTGACCTAAAATAAGTCCAAATACCTATAGCTAAGGCGACAAATCCAATAATCACTAAATACCAATAAGAACTCAAAAATCCAGACATTGCCACAACGATGCGTGTTGCAAATGGCAATTCTACACCAGAGTCGTCAAAGATTGTTTGGAGCTGAGGCACTACAAAAATCATCATAATAAAACCAACAATAACCATAACTGCGACAATAAAAGCAGGATAAGCAAAGGCGCCACGCACCTTGGAGTTAAAATCAACACTGCGCTCCATTTGATCCGCAAGCTGCTCTAGTACCTGCGACAAGTTGCCGATTGCTTCACCAGAAATAGCAATATTGATAAAAACCCTGTCAAAAACTTCGGGGTGCTTGGCAATTGATGCCGAAAAAGCCAAACCTGCCTCTAAATCTTTTTGCACATCAACTAAAATCTTTTTAAGTTTGGGATTACGCTCTTGGGCAATTAAAATTCCTACTGATTTATTGATAGGCAATCCAGAAGCAAGCATTGTTGACAATTGACGAGCTAAAAAGGCCTTGTCTCGACCAGAGATTTTATTAAAGATTTCAATTTTTTCGATGTTGAAATTTAAGTTCATTGTTTTTTGATTTTATAAAAAATGTCAAATCACTACATGCTAAATACTCAATACTATCTTATTGTCCATAAATTCCCATCTTTAATTGCTTGGGATCAACTGCCCACTGCAGAGCATCATCAAGAGTAATTTCACCTGCATTTACTAAGTTTGCCAAAGAATTATCTAATCCAACCATGCCTTCGGCAGCACTTGTTTGCAAGACATTATCAAGTTGATGAGTTTTACCCTCTCTAATCATACTTCTTACCGCGCTATTTGCCAAAAGCACCTCCACCGCTGCCACCATACCACCATTTAACTTGGGAATTAGCCTTTGGGAAATTACTGCGCGCAAATTACCAGCTAGCTGCGCTCGAACTTGCGTTTGTTGGCTAGCCGGAAAAACATCAATAATTCTATCAACTGTTTGTGATGCTGAATTAGTATGTAATGTAGCAAAAACTAAATGGCCTGTTTCCGCAACAGTTAGTGCAGAAGAAATTGTTTCTAGGTCTCGCATTTCTCCAACCAAAACAACATTTGGATCTTGACGAAGTGTAGCAGATAAAGCTTTGTCAAAACTTGGTGCGTCCTCGCCTACTTCACGCTGCGAAAATATACTCTTTTTGTTTTCGAAAATATATTCTATTGGGTCTTCGATGGTAACAATATGCTCTGATCTTTCTGAATTTATTTTATCAAGCATTGCCGCTAGGGTTGTTGATTTTCCATGGCCAGCAGGACCAGTCACAATAACAAAGCCTTGCTTGTGACTAATTAAATTATTGATTATATCAGGCAATCCCAACTGCTCCATTGTTCGAACTTTTGCTGGAATAAGCCTGTACGCCGCAGCCAAATTGCCTCGCTCAAAAAACACATTTGCTCGAATACGCAAATCACTATACGAAAAAGCAAAATCTGCCTGCAAATCTTTATCTAGTTTTGTCCTGTCAGAATCTCGCATTGTGGAAAAAACGTCAGCTTGAATTGCGTCCAAGGTTAATCCTGCCTCATCAGGCATAGCTCGCAACTTGCCATCAATACGAAAAACAGGTGGAACGTTTACATTTAAGTGTATGTCCGAAGCGCCTTGATCCTTAGCATAGTCTAAGATTTTTGTTATGTGATCGTTAAATAATAATTCTTTTGCCATAATACTCCTAGTCTGCGGTTACCTGAAGAATTTCATCTAGCGTGGTAAACCCGCGCAAAGCCTTTAAGACTCCATCAACACGCATCGACACCATACCCTCTGCTCTGGCAGCTTCATCTAGCTGAGAAGTAATCGCCTTTTTAACAGTTAGCGAAGCAAGATTTTCGCTCATAGTAAGCACCTCAAAAATACCAATTCTTCCTTTAAATCCAGATTTGCAGACATCGCAACCAACCGCCTTGTGGAATTTTAGCTCCTCCGACAAAGCCTTTGAAGCTTCAGGAGCTTTACTGCCTGCTAAAATTTGCTTTACTTTTTCGAGAGTTTCTGTGGGAACATCTGCTGGCTGCTTACAGTTTTCGCAGAGTTTTCGAACTAATCTTTGCGCAATAATTGAGTTAACTGACGATGACAATAGGAAGGGCTCAACCTCCATATCAATCAAGCGGGGAATTGCGCCTGCCGCATTATTGGTATGAAGCGTAGATAAAACTAAGTGTCCAGTTAAAGCGGCTTGAGTTGAAAGAGTTGCTGTTTCTTTGTCGCGAATTTCTCCCACCATAATAATATCGGGATCTTGACGAACAATCGAGCGAAGTCCATCAGCAAAACTATATCCAATTTTGTCTTTTACTTGGGTTTGGTTGATACCCTCCATTTGATACTCAACTGGGTCTTCGAGCGTAACAATGTTAACCTCTGAAGTATTGAGTCGCTTTAGCATTGCGTAAAGAGTTGTGGATTTTCCTGAGCCAGTAGGTCCAGTAATTAAAATAATTCCATATGGCTCTTCTAGAGGTTTTTTTACTCTATCTAAATTTGTATCAAAAAAATCTAAATCCTCTATTTCTTTCACGCCCGTAGTTTTATTAAGAATACGGAGCACTGCCTTTTCGCCAAAAACAGCTGGCAAAGTGGATACGCGAAGATCAATTTCTTGGTCTGAGGCTTTGGCAGAGAAACGTCCATCTTGAGGCAAGCGAATTTCATCAATCTTTAAATTAGACAAAATCTTGATACGAGAAATTATTGGTGCCAGTAAATTTTTTGGCATCTTGGCAATTTCTTGTAAAACACCATCAATTCTGTAGCGCAACATCAAGCTATCTTCTAAAGGTTCAATATGAATATCCGACACTTCCCTAGAAACAGCATACGAAACAATTCCTGCAACAATCTTAGGCGCCATAGCGGTTTTTAGCACATCTTCTAATTGCGACTCGTTAGTAATTGCGCCATTTAATTGACTATCCAAATCTAGATCTGCAAATTGACCAACAGGGGTTGAGCTTGGGTTGGGAATAGCAATATTTTTAGCAGGAGCAGAAGCTTGAGAGCTACTTGATATATCGATTGGGGCAGATGGTGCGATGACTTGATTTGGCGCGGAGTTATTTACTGGATCTATTTTTTGAGTAGCCTCTGATGAGTTTTGGGCGGGCTGTTGATTACTGAAATCTGAATTTACCCGTGTATTTTCATCAGCAATCTGCTTCAATCTATCTACGCCAGAGCGCTGAATGCTAATACCCGAACTAGACAAATCACCTCCTTCGGGACTTAATTTTGACTCCTCAACAGGCTCAGGAATTGCTTGGTCATTGGCCGTCAAATTAGCAGAAAAATCTGTGGGCGTATTTTCTATTGGTGTTTGTTTTGTAATACCCTTGTCTTCCTTGTTGTCATTTGGCTTGTAGCCTTCTGCCTCATACCCCGTCAGCACCTTTGCAATCTGAGATTGATCGGCCTGATAAAGCTCAACCTTGATCTTGTTGCGCTTCTCGACAAAACTAACAATCCCTTGAACCCTTGGATCATTAGGATTGATGGATGCCACTTTAACAAATTTACCTCCCTGCCCCACCTCAAAAACTACCATTGAGTACTTTTTAGCAACTTCTTCTGGAAATCTTTCTAGAGTTTCCTTAGGGATTTCAAGGCTCAACAGGTCTACTGTAGGCCAATTTTTAATAGGAGTTGCGGACGACACTTTCTGAGTATCTAAATCAGGTGATTTTTTGGCCCTGTCGCTATCTGCCAGATTCTCAGTTTCGCCCTCTTGAGCTTGATTGGTGGGTTTTGTTGCGCTCCCTGTTTCCTGAGGCGCTAAATCAGTGTCAGGCATTTTAATTTCGCCGTAAGCTTTTACTGCTTCTTCAAAATCGCTTGAGATAATGACATATTTTTCCAACTCATACTGATCTCTTAAAGAGACCAAAAATTCAGGCATTGGATTTTTAAACAGTGATACATCTGCAAAACCGATTGATAGCTTTTTATCTTTTAAAAACAAGGGAACAAGCCTGTATTCTAGGGCAAGTTTTTTATCAATCAATCTTAAGGCCTCGGGGCTTGGAGTTTTGTCGTCAACTCGAGCAAGTTGCATATTGAATGACTTTGCTTCTTGTTCTGCCCTAGCGAGCTCTTCTAAAATTTTTTTGTCTTCGTTAGCCATAATTTTTATTTTTAAAGCTTAAATTAATTTGCAAATGGATCTTCTTTGCCCAAACTCAATTCCAGTATATTTATAGGTAGATCAAAAAATTCTTCACGATCAAAAATTCCCAGCTTATTGATTTGAGAAAAATCAACCGACGGAACGGGTTGCAAAGATTGACGCTTACTAGTTATTTGACTAGATAAACTATTTAAATTAGTCGCACTAAAAATATAAAATCCACCTAGCGCAAACATTACTAGCGAAATAATAACTGAATACAATAAAGCCTTACTGTCCATTTGTTCCTCCTTGTGCACCCAAAGTTGCAGCGACTATATCCATTGTTGCACCAAGCAATGCTGCGCCTTCTACTGCTGATACACTGGTTATTCTAACATTTGTCACCTTAACTGGCCTTAAATTCTTGTGGAGATCCTGCAAAAAAAGTCCGATTCCTAAAAATGAACCATTGATATTTAAGGAAGCTTCTAATCCGTCTGAGTTCGAATTTGGCTGAAAGAAATTTATTGTTACTCCAGAACTTTCTGCAATGCTTTCAATGGTGGCAACAAAATCATCCTCTGCTTGAGTTGGAGGGACAGCTAGATCTAGCTGATTTGTGATGCCTGAATTACTTGCCAGCTCTGATTTTTTGGACTCAGTAATGCTAATTTTTTCTGTAATTGCTAAAGCATCTTGCTCTTTGGCAGTTGCAGTAATCAAAGCAGTTTGCCAATTTTGAATTTGTGGATAAGTATAAAAATAAGCAATTGCAATCACAAAAGTTATCCCTAAAATCATCCAGAGTAAATCGTTTCTTCTTTTTTGTTCTTGAATTGCCATAGTTGTCCTTACAAATAAATTATGGTTGCTGATCTTCAGAGGCCTGATTATTGCCAGAAGGCTGACCTAAGCCTTCAAGTAATCCAGCTACATTTTTCCTTGTTACTGATTTATAGGTGGCACGCATATCAAAGTTGATCGCAACGCCAGAAGATCCAGTAGACTGAGAAGAATTTACAATATTAACGTCCTCAAAAATTGGTGATGCTTTTAAAGCAACAGATAAATTTGCCACATCAAGATATTTTAATCCTGTGCCTCGCACCATTAAATTACGATTTTCAGAAAACGAAATTTCGGTAATTCTGACATTTTGCGGAACTCTATTAGAAAACTCTAGTAAAATTTGCGACCAAATAATCGAGTTATCAACAAAGTCTATATAAGTAGACTGTTGTCGGGCAATTCTTTGAAGTTGCGCAATCGTATCGTCGAGGTCTCCGCTTGCTAGTCTGGCTTGCGCTTGCTCAATTTGACTAGAAAAACCAGCCTCTTTGGCACGAACACTTGATGTCTGAAAATTAGCAAAAAAACCAACTCCAAAAATAATCGCTCCGATTAAAAACCAAAAAAATATCACTTTTCTACCCGAATTCTCATTATCAACACCAAAAATTCGGGTTGTGCCTTGAGATCCCTTGGCGTCAGACCCTAGGCTCGCAGGATCAGCACTTATTTGACCTGCAGAACTTCTTGTTGTCGTATCGCTAGAACCAACCGGAGGAGGACCAGAAAACTGCTCAGTGGGTGCTGATGGC
>CAZWUV010000032.1:0-7966 GCA_964636735.1 uncultured Candidatus Saccharibacteria bacterium | reverse complement strand
CCGTAAAACGTCTCGCTTACTTAGG
Organism: uncultured Candidatus Saccharibacteria bacterium; assembly: GCA_964636735.1. Classification (GTDB taxonomy): domain Bacteria; phylum Patescibacteriota; class UBA1384; order JACPKC01; family JACPKC01; genus CAZWUV01. The sequence goes on along the minus strand of CAZWUV010000032.1, from coordinate 7,941 downwards.
CGAGGATTACTCTCTCTCTCTCTCTCTCTCTCTCTCTCGATTGGCAAAGGAGTGAGAATTAGTGCTCTGTAAATTGTTTTGTTTTTTATCTAACATTTCCCTTCCTTAGTTTGAAGTAGCTGGTAGATAGTAGCTAGGATTTGGTACCCCTATCTACTAACTGCTATCTACTAAATTCTCTATTCTCTAAAATTATATCACAAATTAACCCCAAATACTTTTCCGTCAGACAAAATAAACACAGATTTCTCATCGTCAGAAACAGCAAAATCTATAACATTAGCTGGCGAGCGAAGAGTTTTAATTAGCGCGCCGTCTTTACTAAAAACATAAATTTTATTGTCTGCCAAAATGTATAGATTGGTATGATTGGCGCTTGTTATGATTGCACTAACATTACTTAGCTTGAGCTCTGGCTGACCAGAGAGTCCGACAAGATTAAGCGGTTCGCCCACACCTTGGAAAAATTTAACTACTTCGCCAGTTGATTTTAAAGCGTAGATACTGCCATCGATTGCAAGGTCAATGCTATCGCTAATAATTGAGTCGTCTTGAATGTACTCGGTTTTGCCCCCAAAATTATCACCGCTTGATGCATATCGCCAAATTTGGTTATCGCTTGGAGATAAAATATAAACATTGGCGCCAAAGCTGGCAATCGCTAGTCCTTGCTCCCAATTGTCGGGTGTGGTTGGTTTTTTAACATCAAGACTATCAGAGACAATATAAACTTGATTATTTTCGTAGGCTAAAAATGAATTATCACCATAAAAAGTAGAGCTTAAAATGGAATTTGAAAAATCACTCTTGTTGCTTTCAGAAGTTGTTTGATTGTACTTGGCAATTTCACTACCAGAAGATGCAAAAATCAGCTCACCAGCCACACTGATTGTTTTGCCGTCGCTAATTTCAAACAGGGGATTACCTAGCTCAACTCTAGTTATACCATTTAGCTCTTCAATCATACTCTCGGCACGGTCAACAATCTCTTGCGCTTGATCGTTATATTCGGTTTCCAAAAATTCAGGAGCTTTTTGAAGGATTTCTTCGAGAGTTGTGTTGGCGAGCTCTTTTTGACTCATTGCAATTGCTAAGCTTGCTTCGTCAAGCTTATTTGAAAGCGCATTGATCTCGCTGGCAAGTTGCGCATTGTGGGTATTTTTTTCGCTATTTAGAATTGTCGAGCTAAGGCTAAAAATTAGCAAGCCGATAAGTAGTACGGCCAAGCTTTTCCATAAAAAATTAACATCTTGAATTTTATTTTTGAAAAATTCCAAATTGATCTTGATTGATGGCTTGGGCATTGAGAATTTAAGGGAAGCATTTTTTGCTGGTTTGTTGGTGGGGTTAAGTGGCGCATTGGTAATTAAATTTTTGCCAATTAAGCTTGCTCCCTCGCTAGCACCGCTTACGCCATCAATTGCTTTGCCCACAGGTGGGGTAATCGGCTCAATAGGGGCGCTTGGAGCAACTTGGGTTTTTGCCGAGATAGCTTTTGCCTTTTGCAAGTCTTTTATTTTTGCCTGAGCATCGGTCGCGCTTTGCTTGATGGTTTGTCCACTACTTATGGCAAATGATTTTAGGCTAGAAAAAACTTTTTTGTTGGCAGGAATGACGCTTTTATCTACAAAAGTTTTAAACTCGCTACTCCAGCCTTTTAGCACATAACCCACTCTTTTAGAGCTTTTGCTGGTAGCTTTAACTGTGCTAGCAGTTAAGATTTTTAGGTCAAAATTTGACCCAGAGTCCAAATAAATTGTTTCGGGGATTTTTATTGTGGCAATTTCGGATGCGTCTTTAAAAGAGTGAAAATCCAAAAGAATTCCATTTACCCAAAAGCCTTTTTTGGCACGCAAAATCTGTCCAAAACGCATTGATGCTGTCAGCAAATCCTCGCTACCAAACACATTTCCTTTTAGGGTGCTTGGGCTAACTAGGTCAAGTAATCCAGAGCTAGCAAAAAGCAAAATATCTTTTGATTCTAGAGAGCCAGAAATAATATGCGAAAAAGTTTTCTCTGGTGAGTGGGTGTGGTCGTCGCCGTCTAAAATCGGGCTATCGGTTTGATTGCGGATTGCCCATGCGCTTACTTTTCCGGTACTAGAAAGATGAATTGCATCATCAATAGTTAATCCTAAAATCGCATTGATTTTACCCAGCCAATCGCTGTCGCCGCTTTTGGTGATTTTGTAGAGTTCTTTGTTGACGTGCTTAATGGCTTTTTCGAATTGTTCGCTTGGATCTTTGGCTTTTTCGGTAAAATAATTACGCGACAAAGTATTGATGATTGTTTGTGCGATTTGACGATTTTCGGATAGGGGAGACTCAATCTCGACAATTGCAAAAAGTTTGCCTAATTTCTCTAGTATGGGTTCGTCGGGCTCTTTAATTTGGACAATCAAAACTCTATCGGCTAACCGACGAGAATTTGTAATTCTAACAATTCTAGTAATACCTTCCATAAAATTTGTTGAGTTAAACTAGATAAAATTATTATAGCAATAATTTAAAAAGAGGCAAAATCATTGCGCCAAAGCATAAATTTTGACAATCCAAAAAACTATGCTAGCGTTTATTTAGAGTTATTGAACATGAAAAAGGAGGAAGATGAAATGGAATCAAGAAAGCCAAGGCTAACAGTTGGTTTTATGTCGCTTCTTAACTTTGGTAGTTACGGCTATCGAGAAGGGTTGTGGTATAAGGCAGCTGAAGTATTTATGAGCGCTGATGTTGATTTTGTAATTTTGTGCGGTGGGCTAATTGCTAGCAAAGCGCTTAAAAAGCAAATCGATAGCACTCTAGTTGGATTAAAGGGCGACGAAAAGCATCTTGCTGAACGCCGAGGAAAGACTCGGTATGCCCGATATCTTGCCAAAAAATTACCCGTTATGAAGGGTAAAAAGATCTGTATTTTAACCTCGCCAGCGCCAGCGCATGATAGCGATTTGGGGCTCGAGATTGCAAGATCTTTGGCGCAATTAAGAGAAGATATTGTGATTTGGGATCAAGATAGCGGTAATGGCTCAATCATAGAATTTTTGCGTGGCGCAGAAATTAATTTGGGTCTTTATAATCCCACAAAATCTTTTTTAGGTACTGGTTATGCTTCTACGAAGCCAGACAGTATCTTAGAAAATGCAGGTTCTTTAGGAGATTTTAATGTAGTAGGTTGCTTTGCCAACTTTCTATTAAACCCCGGACCTTCTTCGCAAACTGGCAAGCCTCGACTTGTATTGCCCGGACTTTGCAGTATCGGCGAAAAAAAGCATGCTGAGCGAAGTATTGGTGTGGTAGTTGTAAAATTTTGGTCAGAAAACATCAGTGAAGTTACGGCTACCATGTATGACTTTAAAGAGCTCGTAGAAAAAGAATTGAGCTATGTTAAGCCTCCATCGAATTCAACTAAGTTGCAAAGAAAAATCATCAAAGTCTTAAAAGAAAAGCGCTCGCAACCTTTGGGTGGCTTTGAAGATTTAATTGGTGGCTATAGTCGCAAAGAGATAAAGGAAGCCCTAGACGATCTTTTAAAGAAAAGAGCGAATAAATCTTGGCCTGGTTTAAAATATGGTGAAGTTTCGACAAAGTATTTTTTTAATACAGAATGGTTTCAGCGTTCGCTTAGGTATCGAGTACCAAAGAGAGTGAAAAAAACGCGCCAAGAAACTTCTTTATTGGGAGTATGTTGTCCGCACATAGGTTGTAAAACCGTTAATCTGTCGTGGATTTTAGATGATATTCCAAAATCTATGCTTGAATGTGATGCGCAGTACCTTGTTTGTCCAGGAGACATTGCCGAGGGCTTAAAGCATAATTTGCGAGAAGATGGCTCTTTGAGTTCGAGCGATCTGTTTGCTGTAAACTATACTTGGCAGCAAAGTTGGGCAGCTTGGCTTTTTGGTGAGGCAATGATGAAAGTTTTTAGGGAGCGTATGGGAAAATACGACCTAAAGGATTGCTCTCAGAAAGAGATTTATCAGCTCATCGAAAAGTGCCTAGTAACTTTAATTTACATTCCCGGCAATCATGACGCTTGGAATGAAGCCAATCAGAATGATGTTCTTGGAACATTTTCTAGGGATTTGGAGTTTTATTTATTGACAAGCTTAAGCGATTATTTTGTTCAAAAAGGCATCAATTTGTCTGGTGACATTAGATTGCTTTTAGGTATTGTCAATGAAAAGGCTGTGCGCCTTGAGGTCAATAGAGCATATCAGTTGTCTTCTGGGCTTGAAATTCCCTTGCTCCACCCTTATATGGGTGGCACCAAAACTCGATCAATTCGAGTTGAAAATGCTATCAAGATGACAAGCGGTCAGCTGGTGTTTTTGGGGAATTTTCACACTACGGAAATTTTCTTAGAATGGGTGCCTGGTAGAGGGCTTTGTATAGGAGTGCAAATCGGCACACTTAAACAACAGTCTTCGTTTGAGCGCAACAAAATGAAGCTTGATTTGGATTCTAACTATGTCGAAGTCAAGGTGGCTTCTATGGTATTTAAAAAAGGCGAAAAGCCTCGTATCACAGAAGTAACTGTAACAATTATGGGTCAAAAAGAAGATCCAGATTTTTTTCAAAAATCTAATTTAAAAATTAGAGATCAATATGAGGCGTGGCGACTTGCTCGCCCTAATCATATTCCAAGACCATAAATATACCCCGCTTAAAGCGGGGTTTTCTTTTTATTTATACGTGTCTATTTAAAATGCCAAAATGATAATAAGATAGCCATACCAACAATTGCAATCAAATAATACCCAACACGGATTAGAAAGGCGTTAAAGTTTTTATTTTCAAAGTAAACACTCGTGGCACCTGAACTTGCCACTAAAAGCCAAATCATAAAGCCTAGTTTTGCACTACTTGTTGTGGTGGTTGCTCCGTAGAGCTGTATAAAATAAGCAACAATGTAAGCCACGATTATCCAAAAAAGTCCTAAGAAGATTTTGTTGAGTTTTTTGGGTAAAGCAATTGGGTCGCCTGAGATACTGGCAATGTTGGGATGACTGGTATGATTGATTTTGTTTAGTGTATTGCCAAAAAGATATTTAGAATACCAAAGCATTCCCAATAAATGAGCCAAAATGCCTGCTGTAAAAACTGCTCCTAGGTTGATTTCAAAATACAAATCCATATATACTAACTCCTTGTCATTTTGGAAGTGGAGGCCAAAAGCGCTCCATTGTCCAGAATCTTGCATTCTTAGCTTTAAAGCAATTATACCACATATTGTGTTTTGTTTTATAGTTTGTGCTATAATAAATTTAACATTTCAAATCAAATAGAGAGGGGGTGATTGCAGTGAAAATGAACTGGCTTGATTGGTTGACTTGGGTATTAGTCATAATCGGAGGTATTAACTGGGGTTTGGTCGGATTTTTCGATTACAACTTAGTTACTTCTATGTTTGGCGCTGATAGCACAGCAACCATGGTGGTTTATGACCTAGTTGGTCTTTCCGCTCTATATATGGCATTTAGTATGATGATGAAATCCAGCAAATAGTTTTTGCTGTAATCAACAAAAAGACCTTGTTTTTGACGGGTCTTTTTGTTTTTGTTTACAGTGAAGAGTTGGACTTATCCACAACTTATCCACAGTTACTATTTGCTTGAGCTTAGTATGCGTCCTTGAAAAGGCGGGGAATAGTTAGCACTAAAATTTTAAAATCCAAAAAAGGTGACCAATTTTCTACATAATAAATATCCAGATTGACGCGTTGATCATAAGAAATATTGGAGCGACCAGATATCTGCCACAGACCTGTCATTCCGGGCTTTAAGGATAAGAAAGTTGATTGATTGTTGCCGTATCTTTCTAGCTCTTCTTGTTTGACGGGGCGCGGACCAATGAGTGACATTTCGCCTTTTAGTACGTTAAAAAGTTGAGGTAGTTCGTCTAGCGATGTTTTGCGCAACAACTTTCCAACTTGAGTGATGCGAGGATCATTTTTGAGTTTAAAATTTTCTTGCCATTCCTTTTTGAGTTTTGAATTTTGACGAAGTATTGCCCGAAGCTTTTCGTCTGCGTTCAATTGCATTGTGCGGAATTTATAAACTGCAATCTGTTTGCCATTTGCGCCAACTCTGGGGTGGGAATAAAAAATCGATCCACGTGATGTGATTTTTATTGTTAATGCAATCAGTAAAAAAATAGGGGACAGCAAGATCAAGCAAAGTACAGAAAATACAATGTCAAAAAATCGTTTGTAAATTATGCCCCAGCCAAATAGGGGAGTTCGGTGTAATTCTAAAATCGCTATTGAGCCTATTGTTGTCAGAGTTGATCGAGCACTCGATAACTCAATGCTTTCAGGAGCAACCTTAACTCGCCAAAAATTCTTATCTGCAAAATGTTTAATTTCTAATTTTTCTTCTATGGGGAGCGCAGGGTCGGCAATGATTATTTCGTCTACTTTTTTAATTTTTCCTCGGACTGTAAAATCTGCCCAGTTTTTGTAATAAGCAATTCCGCCAAATTTGTAATTACCGACACTGGCGACAATTTGATAGGAATTAATATGCTTAAATTCGCTTAGTAATTTTTGGACACTTTTTTTATTGCCTACAATGACGGTGCGGGTTTTTGGTGACAAAGTTGCATCTATTTTTTTGAGAATTTGGCGTCCAAAGGCGACAAAGATTAAAGAAAAAATCCAACCAAAGAAGGGGATTAGCTTTGCAGGAAAAATTGGGTCTGGCAGACCCCAGTCAAAATAAGGATTAGGAAACATATATCCCAGAGCAAGCACGGTTGCCAGGCTTGCCGAAACAGCTAAAAATATTTTTTTTGCCTCGTTGGTAATTTTTAGATCATAGAGTCCGCTTAAAGTAAAAAATAGCAACCAGAGAGGCAGAGTAATTAGGATTATTTTTAAAAAATCAAAAACTGATGCTTGATGAAAAAGCGGCGCAATCGCTCCACGTACTGCAAATGCCAAATAAAAACTTAGCAAAATCATTGCAACATCCATTGGCACCCGTAAAACTGTAACTAAAAGTTTTTCCTTCGACATAATTTTATTCTTGCAGAATTTTCAGCGAAGGCAAATAAAAATCCCCTTAAAAGGGGATATTGATGTAAAAATATTTTTTTGTTAGTTATTTTTGCGGATTGTGGTTTTGGTCTTTAAAGTACGCAATAGGATAAATTTGCGCCATCCAAAGCGCACCTTGCAAAAATCCTAGCCAGCGAAAAGCTTTATCGATTTTACCATTTTCAACAAATTGAACAATTTTATCAAGCATATCGTGACAATGTTCTAGTCCGTAATTCGTGTGAATAAGGGTGTGGTTGTGCGGATAAGAAAATTTTTCTATTCTGCGACCTTCGAAATATTTTCTGTAATTTTCTACTGCACTTAGAATTTGCTGATTTGTCATGTTTCCTCCAATTTTTTCAAGGTGCAATTACGAGTGTTTTTAATCTTACAGGTTTTTACCTGAAAAATCAATATTTTGCTAGGCAGTGCGATTGACCGCTTAAAGATTTCTTGCTACCTTAGACCTACCTTAACAACACGTAAGAGAGAATTGGCAAGTGATAAATGATTTTTTACCACAGTATTTAGAAGTATTGAATTGCAATGAAAGGTACCAGATTTTGCGCAGTATCTTAATTGATGGTCATGAGGTAGCGTGGGCAGAGATTTCTTATGACAACCAGATATTTCGGTTTCGCAGAACAATACTTTGCGAGTGTGATTTTAAGTTTAAATATGATCGCAATGGCAAGCCTTTTAAAGTAGTTGACTTGCAGCATTCTTGCATCTATCGAGATGTGGCAAGAAGGCTACGACGCCTAGAGTTACATCAAGAGTATAAAGATAAATTTGACTCTGTATGGGGAATTATTGATTTTGAAAAACATACAGAAGAGATTTTATTTGATTTAATTGCCAGAGTTAAAAATGGTGAGTTTATTGGCGAGGATCCTAGCGGAGCA
>CAZWUV010000031.1:0-8271 GCA_964636735.1 uncultured Candidatus Saccharibacteria bacterium | reverse complement strand
AGTTAAAAAATAAAAAAATTCTAGCAATCGAAAAAATAATTTGCGTCTCTTGGGTGCCGATTACTACTTTAAGTCTTGCTAAGCTTATTTCTAAGGCAACTACTGCGCCACTTGGCGTGATTATTTTTAGGCTGATGCCACCAGTTTTGAGGCGTAGTCTCTCCCCTGCTCCCGCTAGTCAAGACCCAGCTCAAAATTTAAGCACTCAAAGATTTCACTTGCATGGTTCATTAAAATCAAGAAGTGCGATGTATGTAGAAGTTATAAGGCGCGCCAAGGCGCAGGTTTTAATTGTTGCACCTCAATTACATATTCCTTTTTTAGTGCAAATTTTTAAGGCGCAAAATATCGATCTTGCTTTAGCGGATTCAGGTAGCAATAGTTCCCATGATCTTAAAACTTTTAATAATTTTTTATCCGGCAAGACAACAATTTTATTAGGCACCAGAAAAATTGTTGGTTGGCAGGGTAAAAATTTGAGGACAATTATTGTAGATGACCCCATAAGTCTTGCGCACAAAGACGATCAAAGGCCATATTTAGATAGCGCAAGCTTGGCTCTTTTTAGAAAAAAGCTTGGTGCACATGTGATTTTTGGCGCGCCGATTGTTACACCGGAGCTTTTGTTTAGTGAAAGATCTGGACGAGCAAAGCGCTTAAAATCCTCGCAAGAGTCTTTGCCGATTGAAGTTGTCGAGCTTAAAAAGGGCTTATTATCAACAAACTTAACCGACTTTGCGCTTAAAAATCAGCAGACACCGATTTATATAATTTGTCCGCGTAAAGGAATTGGTGGAACAATGCGTTGCTTGGATTGCGACTCTATTTTAGAGTGCTTGGGCTGTAGGGCACCAGTATTTTTGGGTCTACAAAACAAATGCCAAGAATGCGGACTGGTTGTTAGCGCTACGCAGTGCCAGCATTGCAAGGGATATAATTTGCAAAGCTTTGGCATTGGTACTGAGGCTTTTGCAGGAGCACTTAAAAAAGAGTTTGGCGCAATTCCCCGAAATATCCACTTAATTACCGAAGGCGAAGTGTCGTTAATTCCCGAGAATTCTTTGGTTGTACTTGGCTTTGCAGATGCTCCATTGTCGTCGCCAGATTTACTTAGGCCCTACCGTTTGCTTGGCATGGTGAAAGATTTAGCATCGCTACATCAAGTGATTATTCAGACAAAAAATTTAGATTCTTCGTGGTGGCAAATTTTGGCGAACAATCCTGACGCACTTGAAAAATCTCTGCAGGAGCGTCAAAAATTCAATCTCTCTCCTTTTTCAAAAACTTATACAGTAGTAGGCAAATCTCCAAAGCTAGAAACTGCACTCAAGCAAAAGGGGTGCGAATTTGTTAAAAATAATGATACACTAGAAATTAGTGTTAATTACAATCAAAAAATCGATTTTTCAAATTTTGGAGTAAAAAATATCAAACTAAAATTACCCAGCTTGATTTAAAGGAGTAAAATGCGTGTTGTTTTATTAACTGAAGCCTATCTGCCTGTTAAAAATGGAGTTGTGCACTGCGTGAAAATGATCCGCGATGAGCTTGAGCGTTTAGGTCATGATGTGCATATTATTGCACCAGATCCTCATAACGTGCGTGTTAAAGACAAGCGAGTGCATTATGTGCCCGCCCTACCTTTCCCAGGAAATTCTGGCTATCAGATGGCTTTCCCGGCAATGTCTCACTTAAGGCCTTTTTTGGAAAAGGCAGATATAATTCACTCTCATCATCCGTTTACTTTGGGCAAGTGGGGTCAAAAAGTGGCTCAAGCAAATGGCGTGCCTTTTGTTTTTACAAATCACACTCAGTATTTAAGCTACACTCATCATGTGCCAGTTGTTGGTGGCGCACTCAAAAAACCTTTAGCCAGCTATTTGCACAAGTTCTTAAATAATTGTGATATTGTGGTTGCGCCAGCTGTTAGCACCCAGCAAGAATTGCAGGCGCAAAAGATTAAAACTCCAATCATGCACGTGCCAAATGGCATAGAAATTGATAGATTTAGCAAGGGCAACGGCGTTGAACTACGCAAAAAACTAGGCATTAGTCAAACAGAGCCAGTGCTTATATACACGGGCAGAATTTCGCAGGAAAAGCGAGTGGAGTTTTTGATTAGATCTGTTGCTTCGATTAAAGAAGCGCCAAAGCTTATTGTCGCAGGATTGGGGCCTCAGCTAGACGAGGCGCGAGATTTAGTTAGAGAGCTTGGCAAGGAAGATCAGATTTTTTTGCTTGGCGCAGTTGAATATGACGAAATGCCAAATGTTTATTCAGCAGGCGACATTTTTGTAACAGCCTCTATGAGTGAGGTGCATCCACTGGTAGTAATCGAGGCTCATGTGAGTGGCTTGCCTGCGGTTGTTGTCAATGCTCCCGGAACTGCAGATATTGTAGAGGACGGCGTAAGTGGTTTTGTTACCAAGAATACACGTGCAGATTTTGTTGGTGGTATTCGCAAAATTATCAATAATCCAGGTTTGCGAGCGCGCTTAAAGCGAGGCGCTAAAAAGGTTGGCAAAAAGTATAGTATTGAGTCGAGCGTAGAAAAACTTTTAGATACTTACAATTTAGCAATTCGCTTAAAGAAAGATTAAGAGTTTATTTTGTGCGGAATTTTTAATTGTTACTACGATTATTGCTTGGTGCAGTGGTTCGATTGTGCTTTTGGCTGGCAAAAACTCATGCTATAATAAAAAAGAATGCTAATTATTATGGAGGCTGTTAATGGATTTAAATAAATTTACAATCAAAACTCAAGAAGCGCTTTTTGCTGCTCAAAATATTGCAATGGAGCGCTCGCAGCAGCAAGTTGATGTGGGGCACGTACTTTTGTCGCTACTTGATCAAACAGATGGAATTGTAAAGCCTTTGACGCAAAAATTAAAAGTTTCTGACCAACTACTTCGTTCGCGCATCAACCAAATTTTGGACTTGTTGCCAAAAACTGCTTCCACTTCAGGTCAGTTTGGGCAAGTCTATATTTCGGACGGATTACGTAAGGTTTTAATGAATGCAGAACAAGAAGCCTCTCAAATGGGCGATGAATTTATTAGTACCGAACATTTATTTTTGGCAATTTTAGAAGTCAATACCCCCGTCAAACAAGTTTTGAATGCGCTTGGAGTGCGCCGTGAAGATGCTTTTTCTGCACTAAAAGAAGTTCGGGGTTCGCAAAAAGTTACCGATCAGTCACCAGAGAATAAATATCAAGTTTTAGAAAAATATACCATTGATTTAACGCAGGAAGCGCGACTTGGCAAGCTTGACCCAGTCATTGGCAGAGACGAAGAAATTCGCCGAGTTATGCAGGTACTGTCACGTCGCACTAAAAATAATCCGATTTTGATTGGTGAACCAGGAGTTGGTAAAACTGCAGTTGCCGAAGGATTAGCAGAGCGCATTGTCGCCAAAGATGTTCCTGAGTCACTGCAAAATAAAAAATTATTGTCTTTGGATTTAGGGTCGTTGATTGCAGGCACCAAATTTCGCGGTGAGTTTGAAGATAGACTAAAGGCAATTGTCAAAGAAATCGAAGCTGCTTCAGGTGAGATAATTTTATTTATTGACGAGGTTCATAGTATTGTTGGCGCTGGTGCAACAGAAGGCGCAGTGGATGCTGCTAACTTATTAAAGCCTGCTTTGGCACGTGGAAAGCTCCGTGCAATTGGCGCTACAACTCTTAAGGAATATCAGCAACATATAGAAAAAGACGCTGCCCTCGAAAGACGCTTTCAGCCAGTAAATGTTAAAGAACCTACCCTTGAAGACACGATTGCTATTTTGCGTGGTATCAAAGAAAAATACGAAGTACATCACGGTGTAAAAATTACTGATTCTGCTTTGGTCGAGGCTGCAAATTTGTCTGCCCGTTATATTTCGGACAGATTTTTGCCAGATAAAGCTATTGATTTAATTGACGAAGCAACAAGTGCGCTCCGCATGGAGATTGACTCAATGCCCGAAGAACTAGATTCTTTCAAGCGTAAAATTATGCAACTTGAGGTTGAGCGCGAAGCTTTAAAGCACGAAGATGATAAAGACTCCAAAGAGCGTTTAGAAGAAATCCAAAAAGAGTTATCAAATTTGCGCGAAAGCACAGAGCAACTTGAGCTCCACTGGAAAAATGAAAAAGAAATTATTACCGAACTTCGCGAAATCTCGAGCAAGCTGGATGCTGCCAGAATTGATGCCGAACAAGCAGAGCGTTCTGGAGAATTAGAGAGAGTTGCGCGCATTCGTTACCAGCAAATTCCTGAGCTTGAAAAGCGTCGTCAAGACCTGCAAAAAGATTTAGCTCGAGTTCAAAAAGATAGAAAAATTCTTAAAGAAGAAGTAACCGAGGAAGACATTGCCGCAGTTGTTGCGCGCTGGACAGGCATTCCGATCAATAAAATGCTTGAGAGCGAATCAGAAAAACTAGCCAAAATGGAAGATGAGCTCAAGAGGTGGATTATTGGACAAGAAGAAGCTGTTGTGTCGGTTGCAAATGCGCTTCGTCGGTCACGCGCTGGAATTGGCGAAGAAAACAAGCCAATTGGATCTTTTATATTTTTAGGTCCAACTGGAGTGGGTAAAACCGAACTTGCTAGAGCCGTTGCCGAATTTTTATTTAATGATGAAAAATCCATTATTCGTGTTGATATGAGTGAATATATGGAAAAGCATGCAGTTAGCAAGATGATTGGCTCTCCCCCAGGATATGTTGGCTATGAAGAGGCTGGTCAACTTACCGAGCAAGTTCGTCGTCGTCCATATTCTGTTTTGCTTTTTGATGAGATTGAAAAGGCGCACCCAGAAGTTTTTAACTTAATGTTGCAAATTTTAGATGACGGTCATCTAAAGGATGCCAAGGGCAGATTAGTTAACTTTAAAAACACGATTATCATTATGACTAGCAATATTGGTTCGCCAATTATTCAAGAATATGCTAGCGAAAAGCGCTCAGGGTCAATTGGGTTTGGTACGAGCGAGCGTAGCGATAAAGATGCAGAATACGAAACAATCAAAGAAAAAGTTGGCGAAGAGCTTAAAAACTTTTTTAAGCCCGAGTTTTTAAATAGAGTTGACGAGATTATTATTTTCCATGGCCTTAAAAAAGAAGAAATTGCGCAAATCGTTAATATTCAATTAGAGAAAGTTAAAAATCGACTCTACAAAGAGCGCCGAATTGAACTAGAAATTTCCGATAAGGCTAAGACATTGATTGCCGACAAAGGCTACGATCCAGCCTTCGGTGCTCGCCCACTAAAAAGAGTTATTCAGCAAGAAATTTTAGATCCTTTGGCGCTTATGATTATTGAAAATAAATTCCCTGAAGGTTCAAAGGTTGAAGTTGGCGCAAAAGATGATAAAATCACCATAATACCTTTATCCAGCTTGCGACTTAAAAAAGCTCAAGAAGCAAAAGCGTAACCTTTAAGAGGAGCAATAGGATATTAGGGGCTATAGGAGCAATAGTCTAAGTTTTATAATATTTCGCAACGCCATAAGTTAAACAATGTATAACCATCAGGAAATCGAAAAAAAGTGGCAAAAAATCTGGGAAGAAAACAAGCCTTTTGCTTTTGCGATTGACGGAGAAAATGCAAAGAAGCCAAAATTTTATGCCTTAGATATGTTTCCTTATCCTTCTGGAGATGGTTTGCACATGGGGCATCCACGAGGGTACATTGCGACCGATATTTTGTCGCGCTACAAAAGGGCAAAAGGTTTCAATGTGCTCCATCCTATGGGTTGGGACGCTTTTGGTTTGCCTGCAGAGAACTACGCAATTAAAACTGGCATTTACCCTAGTCAAACAACTCAAAAAAGTATTGCAAATTTTACCAAACAACTAAAGTCTATTGGATTTAGCTTTGATTGGTCACGTGAAGTAAATACCTCGAGCCCCGAATACTACAGGTGGACGCAGTGGATTTTTATTCAGCTTTTTAAGGCAGGCCTTGCATACCAAAAAGAAGCGCCAGTTAATTGGTGTCCAAGTTGTCAGACTGTTTTGGCAAACGAGCAGGTAAAAGATGGGCTTTGCGAGCGTTGTGGTAGCAAGGTTCAGCAAAAACTTTTAAAGCAGTGGTTTTTTAAGATTACACAGTATGCCGATGAGTTATTGAGCGAGCTGGGAGATTTAGATTGGCCAGAGAAAATTAAAAAAATGCAAGAGAACTGGATTGGTAAATCTCAGGGCGCGTTGGTTAATTTTAGCCTAAAGAATAATGAGCAAAAAATCGAGGTGTTTACAACTAGACCCGATACTTTATTTGGTGCGACCTATTTGGTGTTGGCGCCTGAGCATAAAATTATTACAAGCTTAAAGTCACAAATTGAAAACTACAGCGAGGTAGAAAAGTACCAAGTTGAAGCAGGTAAAAAAACAGAATTAGAACGCAAAATTGAAGAAAAAGAAAAAACCGGCATAGAATTATTGGGAGTTAAGGCAATTCATCCGATAACTGGCAAAGAGTTGCCTGTCTGGGTCGCAGATTATGTGCTAACTAGCTATGGCACAGGTGCAATTATGGCAGTACCGGCTCATGATAAGCGAGATTTTGATTTTGCAAAGGCATTTGACTTGCCTATAATTGAGGTGATTGATGCGCCAGAGGAAGAGAGTCTCCCTTATCTTGATGATGGCAAGCTAATAAATTCTGGTGATTGGAACGGTAAGCAGGCTTTGGAGTCTATTGGTGAAATTATTGACTGGCTTGCGGGTCAAGATATTGGCAAGTCGGAGACTAACTATCGTTTGCGCGATTGGCTAGTTTCAAGGCAACGTTATTGGGGTGCGCCTATTCCAATAATTCATTGTAGCGATTGCGGACCAGTTGCAGTACCAGAGGAAGATCTGCCTGTTAAGTTGCCGGACGACGTAGATTTTAAGCCAACTGGGCAATCCCCCCTGATTTCTAGCGCATCATTTAATGAAGGCGTTGCTTGTCCTAGTTGCGGTAAGTCTGCCGTGCGCGAATTTGATACGATGGATACTTTTGTTGATTCTAGTTGGTATTTTTTGCGCTATACGGATCCGCAAAATTCAGACCAGGCTTTTAGTGTAGATATTGCTCAAAACTTAATGCCGGTCGATTTGTATGTTGGCGGAGCAGAGCATGCTGTACTTCATTTGCTTTACGCTCGCTTTATGACTAAGGCTTTGTCGGATATTTTGTCATTTAACGTTCGTGAACCATTTAAAAAACTTCGCAATCAAGGCTTAGTGCTAGCTGGAGACGGACGCAAAATGAGTAAATCCTTGGGTAATGTAATAAATCCTGATGAAGTTATTGAGGAATATGGCGCAGATACTTTGCGTGTGTATCAGATGTTTATGGGTCCTTTTGGCGATGCTATTCCTTGGAGCAGTAAGTCGATTTTGGGTGTTAGAAGATTTTTAGAAAAAGTTTATAGTATTTCAGATATTGTTAAAAATGATGCTCAAGATGACTCAAAAACAGTTTCAGCTATAAGCAAGGCTATTAAAAAAGTTACTAGTGATATCGAAGATTTTAAATTTAATACCGCAATTTCAACGCTTATGATTGCGGTCAATCATCTGAAGGATTGCAAAGAAGTATCGGTAAAATCTTTTTCGCAATTTTTGCAAATCTTAAACCCATTTGCACCACATTTAAGTCAAGAATTGTGGGAGAAAATTGGCAACAATGACAGTATTGAATTTGCTAGTTGGCCAAGCGCTACAGAAAGTCAGGATGAAAAGGTAAATGTAATAGTTCAGGTAAATGGCAAAACCAAGGGAATTGTTTCGATTTTCGCCGATAGCAATGAAGATGAGGTCAAAAAAATCATATCAGAAAATGACAAATTGAAGTCCATTTTAGACCAAGATGCAAAAAAGGTAGTCTTTGTTAAAGATAAAATTATTAACTTTGTTGTATAGTTATTGATTTAATTATCAGATTATGCTAAAATTTTTTAGTGTAATTAAAGGAGAATATTATGGCTGAGCCAAAAAAGCGACGATCAAAAACTAGAACCCGCAGAGCGCGCGCAATGAAAAAAGTTAAGCTTGCAGAGCTTAATGTTTGCTCGCAGTGCAAAGCTCAAAAGCAACCCCACACTGTTTGTAAGTACTGCGGATACTATAGTGGTAAAAATATCCTTAACTAATTTTAAGTAGGGGCATGGCAAATAGACATCTAAGTAGAACAATTGCAATCCAGGCTCTTTATGAGTGGGATTTTAGGCGTGATTTCGCTTTGTGCGGGATTGTTGACCGCGGACTTAGCCTATTTCATAACGAGGTAGATACTG
>CAZWUV010000030.1:0-8547 GCA_964636735.1 uncultured Candidatus Saccharibacteria bacterium | reverse complement strand
CTTGGCAGGGAGACGATCTTCACAAAGAAATCCATAATCTTAAAAACGATTTACAAATCAATCCAAAAGAAGCCTTTAATGCTATTTATCAGCTATTTTTGGGGCGTGATTCTGGTCCACAGGCTGGTTGGTTTTTGGCTTCTCTAGACAGAGAGTATGTTTTAGAAAGATTTGGCAGAGTATAAGATTTTATTGCCAACTAGAAACTTCCCAGACGTAGTAGTATTTTTTGGGGTCGTGTTCGTTGATTTGATTTACTCTATCAAAAACTAAGCCTTTTTCTTCTTCGTAAAATCCGCGAGTTTGCCATACTGTTGGCATTAGTTCGCGGTAAAAGTGTCCCCATTCCACAACTTGTCCTTTTAAAGGAATTGACATATCTCCCCAAGATTCTGCGCCACCTTTTTGCCAGAATTGAGCGAGCGGTTTGGGCAATTGCAGGCTTAGCAAAAGACTATTTTGGCTATCAAAATTCGATGCATTTAGGTCATATCTACCCAATAAATCCTCAGCCTGCAATCCATTGGCAATAATAAATTTGGGCAAGGTAAAGTCTTTTTTAAATAAAAATTCTTTGATTTTTGGAGATAATATTTTTTTCTCTTTTTGATAACTATCTAAAAGTTCTAAAAATTTTTTTTTAAAGCTTTCTGATAATTCACTGCAAAACTCTCGGGTTGTATCAAGGCAGTCTTCTGTTTCTGTGGTCAAAAGATACTCATCAACCAGCTCGTTAAGATTATGAGGAAGATTTTTGATTTGCTTCTCGGCATCTTCAAAACTATAAAAATCCCAAATATCTTCGGGATTTTTAATTCCATCATCTCGCATTAGCTTTTCAAATTGATTTGGATTAGAGAATTTCATTTTCCTCCTTAAAAAACTATCGCTCCTAAAGCCCTATTTCCTCTCTTGAGATTTTATCTCAGCAAACCCACAATAGGGGATTAGAGCATTAGGAATTTTAATTGAGCCGTCTTTTTGCTGATAGGTTTCTAGGATTGGAATTAAAATTCTTGGGCTAGCGAGGACTGTATTGTTTAGGGTGTGCAGATAATCGGCTTTGCCCTCTTCGTTTTTATATTTAATACCAAGTCTGCGGGATTGAAAGTCTGTGTCATTTGAACAAGAATGAGTTTCAAAATATCCACCTCTTCCAGGCATCCAAGTTTCAATATCAAATTTTCTAGATTGAGGCATGCCCAAATCGCCACCACAAACATCAACTACGCGGTAATGCAATCCTAAATCATTTAATAATTCTTCGCTAATTGCCAGCAGAAAATCGTGCTCTGCCTCGGAGTCTTCTGGCTTAACAAAGCTAACCATTTCAATTTTGTGGAACTGATGAACCCTAAATAGTCCTCCAGACGCTTTGCCGTATGTTCCAGCCTCACGCCTAAAGCAAGCTGAAAATGCTGCCAAGCGAACAGGTAGTTCGTCGATTGTTTTGCCCATTTGCGAAGAAACTAACGCAACCTCAGCAGTGCCAGCCAAGTACAGATCGTCAGTTGTTAAGTACGCATCGCCTTCGGGCGGAAAATGCCCTGTGCCATACATTGCTTCACGTCGTACTAAATCCGGCGTAGTCATTGGGGTAAAGCCCCTTGTAATAACTTTATCCATGGCAAAGCGCATAACCGCCATTTCTAAAATTACGAGCTGGTTTTTAAGGTAATAAAATTTACTACCAGATATTTTGGATGCTGCTTCAAATTCTGCTAAATCATTAATTTTTAGCAACTCTTCGTGATCTTTTGGCTCAAAATCAAATTCCGGCTTTTTGCCATGCAAAGACACTTCGACATTCTCGCTTTCATCTTTGCCCTCGGGAACTTTGCTATGCGGAAAGTTTGGAATATATAAAATCTTCTCATTAAACTCGCGCTCAAGTGGGTCTAATTTCTCCTCTAATTCCCTAAGCTCTTCTTTAATTTTTGGCCCTTCGACTTTCATTTTTTCAACAGGCAAGCTATTGCGCTTTGCACGCAACTGTTCGATTTGTCCAAGTAAAATTCGACGCTCGGCATCCAACACCAAAATCCTATCAATATCAACATCCATATGTTTTTTGCGCACAGCCTCACGCACTAAATCTGGATTGTCTCGTAAAATATCTAGGTTAATCATAAAACAAATCTTACCTTATAAATCTATTTTTGCAACTACTAGTTTTTATTTTGTGGAGGTGTTTTTGGGTATTGGATTTCCAAAGCTAGGTTTTGTGCCTGTGTTTTCATTTTGCTAAATGATTGCTGGATGGAAGCTGGGTATTTTTTAAGCATATATTGCTTGTATTGCACCAGAGCACTTTCCAAGAATATTTTTGTATTATGATAAGCCCTAACGCTATCTGCAAATTGATTTATTTTTGATCGGTGAGTTGTGTTTCGATGAGTGATTTGTGGATTGACCGGCTCAAAGAAATCAAGTATTTCCTTGTTTGCCTTTTTGGCAAGATCTTCAAAGAGTTTAAATTGCTCTACAAGTTGGTGCAAGACTAAACCCCTAACGCTATCGTGAGCGGCTTCTTGATCTGATCTTAGTCTGTTGAGCTGTTCTTGTTCTAATTTGCTTTTGTTTTTCTTGCTGACAAGAGAGTGGATTTTTTGGTGTAGATTTATCAACTTTGTGACGCTTTCTGGATCGATTTGTAGGATGGCGTTTGGCGCTTTTACTGCTTGATTGGTGTATTCTTCTGGGTTATCGGGATTAACTGGGTATTTTAAGGTTGGTAATTTTCCTTCTTTAATTTTGCCTGTAATGCCTATTGCTTTTTTGCTTGGATTTTGAGCATATGTGGCATCGATTGTAAAATAGCGTGTTTCGCCCTGAAGATCAGTAAAGTAGACAATGCCGTCAGTATGGTGGATTTTGTCGTCGTATTCAGATGCTATGCTTATGTGCGGGTCATGTTTTTCGCCAAACCAGCTGTCAGCCTCTCCATAGTATGCGAGAAGCAGTTCAAGGCATTTAGCGGTTTCGTTGGCGCTTTTTTCTGATGGTTTCTCTCTTTCTCTTCGGGCAATTTCTTCGTTTTTATCATCTAGCCTTGCTTGATCTTCTGGGGAATACGCTGGCTCAATCATTCCAAGCCCTTCAATTAGATTATCTATTGCCTCTTTTCTGATAGATTTTGGAGTTGGAGATGTTGGTTTTTCAGGTGTTAGTAATTCCATTTTCCTCCTTTATATTGAATGTTTTTATCCTATCTAACTTTGCCTAGTTTCGCAAATTGTTGTTTTTACTCGCAATGATATGTATTATAAAAATATATTATTTAATTCGTTATTTGTCTTTGCAAACTGGCGGACAAAGAAGCGAAAGGAGGAAGATGATTAAGTATATTTATATTTTGTTTACTGGTCTTTTGTTGGCGTTTTTTGTGGGAATTGGTATTGCCACATTTTACCCAGGTCCAGAAGAACCTGAATATCCTCGCGAGTTAAATAAGCTTGAGCTAAGTGAGGCACAAAACGCCTCAGTCAGTCGAGCGCTCCAAGACGAGTATGATTTAGCGTACGAGCAATACTCTGAAGCTAGATCTTTATATGGACGCAATGTATCGATTATTTTAGTTGTAGTATCGATGGTCTTGCTTGTTTTGAGTCTTAGCGCTATGAAGAACATGCCAATTATTTCTGATGGTACTTTGCTTGGCGGTTTGTTTACTTTATTTTATGGCGTAATCCAAGGCTTTATGACAGACGACAATAATTTTAGATTTTTGATTATCTCGTTTAGCTTGCTGGTTGCCTTGGCAATGGGTTATGTTTATTTTGTAAAGCCTCAGCAAGCAAAACTAGGAACTAAAAAGAAGTAAAGCCAACTTGTAAAAAACAAAAAACCACTCGAAAGGGTGGTTTTTAAAATCCCCGCACCAAACGGGGATGATTTTAATTTATGCAATTTTGGTAAAGTCCAAATCTTTACCTAAAAGCCAGCTTTTGATGGGGTTAAACGATTGGGCGATGAATATACCTAGCAGAATAAGTGCTATAAATTGTCCAACTAGAAACATACTCGCCAAAACATAAGAATCCTGTATCCAAGAAGCCATCCAAAACAGCCAAATAGATCGAAGGCTTTCCGCACTTATTCCAGTTATTATAATAAGTGTCAGGATGTACGGATAAGTTTTGTCAGCATCGTGGCGATAACTTAGTCTATCTAGGGCTGACCAACAAAAAGATAAAATAAGTATCAGAGCTATTGTTAGCGCAAAAAAACTTAGATTAGCTTTGGAAAAAGGATCAAAGTAGGTAATATGCCTAGGGTTGATAGCTTTGGTAAGCTCAACGCACCAATGCATCATTGTCAGCCAAGTCAAAATAATGAGTGCTATCAGCGAAGTCTGCCTTAGGGCAATAACTGCCGAGTGCCAAGATCCTTGGGCAAGCAGTGTGTCGAGCGAAACATCATTTATTTTTTCTAGGTAGCTTTTGTGCTTCCATTCAAAATCAAAATAGTGTTGCGAGTAAAGATTTTTAGTTATCTTTCCGCAATCCATGATTTTCCCGACTTTTTGCCAAGATTTCTCCAAAGATTGAAAGCTTGTCACGGAATTTTCCTCCTTTTTGATTTTTAAAGAGCAAGTCTTTATAGGAGAATAATAACAGGTTTAAAGCTTTAAATCAATGCTAGCTACTTATTATGGCATCGTTGCTTTTGTGCTTAAATAGGCTAAAATCACTACTAGAAAACCTTTGCAAGTTGCGATATAATCCCACCATTAAAGGAGTACTATGAGAAAGCTTATTGAAAAACTTTTAGGCGACCAAAATCAAAAAGAACTTAAAAAAATCCAGCCGATTGTCAATCAAATAAATGCCCTAGAGCCAGAGCTTGAAAAGTTATCTGACGAAGATTTACAGAAAAAATCCCTTGACCTTAAAAAAGAAGCCAGCACTAAAGACGGCGACGAGCTCAAAAAATATTTAGATAAAATTTTGCCTGAGGCATTTGCCCTAGTACGCGAAGCATCTAAGCGAACGCTTGGTATGCGCCATTTTGATGTTCAGTTAATCGGTGGAATTGCTCTGCATCAGGGAAAAATTGCCGAAATGAAAACTGGTGAAGGAAAAACTCTAGTTGCAACACTGCCTCTTTATTTAAATGCTTTATCCGGCAAGGGTGTGCATTTGGTCACCCCGAACGATTATTTGGCAAAAGTTGGAGCTCAGTGGAATGGCTCCCTTTATAGTTTTTTGGGTTTGTCTGTTTCTGTGATTGGTCAGCAAATGGCAAGTTGGCAGTATGCCGATAAGTCTGTTGAAGTGCAAGAGGTTCAAGATGATAAATCGACCAACAAAAAATCAAAAAACAAAAAACAAGACACCAAATTAGAAACACCAGATACAAATCAAGATTGGCCAAATCTGAAGCCCACTTCTCGCCAAGAGGCATACAAGGCAGATATCGTATATGGCACAAATAATGAATTTGGCTTTGATTATTTGCGCGACAATATGGCAATGGGTCTTGGTGGCGTTGCTCAGCGCGCTTTGTATTATGCTATTGTTGATGAAGTTGACTCGATTTTGATTGACGAAGCTCGCACTCCGCTTATTATTAGCGCGCCTGCTAGCGAGTCAGCCGACCTTTACGCTCGCTTTGCGCAGTTTGTTCGCACCCTAAAAAACGAAGAAGATTACGAAGTTAACGAAAAAGAGCGTTTTGTAAAAATCCTAGAGCCAGGAATTAAAAAAATGGAAAAATCTTTGGGCGTAGACAATATCTATTCAGACAAAACTGTTGCCTATGTTCACCACCTAGAAGAAGCCTTAAAAGCCCAAGCCTTATTTAGGCTAGATAAAGACTATGTGGTCAAAGATGGCGAGGTAATTATTGTTGACGAATTTACGGGTCGCTTAATGCCGGGGCGTCGCTATAGCGAAGGCTTGCATCAAGCAATCGAGGCCAAAGAAGGTGTCGAAGTTCGCCAAGAATCTCAAACCCTGGCAACAATCACTTTTCAAAATCTGTTTAGAATGTACGATAAATTAGCTGGTATGACAGGTACAGCTACCACAGAAGCAGAAGAATTTCTGAGAATTTATGGTCTGGATGTTGTTGCAATTCCAACCCACAGGCCTGTTGCGCGCATTGACCAAGAAGACGTAATCTATAAAACCGAAGACTTAAAATTTAAAGCAATTGCCGAAGAGGTCAAAAACGCAGTTGAGCACAATCAGCCAGTACTTATTGGTACAGTTTCGATTGCTAAATCCGAGCAACTCAGTGACTACCTTAGAAAAGTTGGTATCAAGCACGATATTTTAAATGCTAAAAACCACGAGCGCGAAGCTAAAATTATCGAACACGCAGGCGAACCAGGCAAAGTCACTGTTGCAACCAATATGGCTGGTCGTGGTGTGGATATTGTTTTGGGCGGCAAAAAGCCAAATCCAGAAGATCCCAAAAGCGCTTTTAAGGCGTGGGAGCAATCTCATCAAGAAGTTTTAGAAGCAGGCGGACTTATGGTGATAGGTACAGAGCGCCACGAAACTCGTCGTATCGATAACCAGCTCCGAGGACGCTCTGGTCGTCAGGGTGACCCAGGTCTTTCTAAGTTTTTTGTATCTTTAGACGATGACTTGATGCGTATTTTTAATGGCGACAGGTTAAAGGATTTAATGAACAGGCTTGGCTTGCCAGATGACGAGCCAATTCGTCACAAGCTTATCTCTAATGCTATTGAACAGGCGCAAAAAAAGGTAGAATCTCACAACTTCGATATTCGCAAACACTTAGTTGAATACGATGATGTTATGAACCAACACCGCGACATAATCTACAAAAAACGTCGCAAAATTCTTGCCCTAGAAGCAAAAACAGATACGTGGCTCCACGAAGAAATCGAGTATTTATTGCACGACGAAGAGCAAGATACTTTCAAAGAAAAGGTCGAAAAAGTCGGCTTAGAAAATTTCCGAGAAATCGAAAAATTTGTCTATTTGCGCACCATTGATAGGCTCTGGGTAGAGCATTTGGGCACCATGACTCACCTTCGAGAAGGTATTGGCTTAAAAGGTTACGCGCAAAAGGATCCCTTGGTGGAGTATAAAGACTCTGCTTATGGATTATTCGAGTCGCTAAAAGATAGGATAGAAAATCAGGTGGTAGAGATGCTTCTAAAAGTTGAAATTGGGCAGGGGAGTGGCGCAACCTTAGCTCCAGCTAATACTACTCAAAATACGAATTTGGTGTTAAGTGGCGCAGATAATAGTAATGCGGGTGGTTTTGAAAATTTGCCAGCAAATTTTGAGGCAAAAAATACCGAAATTGCAGAACTCAGCTCCCCGCCCTCCCCTACTCCGCCAGCAAAAATTAGTGATACCAGAGTTAATCCTAGTGCTACTAGCGAGGTATCTTTAACTGTGCGTGGTCCAGGTGGCAAAAAAGAAACAAGTACTGTCTCCCCTGCTTCTCATTCTGCGCCAATGCTGTCTGTCCAAAAAGTCGGCAGAAATGACCCTTGCCCATGCGGTTCGGGGAAGAAGTTCAAAAAGTGCCATGGAAAATAAAGAACCACAGCCTAAATCTACCGAGGATATTGTTTTAGATGCTCTTGTTTTGGAGTTGCATAAAATGGAGAAGCGCAAACCCAATCGCTCAGAAGGTGTTGGCGATATAAAGTATGAGGTGCTTTATGATTTTACCGAAAATCTTAATAAGACATCGTCATTTGATAAGGCATATGCACAATTAAATGACGTGCAAAAGCATATTATTATTACTCGCCTAGAAAACTCAGCCTTAAATCAAGCAGTGTCTTATGATTTTGTTGAAAATTTAAGGCAAGATCTATATGGAACTGTTATAGATGATGATGGTGGGGTTGGTATAAATTATGCACGCCAACATCAATTAGAGGCACAAGCACAGGGGCAAGATATTTATAAGCCAGAATAGTCTTATTAAGGAGGTGCAAAGTACAAAACCCCGAGTCAAAACCAATGCTACACAGTAAGGGATTTTTGCTTTAAGTGGTGTGAAGGCTTAAGCTAGGCTAGCTTTTCCTCTAAAGCAGTAACTCGTTTGCGCAAACTGACAATTAAGTCAAATGTAAATCGGTCGCCGTTTTTAACTGCGACTTCAATTTTATCTAAGTGATCACGAATATCTTGTAATTCTTGCTTGTCTTTGTCACTAAAGCCTTCGTTTTTAGTCATACCTTTACGATACTAGACAATAAAAACTCAGTCAAACATATCCTGCTTTTACCTATAAAAGGGGTATTGCTATTGACAAATTGACTATTTTGTGTTATAGTGTCAGCACGATCAATTATAAGTATTTAGTTGATTGTTTAAAAACTTACTTTACTTACTGCATAGCCGACCTCGCACTATACTATATATAGGCGCAAGGGTCAGCAACTTACCAACTAACTATTTGCCTACGCCTCAAAGCAAAGGTCAAAGACAAAAGTTGGCGAGTGGTCACTATACATTATATAGCAGTAGCGAGGGCAAAGCCCTTGACAAATTGCAAATAGTATGCTATAGTGTCACTACGATTGAAACGAAAGCAAGTTACTAGCAC
>CAZWUV010000029.1:0-8725 GCA_964636735.1 uncultured Candidatus Saccharibacteria bacterium | reverse complement strand
TAGCAAAAGAGTTTTCCAAAGATTCGTCAACTCGTGATAAGGGTGGAGAAGTAGATTTTGTTGCTCGAGCAGATATAGAAGATAGCGCCCTGCAAACAGCCTTGTTTGATGATAGTGCCAAGGAGACTGCTAAAGTTGTGCAGGCCAAAGGCGGATTTTACGTCATTGAGGTTTTAGAGAAAAAGGGTTCTATTGCAGATACTTTTGCAGATTTTGTTGCCTCGTATCGTGATAATTTTAAGATTAAAGTCTTGATAAATGTGAATAACTAGGGATATTGATCTGCTTATAATAATTATTGTAGTTTTGACAAAGATTAAGATCCACGTAATAATATAGAAAATATAAATTTAGACAACGGAGGAATAAAATGAATAAAAATACTCTTATTTCATTGCTAGTGATTATTGTCTTGGCGCTAGGGGGCTGGATGTTCTTTGGCAACGATAACGGCACAATGAGTCTATTAAAGACATCAAAGCTCAGCAACAAATATCAGGCAGTTTTTCTTTCTAATGGTCAAGTTTATTTTGGAAAAGTTGCCAATCTTAACTCTAATATAGTCACCCTAACAGATATTTACTATCTAAGAGTACAACAACAGGTGCAACCAGCAGGCAATGACTCTAGCGCAGAGGCTGCCGACGCTAATTCCGAAGATCAGGCTAAAATTCAGCTAGTAAAGTTAGGTGACGAGCTACATGGCCCAGAAGACGCAATGTTTCTAAATCGTGAGCATGTTTTATTTGTTGAAGACCTAAAAGATAGCAGTCAAGTTGTACAAGCTATCAAAACTCATAAATCTGGCAATACTAACACAAGCATCAATTCAGGTGACAGTAGCAATTCGTCAGAAAATAACTAAAAGAGAGTCTTTTAGACAATTTAAAATACCCCATTTAAATATCGTGGGGTATTTTTTAATACTTACTTTTTTGTACTAAATAATTTTAATGCAAAATCCTATTATTCTTGACTAATTTAAAAATTAATTTAATATAAAAGGCGTTATGAAAAGCTTTCTGCTTGTGCTGGCTTTGGCTGGACAACTAGGCCTTATCATTGCAATTCCAGTTGCTTTACTTGGTTTTGGTGGCGCCTATTTAGATAAAGTAGTCGATACAAGTCCACTTTTTGTTTTGCTTGGTCTTTTTGTTGCGGTAATAAGCTCGGCAGCAATGGTCTATAGGCTAGTTAAAAAAATCGACCCAGAAAATTAGAATAATAAATCAATAAAATATAAGTACTAAAAGCTGTAAGTTGTCAGCTAGTAAAAATGCACGAAATTCATTTAGCCCCACAAAAATTATTTGAAATCTTTGGTTTTAATGTATCAAATAGTATTTTTACTACTTGGCTTGGATTAGTTTTGGTAGTAATTTTGGCATATTCAGCTTCTCGTCATATTAGTAGGGTGCCTGGATATTTTCAGTCTGTTGTAGAGATTATTGTTAGTGCACTTCTTGATTTGATAGAAGAAGTAACAGGCGATAAGCGCAAAGCACAGCAGTTTTTGCCTTTTTTGGCGACATTTTTTATTTTTATTCTATCGATGAATTGGATGGGGCTATTGCCTGGCGTAGGTTCGATTTTGTATGACCATACTGCAATTATTCGTCCCGCTAATACAGACATCAATACTACACTGGCCTTAGCCTTAATTTCTGTAATGGGAACCCATATTATTGGAATAAGTGCAATTGGGTTTTGGAAACACGTTGGGCATTATTTAAATTTCAAAGGACCAATTGACTTTTTTGTGGGTATTTTGCACTTGGTGGGAGAGATTGCTAAAACACTTTCATTTAGCTTTCGTTTATTTGGCAATATATTTGCAGGAGAGGTTCTATTGATTGTGATTACTTTTCTGGTACCATATATTGCACCAGTGCCTTTTTATGGACTGGAGTTATTTGTTGGATTTATTCAGGCGTTGGTATTTACGATGTTGACTTTAGTGTTTTTAACTATGGCAACGGCGCACGATCATCACGAAGAGCCTGTAGGTCACTGATAATTAGTATTTTGTAGATGGTAGATAGTAGCTAGGGTTTGATAAAAATACTTCCCTGTAGCTAACTGCCAAGTACTAAATACTAATAAATTAAATAAAAATAATAAGGAGAAAATATGGAAAATCAAGCAATGCAAATGTTAGCAGCTGCCTTAGCGATTGGACTAGGATCAGTTGCTCCGGCAATTGGTATTGGTATGATCGGCTCAAAGGGATTAGAAGCAATGGGACGCAATCCAGAAGCAGCAGGAAAAATTCAAACTGCAATGATTTTGGCAATTGCTTTTGCGGAAGCTATTGCTATTTATGCACTGGTGGTCGCACTAATTATCAAGTTCGTCTAAAAGTCTTTTATTTTTTCGCATTATTGCGTTGAAGTCTTGCGAGATACAAATTATAACCTAAACGCTAAACCGCTAAATTATGGCAGACACAAATAACTTACACTCAACAATAAATACAGAGGTTGCGCACGAAGCATCTGGCTTAAGCGCCATTGGTATTGACGGTGGATTTTTGCTAGCGCAAGTTATTAACTTTTTTTTGTTATTTTTTATTTTGCGCGCATTACTATATAGGCCAATTTTAAAGGTTTTAAATGAGCGCAAAAAAACTATCGAAGATAGTTTGGCGTTAGCAGAAGAAACTCGCTTAAAGGCAGAGGCTGTTAGCGGTGATACAAAAGCAATGCTTGTCCAAGCCAGAATTGAAGCTAAAGAAATTGTTGAAGATGCCAAATCAAGGTCTCTTGAAATCGCTAGTGAAATCGAGCAAAAAGCAAAGCTTGATGCGGAAAATTTAGCGCAAAAAACCAAAGCCTTGTTGCTAGAAGAGCGCAGCGCCATAGTTGCATCAGCAGAAAAAGAAATGACCGTACTGTTAGCTAAATCACTGGAAAAACTTTTTCAAGATAAGCGATTTGAAGTTAGTGATGTTGAGCTTGAGAGAGCTTTGTCGTTAGCCAAGGAGGATAAGTGAAAAAAGCTTCTTTTTATGCCGATGCTTTTTTGTTAACTTTTCCAAATCAAGAAGATATGGTGTGGATTGGCGCCTTAAGCAATAAAAAAATTGCTAAAAAGATCAAAAACTTTGCATACTTATCTGGATTTGCACCCAAAGAGCTAACAAAAAATTTAGAGATGCCACGCAAAGTTGCAAATTTAATTTGCTTGCTGGGCACTCAAAATATGCTTGCAAAAACAAGCGAAGTAATCGAAAAAATA
This sequence comes from uncultured Candidatus Saccharibacteria bacterium, assembly GCA_964636735.1. Taxonomy (GTDB): domain Bacteria; phylum Patescibacteriota; class UBA1384; order JACPKC01; family JACPKC01; genus CAZWUV01. Next base: position 5,488 of record CAZWUV010000029.1, on the reverse strand, counting down.
AAAACTCAATCTTTTCGGGTAGGATTTGAATTTGCAGAGGTCTCATTTGCTGGTGATGATTTTAATGAAGATCAGCTACATCGTATAATGGAAAAACTAGGAAGCTCAATGAAGTCTAGGGCAATTATCTCAACGCTACGAGACAAGTCATTACTATCTGGATTTCGGGTTAAGTTGTCCAATCAGAGTATCGACTTGAGTTTAAAAAATAAAATTAAGCAGTTTAGTAAACAATTATTAAGTTAGGAGAGTTATGAGCGACAAGAGCGCAATTATTATCGATAATTTGGTCAAAAAAATAGAAAACTTTGAAAGCAAGGATAGCCAGATTGATGCTGGTCAAGTTGTTGAGGTGGGCGATGGTATCGCTCGTGTTGCTGGTTTATCGAAGGTAAAATATCATGAAATGGTAGAAATCGATGCTTCTGGCACAGTGATCACTGGCCTTGCACTTAACCTTGAAGAATCAAATGTTGGTGTAGTGATTTTGGGTGATGTTTCAAAGGTTAAAGAGGGCGATACTGTTTCGTCGACAGGTAAAATCCTTGAGGTTCCGGTTGGCGAAGAGCTAATTGGGCGCGTTGTTAATCCGTTGGGTATTGCAGTTGATGGAAAGGGAGAAATCAAGACGAAGCAATCTGGTTTGGTAGAAAAAATTGCTCCTGGTGTTATTAGTCGCAAATCCGTTGATACGCCGTTACAAACTGGTATCAAGGCAATTGATGGACTTATTCCTGTTGGGCGTGGTCAGCGCGAACTTATTATTGGCGATCGTGGGACAGGTAAAACAGCGATTGCAGTTGATGCAATTATCAATCAAAAAAGCAAAGACGTTGTCTGTGTGTACGTTGCTATTGGTCAAAAAGAATCCAAAGTCGCTCATATTGTGAAAAAGTTGGAAGCTTTTGGTGCTCTGGAGCATACAATTGTTGTGGTAGCTGGAGCATCTGATAGCGCGCCGATGAACTATTTGGCGCCGTATGTTGGTTGCGCAATGGGTGAGTATTTTAGAGACAAGGGTCAAGATGCGCTAATTATTTACGACGATCTGTCAAAGCATGCTTGGGCATATCGAGAAATGTCGCTACTTCTTCGCCGACCCCCAGGACGTGAGGCTTACCCAGGAGATGTGTTTTATTTGCACTCTCGTTTGCTAGAGCGAGCTGCGCGCTTAAGTGAAGATCAAGGCGGTGGCTCTTTAACTGCCCTACCAATTATCGAAACTCAGTCTGGAGATGTGAGCGCCTATATTCCTACGAACGTGATTTCTATAACCGACGGGCAAATTTTTCTGGAAACAGATTTGTTTTATAAGGGTATTCGTCCAGCCTTAAATGTTGGATTGTCGGTTTCTCGTGTTGGAGGATCTGCGCAAACAAAAGCCATGAAAAAGGTGGCTGGGCAATTGCGACTAGATTTGGCACAATTTAGAGAATTAGAGGCTTTTGCTCAATTTGGATCTGACTTAGACGAAGCTACCAAAAAACAACTTGAACGGGGTCGCAGAGTAACTCAACTTCTTAATCAGGCGCAATATTCTCCACTTGAAGTGCCTGCGCAGGTCATGAGTTTTTTTGCAGTAAATAATGGATTTTTAGATGATATTTCTACTGATGAAGTTGTCCGCTTTGAAACAGAGTTATTAGAGTATTTTAAGGCAAACTATCAAGGTCTTTGGAGTAAATTTGATACTAATCCAGCTTTAGATGAAGTTAGTGGAGATCTAGAAAAAATTATCACTGAATTCAAAGATCAAATTTGGATTTCTGAAGACAAGAGAGAGTAATTTATAAATTATGTCCAACGTTCAAGAGCTACGGCGAAAAATTAAATCAATCAAGTCAACTGCCAAGTTAACTAAAGCAATGCAAATGGTGGCTGCTTCTAAAATGAATAAGGCGATTGAGTCAGCCATAGCTTCGAGAGCTTATTCAAATCTAGCTTGGAGTGTCTTGGAAAGTCTTGGTCAAGGTGAAAATCGTCATCCTTTACTTGAAGTACGTCCATTGTCTAAAAAGCTACTAGTCGTCTTTACTTCCAATAAGGGTTTGGCTGGTGGATTTAACACTCAGATTATCAAAAAAACACTTGATTTATTAGACGAGAGCACCGACATTGTGACAATTGGAAGAAAGGGAAAAAATTACTTCGCACGTTTTTATGCAGACAAATTGATTGCAGATTTTGAGGCGCCAGATACTCATCCTAAGTCAAAAGATGCTGAAGATTTGGTGGGATTTTTGAGGGATAGTTTTTTGAGTCGTCGTTATAGTCAAATTACGACCGTGTATAATGTATTTAAGTCTACTTCGCTTCAAGTTGCTACAAGCGAGCAAATATTTCCAATTAAGATCCAAGCGGATAAATCAAAAGAAAAGCCGATTGATTATAGTGAAATTAAAGTCGAGCCAAATCCAAAAATTGTCATAGATTACATTGTGCCACGAGTTATTCTGGCCAAAGTTTATCAAATATTTTTGGATTCAACTGCATCTGAGCACGCATCTAGAATGCTCGCTATGAAAAACGCAACTGACAATGCCAAGGATATTTTAGAAGATTTAACTCTGACCTATCAGGGAATACGGCAAGCAGGAATTACCAGAGAGATTATCGAGGTTTCGGCTGGAGCAAGTGCATTACAAAATTAAACATAAGACACAATAATCAAGCAAGACATAAGGAAAATTATGAGCGAAAATAAACAAAAATTAGGAAAAGTAACTCAGGTCATTGGTCCAGTTTTGACTGCCCAGTTTGAGGATTATTTACCGGCAATCTATGAAGCTTTAGAGATTGATTTAAGTGATAAAAAGTTGATTTGCGAGGTACAGCAACATTTGGGTGGTGGCGAAGTTAAGGCAATCGCAATGAGCGCAACAGATGGCTTGTCACGTGGTGCGAGCGTTGTTGCAACGGGTAGCCCGATTTCTGTTCCTGTTGGTGAAACAACTTTGGGTAGAATGTTTGACGTTGTTGGCAACCCAATTGATGGGCAAGAAGCGCCAAAAGCTAAATTAGCCCCAATCCACAAAGAAGCCCCAGATTTTGCAAATTTAAGTGAAGAAATTGAGATTTTTGAAACAGGCATTAAGGTGATTGACCTTATCTGTCCTTTTATCAAGGGTGGAAAAGTCGGTCTTTTTGGTGGCGCAGGAGTTGGAAAGACAGTTATTATTCAAGAGCTAATTCGAAATATTGCCTCGGAGCATGGTGGATATTCGATGTTTGCTGGAGTGGGTGAGCGTACTCGTGAAGGAAACGATTTGTATCATGAAATGAAAGATTCTGGAGTTTTGGATAAAACCGCTCTTGTGTTTGGTCAAATGAATGAGCCACCAGGAGCACGCTTGCGAGTTGCGCTAACCGCGCTTTCTATGGCAGAGCATTTTCGTGACGAAGAAGGCAAAGATTTATTGCTCTTTATTGATAATATTTTCCGCTTTACTCAGGCTGGATCAGAAGTATCCGCCCTGCTTGGCAGAATGCCGTCAGCAGTAGGTTATCAGCCAAACTTGGCAACAGAAATGGGTGCTCTACAAGAACGAATTACATCTACCAAAAAAGGCTCGATTACTTCTGTGCAAGCAGTTTATGTGCCTGCAGACGATTTGACCGACCCAGCACCAGCAACGACTTTTGCACACCTTGATTCTACTGTTGTGTTGTCACGTCAATTATCAGAGCTTGGAATTTATCCAGCCGTTGATCCACTTGATTCTTCGTCAACAATTTTAGATCCAAATATCGTTGGGCAAGAGCACTATAGCGTGGCGCGCGGAGTGCAAAAAGTTTTGCAGCGCTACAAGGATTTACAAGATATTATTGCAATTTTAGGTATTGATGAGCTTAGTGAAGACGATAAATTGACCGTTGCTAGAGCTCGCAAAATCCAAAGATTTTTGTCTCAGCCGTTTTTCGTTGCCGAGCAATTTACTGGCAAGCCCGGTAAATATGTTTCCTTGCAGGACACAATTCGAGACTTTGGTGAAATCCTAGATGGCAAGCATGATGACAAGCCAGAACAAGATTTTTATATGAAGGGTTCTATTGGCGAAGTAGGCGCCCCCGCTGTCATCCCTGACGGGAAGGCGTAAGACACTCCCGATCGGGGATCTTAGAGACCTGTATTTCAATTTTAAATTTTAAATTATGCTAAACATTCAAATAATCACACCAGAAAGAATTGTTTTCGAAGGTGAAGCACAAGGAATTAGCTTGCCCAGTATTGATGGTGAGTTAACGATTTTGTCTGACCATATTCCGCTTATTGCCCTACTTAAAAGTGGCGAGATTACATTGCATGGCAAAAACGGCAAAAGGCATATGGCAATACACGGCGGATTTTTTGAGGTTTTTGACAATACTGTTAAGCTTCTTACCGATAGCGCAGAACTAGAAGAAGAGATTGATGAGCGTCGGGCTAAAGAGGCGCTAGAGCGGGCGCGCCTTGCGAAAGAGCGAGCAAAAGATGAAGTTATGAGTGCGCAAACTGCCAGTGCAATTGAGCGCGCATTGGTACGATTAAAGCTTGCCGAGCGTCGAAAAGGTAGGCATCGAGCATAATTTGATTGACATTTGCCTTGCGTTTAGTTATGATATTTGCGCCTAGAGAAATAGGTTTTTGGGTGTTGGATAGAATGGTAATCACTTGAGCCAAAGACTAAAGGTGTATGGGCCATTAGCTCAGTGGTAGAGCAGTTGCCTCTTAAGCAATTTGTCCTGGGTTCGAATCCCAGATGGCCCTCCACGTAAAATTTCTTCCTGCTCACTCGAACTACGTTCGGGTCTCGCAGGAGCGTCATTCACGTGGCACGCCACTTTTTATAATTTGATTTTTTATATGGTCCCATCGTCTAGTGGCCTAGGACACCAGGTTTTCATCCTGGAAACAGGGGTTCGATTCCCCTTGGGATCACCAAACATAAAAATCTCACGAAAGTGAGATTTTTATGTTTTGATGGTTCTCAATTCAATAAAAAAGAGCCGTTTGGCTCTTTTTACATTAAATATCGGTGATTGTCGTATGCCGAGCTGGCAAGTTTGTTGTGATATGGGTGAATGTATCTTGGGGTGTGTAGAAAAAAATCCAAACCGCAGATTTTTTGAATTATTTTTGCCTGCTCCACAATGTCGTCAATGCATTGACTTGTGTGGTAGCAAGGATTTCGACGAGATATTTTGGGTAGATTCTCGTGTCTAAACTTTCCTACCAAGAATACTTTATTGCCGCTTAAATTTAATTCAAAACACAAGGCATTTTGTGTTCTTGCTCCTATAAATCCATGCCTTGAAAGGCGTTGAAGCACCTCAAAAATCATTTGTATTTTTTGGGGATCCAGAGGCTCTAGATTACAATTTTTATAAATTGCAATTTTGTACTCGTGTTGCAGCATTTTACTTGCTCCCTATTTTTAATTTGCGCAATGGTAATTTTATCCTAATCTTAAGGAATAATCAATATCGCCACAGCAAAAACTTGACAAAT
>CAZWUV010000028.1:1441-8847 GCA_964636735.1 uncultured Candidatus Saccharibacteria bacterium | reverse complement strand
GCATATATTACAGGCCAAACATACTCCACCAACTTCACCACTCAAAATACGTATCAGGGGACACATGGAGGTGGCACGAGCGATGCTTTTATAGCCAAGTTCATACCTGTAATCCAAGAAGGAATTTTAATTACCGCCTATGTTCCAGAAGATTTAACTTTTAGCGTTTCATCTACCTCGTGCGTGCCAAATTCGCTCTCAGCAAATGCCGCTAGTACTTGCTCTCACACCATGTCTGCTTCCACAAATGCCCTAAATGGCTATACCATTAACTACCTGCCTACAACTACGCTAACTAGCAATATCGCCCAGCAAATAAATGCTACCGGCGAAGAAGGCGCCGCCTCAACCCCAGGAACCAGACAATTTGGCTTTAACCTAGTTGACAACTCTAGCCCCGACGTGGGCGCAGACCCTAGTGGTGGCGCAGGAAGCGTAAGCGAAAACTACGACACGCCCAACATCTTTTCATTTAATACAGCAGGCGCAGAGGTAGCATCGTCGAGTACACCCTCTGAGCCAACAACCTATACGGCCACTTACATTGTCAACATCGACGCCGATACGCCAGCGGGAGAGTATTCAACGGTAATGACATATATTATTACAGCATCATACTAGAAGCCTTAGAGCTACAGGGCGTTAGAGCCATAGTTACTTAGCACATCCTTGCGTGTCATTGCGAGCTCTTTAATGTCATTGCGAGCGAAGCGAAGCAATCTCTCAAATAGATTGCCACGTCGTCGTACCTCCTCCTCGCAATGACAAAAAATTAAAGCACTAAATACTAAATACGAAGCACTAAACAAATTCCAATTTTTAAATTCCAAATTCTTAAATTTTTTTATATTTAAAACATTAAAAAATTATAATTTATGATTTGTTTAGAGTTTAAAGTTTAGAATTTAGAGCTTTCAAGGCGTGTCCCGCCTGCCTGCAGACAGGCGTTAGAGCAATAGTTTTTTAGCCTAAAAATCCCATCTACTAGCTACCAACTACTAACTGCGCTATACTTATACTATGAGAAAAACTCTGCTTATACTAACTATACTACTTGTTTTAACGGGACTGAGCTTAACGGTTCTAAGTATAAAAATCAAAAATGATATTACGGCTCCGCTAAATCCTAATACTAAGGATACCGCTCTACTTATTGTTGAAGAAGGTGAGGGTGCTAGCTCGGTAATTGATAAGCTAAAAAGCCAAAACTTAATTAAAAATTACTATTGGGTTAAAGTTTTTGCGCACGCCATAGGGATAAACACAAAGGCAGGAACTTACGAAGTTTCTGCAAACATGAGTGCACTTGAAATGTTGCGAACTATTGAATCGGGCAAAATTCAAGAAATACAAATCACCACCATCGAAGGTTGGCGCGCCGAAGAAATTCGCAATCGCCTTCACAACAATAATCTTGCTAACGACGCTGCGGCTTTTCGTGATGCGATTTTAGCGTCTAACTGGCCAGAACTTGCGCAGTTTGACTTGCCCCCTAGTCAAACAATCGAAGGGTTTCTTTTTCCTGACACTTATCGCTTTGCCTACAACTCAACCCTTAAAACTACTCTTAAAAAAATGGTGGATAATTTTTTAACTAAAACATCTGGGCTGAACTTAACTTACGATGATTTAATTTTAGCATCAATAATTGAACGAGAGGCCTTGCACTCAAAAGATCGAGCCAAAATTGCAGGAGTCTACAAAAATCGCCTAAGCATTGGTATGCGCCTAGATGCCGACCCAACAGTGCAATACGGCAAAGCAAACAATCTAAATTTAAAATGCACAATTTTGGCAAATAACCCTGAATTTTGTGCTGAGTATAATTTTTGGCCAACACTACTGCGTGCCGATTATCAAAGAGTTGACTCGCCATGGAATACTTACAAAACAAATACCTTGCCACCAACTCCAATCTCAAATCCCGGAATAGAATCAATTATGGCGTCCATAAATCCTGCAAATCATGACTATTTTTATTTTGTTACAGATAGCAAGGGCGAGGCTCATTTTGCCCGCACCTTGGCAGAACATAATGCCAACGTCAGTCGATATATCAACAGTCAATAAATCGCCCCAAAATTCAATCAAAAACATTTGACTTTTGACTCCTTTTTTGACTAATCTATGTATACCAGCCAAGTGAAGAAAAAGGAGGATTTTGAGCTCTATATTTAATCTTTATTCCCATGATATCGCCATTGATTTAGGCACAGCTAATACTTTAGTTTACACCAAGGGCGAAGGCATTGTAATTAACGAACCATCGGTTGTAGCAATCAACAAAAACAATCGCCAAATTCTGGCAATTGGTATTGAGGCGCAAAAAATGGTTGGGCGAACACCATCGCACATTGTTGCAGTGCGACCCTTAGTTGACGGAGTTGTAGCTGATTTTGAAGTTACCGAGCAAATGTTGAAATACTTTTTGGGAAAAATTCAACAAAATAAATTTAGCTTGTTTTTTAGGCCACGAGTTTTAATTGGAATTCCTTTTGGCGTATCAGAAGTAGAGCGTCGTGCTGTCGAAGAGGCAACACTAAATGCTGGAGCGCGCGAAGTTTTTTTGATTGAAGAGCCGATTGCCGCCGCGCTTGGCGCCAGACTACCAATCGATCAGCCAGGGGGAAATATGATAGTTGATATTGGTGGTGGTACTACAGAAGTGGCTATAATTTCATTAGGTAGCATTGTTACTAGTCAATCTCTAAGAGTCGCAGGAGACAAAATAAACGAAAGCATTCAAACCTATGCGCGCGACAAACTCAAGCTCTTGATTGGTGAGCGCATGGCAGAGGCAATCAAAATTCGCCTAGCTTCGGCAATTCCATTTGCTGGTGAAATCAAAACCATGCCTATTCGTGGTCGAGATATGACATCTGGTCTACCAAAAGAAATTATAATTAACGATGAGCAAGCACGCCAAGCAATCGCCAAGCCCGTAGAACAAATTGTTAGTTCGGTGCGTCAAACTATTGAACGTGCTCCTGCAGAGCTCGTCGGCGATTTAATTGACCACGGAATTGTTTTGTGTGGGGGTGGCGCGCTAATGCCCGGCTTGGCAGAGTTGATCTCGCACGAATGCTCAATCGAAGTCAAGCGCGTCAATGACCCGCTAACAACTGTAGTTTTTGGCGCAGCTCTAGTTCTCGAAGACTTGCAAAATCTTCGCACTGTCCTACTAGAGAGCGTTGGGAGCTAATAATTATGAGTCCACGACTTTTTATAGCTGTATCTATTTTTGCAGTTTCGGGGGTACTATTTGCTCTAGTGCTTAATATTTTTAATGTAATTACCTTAAGCAGTGCCTTGCCAGCACAACTTTTAAACAAGCCAACGCTAGAAGTTAAAAAATTCTTTAATGCAATTGACGAGATTAGAACATTGCGCAGTGAAAACAAAAACCTTGCAGACGAAGTGACAAGACTTCAAAAAGAACTAGCAATTCAAGAAGAAGTCATTGAAAAAAACCAAGAAATTGCCGAACAAATCACAAAAGCAAAACTCCTGCAAGCAGAAAACGTAATCCCTGCAACCGTGATTGCTCGGTCTCCCAATAAGATGCTCGACTCGATAATTGTCAATACTGGCTCCAGTCAAGGCGTCAAAGTAAATGATGTTGCTTTGGTTGATGGATTTTTAGTTGGGATTGTTGTAGATGTTAGTCCTTTTTCTTCTAGAATTGAACTCCTCACTAATCCCAAAGCAATGATCCCTGTTAGACTTACAAAATCCAGAGCGCGCGGACTGCTTCAGGGAAGCTTGCAAGGCATAGAAGTCAATAGCATTCCAAGCAACATTGCAACTCAAAGCAAAGAAATGGTTGTATCAGACACTCAAGATGCCACAATTATGGCTGGCATACCGATTGGCACACTAAGTGATAAAATATCCGCTGAATCAGAAATTCTAAAAACTTTTTTAATTAAAAGCCCTATCAATTTTAACACTTTTGAATTTTTAGTAATCTTGCCAACCAATGCGCAAACAAACCTTTAAAGATATTTTGCTAATTTCGTTAGCCGTATGGATTGCCAACTTGGCACAAATTACACTTTTGGCAAACTTAAATTTATTTGGAGGCCAACCAAACCTAATTGCCATTGGTGCAATTATTTTTTTAATGTTTAGTAAATTTAATTTAGGACTTATATGGATTGGCGTTGGAGGAATTATGTTCGATACACTTCTGGGCGCAATTGGTGTGACCACTTTGCCTTTATTGATTGCATATGGGTTGTCTTATTTTTTAATCAGGCATTTATTTAACAATTTGCCTTGGCTGATTTCTTTTTTGCTTGGGCTTTTTCTGCTAAGTGCCAGTGAAATTGTGCTTGTATTTTACTATAATCATTGGGAGCAACTCTGGCGTGATTTATCTTTTGGAGGAATAATTTTAGCACCACTAACCTTTTATATTAAGGATCAATATTTAAGAAAAAATACTGCCTAATGTCAATTTTTGAACCCGATCAAAATCTAGGAGAAGTAAAACCAAGTGAAGCAGACTGGTGTATTCGAAACGATAATCCATCACCAGAAAAAGAACGTCTTGGCTTAAATGGACTGCGTTTGCTGGCAGTGTCGCTGATCTTAATTAGTCTAGCATTTGTAAATCGCTTAGCTTTTTTACAGATTACCAAGGGCGCAGATAATAGCTTATTGGCAGAAGGAAATAGGGTGCGCGGACAGATTATTCATGCCCCCCGAGGCCTAATTACTGATCGTTTTGGCACGGTTTTAGCAAAAAATATTGCTGCTTTTGCAGTAGAAATCATGCCGATTGATTTACCCAGAAGCAAAGAAGAGCGTCTAGAGATTTATGCCTTAATGGCGCAAAAATTTAACTTAAGCACAGACGACTTAATTGCAGAAATCGAAAAAAATGGTTTAAGGTCGCCAAATCCCATTATAATTGCGCAAAATATTAGTCACGAAGAAGCTATTGATATCAAAGTTGATCTCAAAGATATTCCTGGAACCAGAGTCATAGAAAGGCCAATTCGTGAATACCTGCAATCGCCAGGATTAGCTCACTTGCTAGGATATACTGGAAAAATCAATCAAGCAGAGCTAGAAAGCTCGGAACGCTATGACCTGCAAAGTATTGTTGGAAAAATTGGCATTGAAAAATCTTATGAAGAAAAACTTTACGGACAATCTGGACTCGAAAGGATTGAGGTTAACTCACTAGGATACTACCAAAGAACCCTATCAAAACGTGACCCAATTCCAGGAGAAAACGTTGTACTGTCAATCAATTTTAATCTGCAACAAAAACTCGCCACAGAGCTCCAAAAAACACTAGAAGAAAAAGAATCTCCATCAGGCACTGCCATTATTATCAATCCACAAAATGGACAAATAAAAGCAATGGTCAGCCTACCTGATTACGACAACAATGAATTTGCTGGTGGCATTGATGCGCAAAAATATCAAGAATTATTGCAAGACGAGAATAAACCGCTTATCAACCGAGCGATTTCTGGAGTCTATCCGTCAGGCTCTGTAATTAAACCCTTTATCGCAACGGGTGCCCTAGAGGAAGAAGTAATTACCGAAAATACAAAAATTGACGCACCAGCTTCAATTAGTATTGGCCAGTTTACTTTTCCTGACTGGAAGATACACGGCATAGTTGATGTCAAAAAATCCCTAGCTGTTTCGAGCAATATATTTTTTTATGCTATCGGCGGTGGCTGGAAAGATATTTCTGGGCTTGGTGTTGACAAAATAGGCAAATACTTAAAATTATTTGGCTTTGGACAATCAACAGACATAGACTTAAATGGTGAGTTAACGGGGCTTGTACCAGACGAAGAATGGAAACAACGAGTCAGAGGTGAACCTTGGTATATTGGCGACACATATCACCTATCAATTGGGCAGGGTGGATTTTTGGTAACTCCAATTCAAATTGCCAAAGCAAACGCCACAATTGCCAATGGCGGGCATCCATACAAACCACAGCTCATCTTGAAAACTACTCAAAAAAATGACGCTGACATCAAAGAAACACCTTACAATCAGCAACAACCCGAAAAAATTTTAGACTCCAATTCAATTGAAATTGTTCGCCAAGGCATGCGCGAAGCAGTAGAATACGGATCAGCCAGACGCCTACAAGAATTACCTGTCACCAGTGCTGGCAAAACAGGTACTGCGCAGTTTGGCACCGAAGACAAAACTCATGCTTGGTTTACCGCCTTTGCACCCTATGAAAACCCAGAAGTTGCGATTACGGTTTTAGTGGAAGCAGGCGGAGGTGGACACGAAACTGCACTGCCAGTAGCCCTAGAAACCCTCAAATGGTATTTTGCACAAGACGAGAATAAACGGTAAAGTAAATATAAGTTAATACGATATTATTTTACTGTTTTTAGTAAAACCTAATAAAATCCGCTAAAAGGAGCCCTATGCAAACTATTGAGAGACCAGAGCCCAAAGTACAATTAGATAAAAAAAGCGAACGCTACAAAGATGCCGAGAAAGGAATGAAAGAACAACGTGCACTTATAGCTAAAATCAATCAAGATGCAGGCGGTAATATCGAATTATTTGATTTAGAGGGTTGGCAAAATGCCTATGAAAGCCTTCTAACTCACGAGAAAGTTATAATTAACGAAACATATAAAGATCACCAGAGCCTAGATTACAAAAAAGCCCTTCTTGAACATTATTCTAGGGCAATGAATGCTTATATTAGCAATCAAGAGGATGATCCTCACGTAAATAAACAGCGAAATCGCCAACCTGGAATAATTGAACGAATAGGCGAGGTGTATTTCAGTAATCCCGACAGAAGCTTGGACGACCTAGAAAAAAAGCTCCATGACGCTTCAAGTCGACATGTTGCTCACAAGGGATCTTTTTTAAAGACTCTGTCAGAAATTAAAAAAATAGAGCTAGACTCTCTAAAAAGTGAGCTAGGCGATATCAAAAATGCAAGCCCCACAGAGCAATTAGACTTTTTCCAAAAATCCATTGAAAGCCTTGAGGCAGAGCAAGAATCGCTAAAATATCTCCAAAAACTTGGAGAATCTCACGCAAAAGAAATAACCGTTAAATCAGATGAAATACGCAAGATTAGAGATAAAATTATAAAAATCAAAAAAGACCTAGCACAAAGCCAAGCAGACAGCGAAGGAATTAGTGCGGATCTTGATCAAAGCAGGAATAACTAGTTTGTATTGACATTTTCTGCTAAGTAGGGTATAAAAGGCAAAGACTTGTAAAAGGAGGTCTTTTAAAATTCGAAATCTAATGATTGGCTTGATTGTGTTTTTGCTTACTGCTTTAGCAAATGCGCAAACCGCAGAGTCTGTCGACTTTATGCGGAAATTAGGAAAGCAGGCGTTGGTGTACGAAAACACCATTGACCAGACGAAAATGGTTGTACTGCATAG
>CAZWUV010000028.1:0-1431 GCA_964636735.1 uncultured Candidatus Saccharibacteria bacterium | reverse complement strand
TAGCCATTTTGAGTTAGTGCATGCCTTTGAAGCGTTGCTAGCACGTGGCTTGGCATTTGAAATACCCGAAGGTGGCATAGTGCTAAGGGCAAGTGTTACCCAGGGCGACATTGACGCCGCTATTGCCAGAAAAGGCTTTGTGCTTAGCAAAGAAGTTCGCCAGCTAAAAGTCGGTGTAATTGATTTGCAATCTGGACAACTCTGGCAAAAGCGCATTAACTGGGCTCTTGGGATTGCGATTGTTATAGTCTTTTTTATGGCACTCAAAAACAACCAAGACGACAACGAAATACCAACAAGGACTAACAAGCTGCAAACAGACTTTGACGGCGTGGTTAGAACGGCTAGAGTTCCACCGAAGAGACTCTACAACAACAGGGCATCGACGATAAAAAGTGGTGGTGAAATATCGCCACCAATTCGCAAAGAGGGAGCAAAGCAATGAAAGACACAGCAAAGAGCATCCTAATAGGAACGCTTTTAATTTTGATGACCACCTCATCAGCATGGGCGCGGGAAGTAACAATTCCCGACCTGCAAGAGGCCGTTAACTCAGCCGAGATAGGCAAAGACGAATTCAATCAATTGAGCATCAAGGTGCCTAATCGACCGGAATTCGAGCAACCGCTTCACTCCCTGGTAAACAGGGGGCTACTAGTGCCAACTTCCCGAGGGCTTGTTTTTCGCCCCGAGGTCAGTGAACAAGAGATTGTCAACGCCCTTGTCCGGCACGGCATGAGCGTTGCCACAGAAACCCAGAAAAACCGTGAAGACATGGAAGCCCTCAAGGCAACGGATAAGCTACACGATAGCCAAATTGCCTCGCTTGGTGGGCGCATCGACACCGCAACAAATGCTTCAAGGAGTGCATTTGCCCTAGCATTTGGTGCGCTGGGAGTTTCACTGGCAATCTTCTTTTCTAGAGGAGAGCCTACTACTTTTGTTTCCAGAAAAAAGGCGAGTCCGCCAAACATAAAAATAGTCCGTAACACGCCACCCAAAATAAAAATAGTGGGTGGCGACACAGAACCAGACCTCAGCAAAGAGCCTCACCAGCTAATCGCTGAGGCCATGAGAGTCAAAACATAAACTTTACCCTCGCATATTTTGCGAGGGTTTTTATTTTTAACGCAAAAATGATAAAATATAAATAATTAAAGGAGGGATATGCCAAACAACGATCAGTCAAACCAAAACAGTCTAGATTTGGGTAATTTTACGTACGAAGAAATCGCCAGCAAGAGCATTGCTGAGCTTTTAGGGTTAGAGCTCTCTGACGAAAAACAACAAGAACTTGAAGAAAAAATGATTGCAACTGTCAAAAATCGCGCAATTGCTAAAATTATTGATTTGCTTGGCGATGAAGACGTTACTACCTGGGAGAGCCTTGCGGACGACACCGCCAAAGAACAATTCCTTGCCAGCAAAAAC
>CAZWUV010000027.1:0-9417 GCA_964636735.1 uncultured Candidatus Saccharibacteria bacterium | reverse complement strand
GCCCATACAATCGGCAAGGCAATGAATGCCAGCCTAAATAACGCTGAAGCACTTTTTAAAATTGCGCAAAATTCTGATGTCGCAACAGCGCTATCATCGGCTAATACTTGGTTAACAGGCGTCCTTGGAGCGCTAGGACTGCAAACAGCTCACGAAATTACTCAAAATTTAGATAAAGAAAACAGCCCAACAATTAAGCAAAAAGCTAGGCAGGCTTATGAGGCTCTTTTTAAAGGCAAGACTCCAAAAGAAACCCAAGTTGCGCAACAAGATAAAGAACAAGTAATCAGTGCAATTTTTACCCAGGCCCAGAAAACCCAAACCGCCACAGAGCAAGCAAAACCTCAAAAATCTCCACCAAAAAAACCAGAAAAACAACCAAAAACCGAACCAAGCGACATCAGAGCAAGAGCAATTCAAAAATTAACCGAAAAATGGAAAGACCAAGAAATCAAGCAAGTACACATTGACTTAAGTAGTAAAAAACCCGAACTCACAATTTCTTTGGATGGCAAAATTTATCCGTTATTTTTAAATCCAGCTGCACTTTTGGCAATTAGCAGATCAGATCAAAAAAACTTAGCACTTAATATAAAAATCAAAAGCTTTGAAAAAAATGGTCATTTTATTGCAGCACGAGGGGTAGTTGCAGAGTCCACGGCGCCAAGCACAGAAAAAGCTCTGGGATTAACACCGGAAGAAGTTTTGCAAGAACTACAAAGTGCCTACACAAACACCAGTCCAGAAGTTAGTGCCAAAACAATCACTATAAACGATCTAGACTATACAACTTTTGTATTTTCTCAGATCAAATCCCCAGCGATGAAAAATATTGCCTATAGGTTTAACTTTAACGAAAATCCCAGCGAATTTAATCGCGCCAAAAAAGAATCAGAAGACAAAGGTATTACTAGACTAAAAATTAAAAATGTCACATTAACGCGCGATGCGCAAACCAATGAGCCGATTTATGTTTTTAAGGTATAAATATTTAAATCCCCAATCACACTTTGTTGCCTAAAATATAAATATGGTATAATAAAATTGTTATGTTAGATTTTTCAACACCACAATCAGTAGAAGCAAATACACCGTCAGCAGAAACAAACGAAACTGTAGGAACGGTTGATTTTCGACAGCCAAACGAAGCACAACCAAGCGAAACACCAGCGCCACCAGCAACAACAGAGCCTGTATCATCGCCAGAGATAATCCAAAAACTAATCGCGCTCGACCATCAAGAACTACTAAAATTAGGCACTTTAGGTTTTCAGGTTAAAATCGAAGAGCACGATATAAACGGAGGGCAAAATGGCACCAACCAATCAAACAACTAACACTTTTGAACAAGCCGTTTCGGCAATTACAGCATATAAACCGGGCGCAGCCCAGCAAATTGCTGAGCTTGTTAAAAAATTTGCTATCAATCCGAGCTCTGATGATCCGCGCGCACAAATTATCCAAAAACTAATCGACGAGGCAACAGTCCATCATATTCGTCGTCATAATATTGCCAAGAATAAATCTTTTGCGCAACCAGCTCATAATTCAACGCCTGCACAAGCTGTTTCGCCAACTAAAAGCGACCAAAACATCACACAAAAAGATACCACAGAAAAACCAAAAATCACGGAGCTACCTTCTGCCGAGCATGCGGAGCGCCTTGAAAGAGTGCGCGAAATGATTGCCGACATCAAAACCCTCAATCGAGCAGTTGATACTCTGCAATCTAGAGCTACAAATCTAGTTGCCAATGCGCCAACAGAGGGATCTTACGAAGCGTCCCAGCTTTGGGAGAAAGCAATATCCAAAATCAAATCATCTCTCAATCGCTTAATTCAAATTTCTGACGACAACAATCCCGCAACTCTGCTCAACACTAAGCACAAACTAGAAAATATGGTTGCCTTGTTTGAAGAAAATGCGCTAGGCGCCGAAGGCATTGGCTTGCAAGAAGACGAACAGCGTCTTAAAAACTTTGAAGCACGCCTCGAGTCGATTGACCCAATTCCAGCCGAGCTTGTTAAGTCGTTGCAAAATACTTTAAGCGACAAAAGCCTTAGCACTGAAACTTTGCAAAACAAAACTGCACAATTGCAAAAAATTTTTAACGAAGACAAAAAACGTGTCAGCAAAATCAACGAACAAATCCAAGAACTCAAGGGCGGATATTTAACCAGAGTTATCAATAATCGTAACGAGCTAACACGTTTTCGCAAAAATCTTGCGCAGACTCTAGCCGACAATACACTTGATGCTGATTTGATTGAACGGGGAGAGAAATGGCTAGCCTCAATCGATCAGGCTTTAACTAAGTTTCCAACCGAAACAAATATTCAAACTATGATTGATTGGGCCCAGAAATTTCGCTCCGATCAGTCGTTTACAGGATTAAAATTTAAAAATCGCATCAAGCGCGATTTAGTCAGACAGCTTGTTGCATCAGAGCGGACAATCGGCATTCAAAAGAGTCGTTATAATCCGCAAATCTTAATCAATGAAGCTAATCAACGACGGCAAAAAGCTATCAATTCTCTAAAGGCAGACGTCAACAGCACTGCCAACAAAACCCGCAAGCTTTACCAAGACTTAATTGCTCTGCGACGAAGTAAAATGGGTGAAAATTTTGACGAGAGATTTTCGGGAAAAATCTCTCAAAATGTTAGCACTTTGGTTGAAGATATTGTTGACTACGAGGTAAGACTCATTAGATTTGTTGGCGAGCTAAGCTCAATTCAGAGCGTAGAGACTCGATTTACAACTAAGGCAAAAGAGCTCAAGCAAGAATTATCA
The DNA here is from genome assembly GCA_964636735.1 of uncultured Candidatus Saccharibacteria bacterium. Lineage (GTDB taxonomy): Bacteria > Patescibacteriota > UBA1384 > JACPKC01 > JACPKC01 > CAZWUV01. The sequence goes on along the minus strand of CAZWUV010000027.1, from coordinate 6,624 downwards.
CTACTAGTAAAACGTTCACAGGATTTCTTGGATCCCAAAAATCTAGAAAATTTACTTAGCAAACAGCTTATTGCAATCGCTAGCCCCTTTCGAGAAAAAGCCGACTCAATTTTAACTGCAACCGCCAACTTAAATGACATTAAAAATTATTTGCACGACTTACCAGCAACACAAAAATATACATCTGGACTAGATAAAGTAATTGTGGCGGGGGAAAGTCTAGCTAAAAGTATTCGTAATTTTGTCGATGTCGCAATATCTGGCCAAGCCAAAAAAGGCATTAAAGAAGAGCTACAAAATATTTCTGGGCAAATCAATTTATTTGTTGCCAAGGCAAATATTTTAACAAACAAGCAAGTTTTTTTGGAAAAACTAGTCAAAAAAACCACTCGTGATTTGGCCACACAGGAAGAAATAATTAAATCCACAAATTCAAAAATAGAAGCAATCAAGGCCGAGGCAAATCTAGAACTATCAAAAACTCAAGAAGAAGCCAAGCAAAAGCTAATCTATGCGTATAAGTCTCAAGAAGATTTTGCAAATCAAATCACAGACAAGCTTCAGCTTTTGGAAAAACAAGCCAAAGAAAAATTTGCCAGACAGGACAAATCATTTTCAGATAAGCTAACTAAATTGTCTGATGACTTTGCTCAAATTGATGCGCAACTATATGGGATTTTTGATGAAAATTTGCACAAAAAACTGGAATCTGCTTTAAATAAGCTCGACAAATGGCTTAAAAATGAAGAAGGGGAAATCAATAAGCTAACTACAGATAAAATCACCCTCTCTGTTGACGAGATGAAATCTTGGCTAGAAAAATTAGAAGAACGCAAATTGCGCAAAGATTTTATTGAAACTAAATTCTTTGCCCTAAAAGAAGCTTTGCTTAGTCAGGGAGCTGCTAAATCTGAAGACCTATTTACTAAAACAGTCATCGAAATCAATCAAAAAGACGCCAGCATTAACTTGCCAGAAAAGTTTGAAATCGATCTACCATTTGACAAAAACAAATTAGACGCTTTTAAGACATCTCTCCAAAACATCACCGCATAAATGCTTAATCTGCTGATTGCCAACTCAATTGCAGTCTTTCATGGACTTGTTTTAATCCCTTTAATTGTTGTTGCGCCACTTATCTTTTGGTTTAAAGAAAAAAGATACAGGCGGCTAGAAACTTTATTTTTACTAGCATCTACAGCAACAGTGCTGAGTATTACGATCTTTAATTATTGCCTGCTAAGTGATTGGGAATATTATTTTCGTGCAAAAATCGACCCGACGACAACTTATTCAACTGGCTTTGTTGTCGATTATATGGATAAATTTGGTATTTATTGGACAGATAATTTAACAATTTTTGTAGGTGGATTTTTTATCATTTTTGGTGTAGTTGCAATTTCCAAAAAAAATTTAACAACAAAATCTAATACTTCCCAAAACTAGGTGCTCTCAACCACAAGCTCAAAAAACTATTTTTGAAGTTGACTTACGGCATCGCGCCCAGCAATCTGAATTGCCTCGCTATAAGTAGAAAGGGTGTGAATTGTATCTGCAATATCTCTTACGTTAAGACGGGCACGCATTGCCACGACCAGCTCGTTAATCATCTCGCCAGCACTAGGGCAGGCAATACTAGCGCCTAAAATTTCGCCAGATTTTTTATCAGCAATTATTTTAACAAAGCCATATTTTTGTCCATCAACAATCGCACTTGGCAGTTTTTCTATGCGCGCCATTCCAACAATTGGATTTTTAATATTTTGCTCCAACTCACCAACACTTGCAACCTCTGGCCTACACCAAATAACCCGTGGCACAACCCGAAAATCATAGGGGACTTTAGCGCCCAACATATTTTTAGTGACAAGATCTGCTTCATACTTAGCAGTTCTTGCAAAACCCATCTGCCCAGAAGCATCGCCAGCTACCCAAATGTTCTTTTTAGCTATCTTTAAATACTTGTTTAGCTTAAAAATACCTTTGTCGATTTTGATGCCCGCCTTTTCTAAATCCAAGTTATCAATATTAGGAATTTTGCCTGTTGCTAACAAAATTTTTTGTGCGCTAAAGTCAATTTCGCCCTGCCTACCTACACCAAAAAGAGCAATATGCTCGGCATCGCCATCAACCTTTTCTGGCTTAAAATCTACTACTACGGCAACCCCTTGATCCTCAAGGCTCCTTAAAACCTCATCGGCAACCTCTGGCTCTTCTTGGGGCAAAATCCTAGAGCCATATTCCAGCAAAGTCACATCAACTCCAAAAGACGCCAGCATGCAAGCAAATTCCACGCCAACTGGACCAGCACCAATAATCAAAGTGGATTCGGGCAATGCAGCCAAATCAATAATGGTTTGACTTGTTAAATAGGGGACTTTTTCTAAGCCGGCGATTGCAGGAATTTTATTTTTAGCTCCTGTTGCGATTACAATGTCGCCTGCAGTAATTTCTTTGCCTGCAACCAAAACAGTGTTCTGGTCAATAAATTTTGCCTCGCCTCGAATTACATCAATTCCTGCCTCGGCAAGAGCTTCCGCATCCGCAAAATTCATGCGCATTTGCCCAGCAATATAATCTTTTTGCGCCTTTACCATGGCATAATCTAGTTCGCCCGTAGTGTATAATCCCAAATTATCAATCTGGTTCAGGCTTCGATAAACTTTCGCACTGCGAAACAAAGATTGTGTTGGCGCACCAGAATAATTAACACATTCTCCGCCCAAATATTGCCTCTTTTCTGCCAAAGCAACCGATTTGCCGGCACTAGCTAATTGACGCGCAACACCTATGCCCGCTATACCCGCACCAATCACCAGCACATCGTAATCAAAATTTTCCATGCCCCTCCATACTGCGCAGTTTATTTTTTGTCGCGGAAGAATAAGTTGATAATTATATTAAATGCCCAAAGCGCCAATGCACCCAAAAAGGCAGCGCCAAAATCAGTAATCACAAAGCCATCTAGCACAAAAGAAATAACCCACAAAATTAAAGCATTTACTACAAAAGTAAACAGTCCCAAAGTCAAAACATTGATAGGGAGTGCAAACAATAAAATAACTGGACGAATAAGCGCATTTGCCAAACCTATGAAAACCGAAGCAATCATAGCAAATCCAAAGCTTGAAACCTCAAACCCAGGAATAAGGCGAGATACAGCAAGAAGTGCCAAACCGCTTAAAACCCAACGAATTAGTAAGTTCATAAATACTCCTTTTAGTAAATTATACTACAACCCTTTAATTTCTACCAATTTATTTGGTGAACCATGCCCTAAAATAATCCTAATGCTTGTCCTAGAAACATCAAAATACTCAGCTAAAATTTTTATAATCTCTTCGTTTGCCTTGCCTTTATCGGCAATACTTTTAACCTGCACCTTAAACGACCCATCTAGTAAAACTTCTACTTTTTGCTCTCTAGAATTTGGTTTTACTTTTAATTTTATTTTCATAACTCAATCATAAACCATTTTTGAGTTGCATAAAAGTAATAAATTTGGTATCTTAATTTTACTGATTTTAATAATCCTGCGTAGCTCTCCGCCAGCTGGCGGAGGCAGAGCACCTATGTTTTTTGTTTACGCCATCTACAATAAGAAAAATGATAAAATCTACATTGGCGAAACAAGCAATCTAGAAGATCGTCTAAATCAGCATAACACAAAACATTTCTCAAAAAGCTTTACATCAAACTTTAATGGTTCTTGGGAACTAATATACAAAGAAGAACATATTAGTCGCCAAGAGGCACGAAAAAGAGAAAAGCAATTAAAAAGCTATCGGGGAAGACAATTTATTCGTAGCCTTATCAATAATCCTGCGTAGCTCAATGGCAGAGCACCTCGCTGTTAACGAGGGGGTTACTGGTTCGAATCCAGTCGCAGGAGCCAACTAAAAAGTCTCACATTTTGTGGGATTTTTTAGTTGACCTTCGATTATAAAATGATGCTACTATAAGTTTTTGATATACTTTAGAATAATTCTACTTAAATAATCCAAATCAATATGAGCAAAATTACACCACATCAAGTAAAAGTGTCGGATTTTTTGAGAACAATTGAAGACAAAACTAAGCTACAAGATACTAAAGACTTAATCAAAATAATGCGAGAAATTTCTGGTAAGCCTCCAGTTATGTGGGGTTCGAGTATTATTGGTTTTGATAAAGTGCACTATAAATATGAAAGTGGACGCGAAGGCGATATGGGTGCAATTGGCTTCTCACCCAGAAAAGCCAACTTGACAATCTATTTAGTTGACGGCATTAGTAAGTATAAAGACTTATTGGATAAACTTGGATCGCATAAAACAAGTAAAGTTTGCTTATACATTAAGCGTTTATCTGATGTAGATTTAGATGTACTTAAAAAAATTATTACAGAATCTTACAAGTATGTAATCTCGCACAAGGATAATATGGTGCGAGCGGAGTAAATGAGTAGCAAAAAATACTCAAAAAAATTTAGTCAGGGACATAAATTATGAAATACGTTATTTTACTTCGAGGCGTAAATGTTGGTGGTCATCGGCGCGTATCAAAGACGGATTTTAAGGCAGTACTTGAGAGCTTGGGGCTTACCGATGTTTTGGTATACATAAATTCAGGAAATGCTATATTTTCAAGCAAAACTGTGCCGAACGCAAGCAAGGTGCAAACAGCCCTAGAAGAGTATTTTGGATTCGAGGTGCCAGCCATAATTCTTTCTGGCAAAAAAGTACAGGCAATTGCCAAAGCGATCCCCTTAGATTGGACAAATGATGCTCCGCGCCCAGATAAAACTGGGCAAAAGTCTGATGTGCTTTATCTTTTTGATGAAATCAACAAGCCCAGCGTACTAGAAAAACTTGGCTACAATCCCAAAATAGAAACAATGCATTATGTTGACGGTGCAGTACTTGCAAATATATCTCGGCAAAACCAAAGCAAAGGTAGCCTGCAAAAAGCTATTGGCACAAAACTTTATTCGAATATGACAGTGCGCAACATCAATACAGCGCGAAAATTAGCAGAACTGGTGGCGTAAAACTTATTTTCTAATTTTAATCTGTTGGCTAATCTTCACTTCTCCATCTTCAGTGTTAGCAGCTTGCATGGTGGTAAAATAGTTATCTTTTTCACCCTTTAAAATAACATAGCCGCCAACGTTATTATCACCTGTAATATGCCAACCTCCCGAACTCAGCGCACCACGATACCACATATTTACATCGGCTACACTATCTTCTGTTGTTAGGGAGATTGTGTAACTCTTACCTTGATCTGTTTCACCGTCAAGCACAGAATTCAAGTCAGCTGGACTATAAATAGGCACCATGACTTGAAGCTCAGTCAAGCTAATACCATTTTCTGCTTGCTGTTGATTTTGTGCGCCGTCATTGCCACTATCAGACTTATTGTTGCCACCCAAAGAAACAAAAATCCAAGCTCCAAAACCTGCTACCAATAAAATTCCTGCTAAAATTTTCCAGTTTTGCGACATAATAACTCCTATTTTGAGCCTATACGATAGATTATTGACTCTAAAATTTCTGTCAGTAAATATGACAAAAATCCATAAAGCATAATGCCAAACAAGGCAGACAAATCAATAATAAATCTGCCTGAGAATTGCGGATTTGTAAACATCGTATCTAGAAAACTAATAAAAAATCCAGCGACATCGTATACCAAATTAACTACTAGTACATCGGAAGAAGCGCCAAGTAGCTTCAAAATTAGTCTTAGTCCTAGTACAAAAATAATTGTTCCTGAAATTGCTTTAATAATTCTGACAGTCAAAAATAAATACTGCATTTTTAAAGTTTTTAGATAATAGATTTATTGTAGCAAGATTTTCACAAAACAAGAATAGATTTCATTTTAATATTGTAAAAATCTATGCTCCACAGAATACATATCTAGCGCAACAATCAACAAATTGGACTTTTTTTACTTTTTTAGAGAAAATAGTTTTAGAGAAAATAATGAACTTAGGAGGAACAATGAATAATCGAACTTGGATAATTCTTGGTTTAATTTTAGTAGTAACCGCCCTAGCAATTGCCGTATATGTTTCACAGCGTGGACCAGAAGCATCTATTCTGGCGCCAGCTACCATACCACTGCCAAATGACGATGGCGAAGTAGTCACTGCGCAAGGCAGTCCAGTTACTATCAACGTCCTAAATAACGACACTCAAATCTCTAGCGCTAGCGTGATTTCTATTTCTGAAAATCCCCAAAATGGCGCCGTCACAATCAACCCAGATCAAACTCACACCTATACGCCAAATGCAAATTTTACTGGTACAGACTCTTACTCATACCAAATTTGCAATAATGCTCAATGCTCTTTAGCTAAAGTTACAATCAACGTCACCCCTAGCAATCCACTTGCCATAACTCAAGGGCAGGGAGTTATCTCTGGCAGTACTTTTTACGACATCAACGAAAATGGTCAATTTGAGGCCAACGAACTTGGATTAGCCAACTGGACAGTCTATTTAGATCTTAATAATAATGCTATCCTAGACGATGCCGAACCACGTGCGACAACCAATGAAATAGGTGGCTATGCCTTTAATCTTCTACCTGCTTCTACTTATACAATCAGAGTTGTTGACCAAGACACTTGAGCCT
>CAZWUV010000026.1:6899-9474 GCA_964636735.1 uncultured Candidatus Saccharibacteria bacterium | reverse complement strand
TTCTGACAAAATAGTTTTAAAATTATCAGTTGTAAAGTTTTGAAACTCATCGACGTACAAATAAAAATCTTTGCGCTCTTCTTCTGGAATATCAGCACGCTGAAAAGCTGCAACCTGCATTTTGGCAACCAAAACCATACCGAGTAAATAAGAATTTGTTTCGCCAATTTTTCCTTTTGACAAGTTAACTAAAAAGATTTTACCTTCGTCCATAATTTGACGAAAATCAAAACCAGATTTAGTTTGTCCAATAATATTGCGCATTGCATCGTTAGTCATAAATCGACCAAATTTAGAAATAAAGTAGTTATACATTTCTGACTTCTGCGCTTCGCCTGTTTTTGCCATTTGCTCGTTCCAAAAAGATGCCACCACTGGGTCCTTTACATATTGCAAAGTGTCCTCGCGAAAAGCGTCGTCAATAAACATCCGCGGAATATCTAGCAATGTTCCGCCTTCTGGACGCATCATTACAGAAAGCGATGCATTTCTGCCCCAGTGTTCAAATTGAGGTCCCACCATACCAGTACGATTTGGATCAAAAAGCTTGTAAAAAATTTCTAACCATTCAGCCACCAAAAAGTCTTTGTCTTCTGGACGCTTCCACTCAAGCATATTGAGTCCCACTGGCCTATCAGTATCTGATGGATCAAACACAATTACATCTTCGGCGCGCTCTTTGGGAATATAACTCAAAATTGTTTCAATTGCGTCACCATTTGGATCAAGGTAAGCCACTCCCCTACCCTCGTTTATATCTTGAATAATTTGATTGACAAAAAGGGTGGTTTTTCCTACACCAGTTTTTCCAATAGCGTACAGGTGACGCCTACGATCCGATTGCTTAATGCGAACTTCTTTTTCCTCTCCACGAAAATAACTTTTGCCAAGCATCACGCTCCCCTCTTCCCTACCCGGCAAATTAGCGGGTGGCGCAATAGTGCGTGCTAAAAGCCACTCAATGTTTGGCGTATCTGTATATTGATTTGGCAAGTGAAAAATCGACGCAATTTCTGTTGTATTTAAAATCGAAAAAGGTTTATCGCGAAAACGACGCAAAATATAATCAGATACAAATTTAGTGATATCCTTGGGCTTAGTGACCTTTAAATTATTTAAATCTGGCGCATTAAACTGAGTAAAGCTACCAGCAATATTTTGCACAATTGAATCAGCATCTGCTTGAGATTGCTGTGAAATAACCAACAGACGAATTTGCGCCTTAAAACCAACCTTACTACCCTTTTCTTGGATTTTCTTTAATTGTTCTTCTTGAATAGGTGTTAGCTTAACAGGCTCTTTTGGCTTTTCTTCTTGACTCCTTAATAATTTCAGTGTTGAGGAAAAAAACTCAAAAATTGGCGGAGATTTTGCAAGGGATTTGCCATCAGACAAAGATTTAGCCGCACTACTTACTCCCCTTGCCCAATCACCAGAAGTAGGACGCAGAATTATCTGCAACGCACCAGTTGCCGTTTCTGGTAACTTAGAAAAAGCATTGGTAACAGAATTAAGGGGATCGCTTTCTAAATCTTTGTAAGTTCGAATTGGTAGGACAAAATTTTTAGCAGTTTTCAAAAACCTACCCGAGGCAAAAACTGGCTTATCAAAAATTTTAAATTGATCAGTTTCTTCAAGTTGTGCATGTGGATAAAAACTATGCAATTGACGCTCGATAAGCTCTCGATAAGTTTTGGGCGCTAAAATGTAAAAAGTTACTAAATTATTTTTAGCAATAATCTCAAAAGAAATCCGCTCTTGCCCCAAAAGCTTTTTAGTAAAACTTGAGTCATGCATTGCCGTAAAGCTTGCCAAAAACTGCTCTGCAATAGAAAGGGACTCGCGAAAATCTCGAGGACCTTCTTCGCCGTCTTCTTTTTTGCCAATCCCTTTGGGCACCAAAACCTTTAAGGCGATCAAGTTTTTCGCATCAGTCACTGCCTTTTTATTCTTTTCTCTATCAATATAAAAACGCACTCCCAAAAAAGAGCCTAGGGCAAGAATAAATAGAATTACTAGTGCAATTTCCATATTTATATTATAGCTTATTAGCTTTTGGCTTGCTAGCTTTGAGAACTTTCTTCACCCCCGCCTATTATGCTTTCTAGCCCGCTTCCATCAACCTGTCCGCCCTTAAAAGTTACTTCGGGGACTTGACGTGCGGGTGCTGCATTGGTGGCTTCAGTGTCAGATGGTGCAGATAGTAAAGCCTGCGAAAGGTCCACAGTCGCACTTGGAGTTACTGGTGCTGGAGCAGACGGAGCTTCAGTAGAAGGAGTAGCTTCAACAGGTGCTAATGGTTCGGGCTGTCCTTTCATAACTTCAGCTTTGCGCCTAAAATCAACAGCCTTTGGCTGATTGGGTTGCTTAGCTTGTTCTGGATTTTGAGAATTTAGTTCCATAAATTTAGTATATAGTAGTTTGTAGCTCGTAGCTAGGTTTTTAACTGCTTGTCATTTTGGTTTTCTAGTACGTCATTGCGAGGAGCTCCGCAGGGCAATATGACGTTGTCATTGCGAGTCCGTTAGGACGTGGCAATCCATTTAAGAGATTGCTTCGCTTTACTCGCAATGAC
>CAZWUV010000026.1:0-6799 GCA_964636735.1 uncultured Candidatus Saccharibacteria bacterium | reverse complement strand
CCAAAAAACTTTTCTTCAAATTCATTATCTAAAATTGACTGGCGAATATCATCCACTAAACTAAACAAAAAGTGTAAATTATGCATCGTTAGCAATGTGCCGGCAAATTGATCGTTTAAGCTTAGCAAATGGCGAATAAAGCCCCGTGTATAACCACTAGTACAAGATTGGCAATCGCAGTTTTTGTCGATTGGCTCTGTACTGTCTTTTAAATTAGCGGATTTAAAGTTAATTCGCTCATAATCCCAACCCTCTTTAGATTTGCGCACCCAGCCAGCCCCGTGCCTAGCAATGCGCGATGCCATCACGCAATCAAAATGATCAACTCCTGCTCGGACTCCATTTATAATATCGCTTGGCTCCCCTACTCCCAATAAATGACGAGGCTTGTCTTGAGGCAAAATTGAATTTGTATACGCAACAGTTTCCCACATTTTTGGCTTTTCCTTTTGCAATTCCTGAACAGTTTCGCCAAAAGTATACATATTTCCCCCAATTGCAAATCCATCAAAAGGCAAGCTTGCCAAATGCTCGGCAGACAGCTTGCGCAAATCCTTATAAATACTTCCTTGCACCATGCCATACAAAAGCATATCTTTGTTTTGGCGTGCCTTAATCGACCGGTCTGCCCAGCGATTAGTTTGCTCTACCGCCCTACGCACTTCTTCTTCACTAGCAGGAAATCCAGTACAAACATCTAAACAAGTTGCAATATCTACACCTAAATCTTCTTGGATTTTTACAACTAACTCGGGCGTAAAAAAATGCTTTGAGCCATCGTAGTGAGAGCGAAACTCAATTCCCTTTTCAAAAAACTTCGCAAATTTAGACAAGGCAAATGCCTGAAAACCACCCGAATCAGTAAATACAGACCCTTGCCAGTTCATAAACTTATGAATTCCCCCCATTTTTTTAATCACTTCAACGCCAGGGCGCAAATATAAATGATACGCATTTGCCAGCAAAACGTCTCTACTTTCGCTAGTTAAAAATTCTTGTCCAACGCCGCGCAAATTTCCATAAGTTGCGCACGGCAAAAAAGCCGGCGTCTTGATGACTCCACTCTTGGTGGTGATTTCGCCCGCGCGGGCTTGCCCGATTGTATGGAGAATTTGGAACATAATATAGTATAGAGGATAGCGAATGAAGAATAGAGTTTTATTTGGTTGCCCTTATAATACCAGTCAAAAGTCGACTAACTTGTATTGTTTGCTCTGCTGTTTTACTAAATACTTCTTTATTGATATAGCCTAAATCCCTTGCAAGCAAAAGCTGACTTTGAAGCTCGCTCAGTGAGCCTTTAGAGATTCTATAAAATTGAATTTTTTCTTTTTTACTACCTCGAGCAAAACCTTCGGCAATATTTGACGGGATAGAAATAGCACAACGACGGATTTGACTCGTTAAGCCAAATTGCTCTTCTTTGGGAAAATCTTTCGTATCTTGATAAATTAACAGTGCTAAAAGATGGGCTTCTTTCCAAGCTTTTAATTGCGTAAATGATTTAATTTTTTCCATATTCTCCATACTCTATTCGTCATTCTCTATTCCAGTAAAAAAGGGCCTAAGCCCTTATTTTACTTAAGTTCTACTTTTGCACCAGCTTCTTCTAGCTTTGCTTTTGCAGCTTCAGCTTCTTCTTTGCTCATGCCTTTTTTAACTTCTGCTGGAGCGCTGTCAACTAAATCTTTAGCTTCTTTCAAGCCAAGATCTGCGCGAACTTCGCGGATTACTTTAATAACAGCAATCTTTTGTGCGCCTGCATCAGCTAAATGTAGGTCGTAGCTTGATTTTTCTTCAGCTGCGCCTGCATCGCCGGCACCAGCACCTGCACCTGCCATCATGGCAACTGGAGCAGCAGCACTAACACCAAACTTTTCTTCAAGCTCTTTAACAAGCTCGGAAAGTTCTAATACTGATAGTTCCTCGATTTGCTTGATTAAATCAGCAAATTTTGGATTAGTTTCTTTTGTTGTTTCTTCTGACATAATGTCTCCTAAATTAATTTATGTTCCGCCATTGATTATATAAGTTGGCGGATCCCGCTAAGCAGGACTATTTAGCTTCTTTGACTGCATTTAATACATTGATAAGTCCACGCAAGTTACCAGCCAAAACGTTTACTAAGCCAGATAGTGGCGCATTGATAGAACCAACAACCTTGGCGTTTAGCTCGTCTCTACTTGGCAATGATGCTAATTGGCGAACTCCAGCTTCATCAATAAATTTGCCGTCAACAATTCCACCTAAAATTTTTAAAGCTTCGTTAGTTTTAGCAAATTCCACAATAACTCTGTTTGGATCAACTTCGTCTTGATTGCTTGAAGCAATACCAAGTTGAACCTTAAAAGTTTCTGCTGGAACGTTATCTAAACCAGCTTCTTCTACTGCTTTCTTTAGCAAGGTATTCTTAGTAACCTTAAAGGTTGAACCAGTTTCACGCAATTTTGCGCGAAGCTCATCCAATGCTTTTACGGTTAAAGTTGAATAGCCTGCAAAAACAACAGCTTTTCCACCGATTTGATCTTTTAATAATGCTAATTCTTGAGCTTTCTGTTCTCTTGTTTTTGCCATAAATTCTCCTTATCCTCTCGCGTCATCCCTGACTGAAAGCCCTGCCTACCGGCAGGCAGGCATTAGGCGCTTCAAGATCGGGGATCTAAAAACTTGTTATAGATTCCTGATAAAGGAGCGCTTTGCTTCCTTTTTCAGGAATGACAGAAGGATGAAAATAAAAAATCCCGCCGACACGCGAGACAAAAGGTTTAGAGGAATTAGGGGTAATAGGGGCTTTAGGGGCATTAGTTTTAAAATTTACTAACGCGCTTAAATACTCTACACACTACCTCTTGAACCTGCATAGGATTTATTCTTACACCTATGGTCTCCGGAACAGTTTTTAATATAACAGAATTTATAAAAATAGTCAACGCCGTGATGACAAGAAAAGCAAAAAAGAGTCTTTCGACTCTTTAAACTATTGTTAAAACTCTGGCTCAAAGCCACTGATTGCAGCTGTTCGCGAACACTTACGCTCTTTGCGTGGATGTAAAATCCATTCGTGCCAGCGAAAATAATCTGCAAATTTCCAGCCACTTTGATCAAAAAGTATCGCCATTTTGACAATATCGCGACGAAGCCTGTATTTTATAAATTCTACAACCTCATCTTCATTGGCAAAACTATCGCTATAAACCGCAAAGCTCTGCTTAAAATCCGCTTCCGCCAACAAACTGCTTTGCGCCATACAGCACAAAATTTCATTTTGCTCTAGGCCAAAAATTTCTGGATACAATACCTGTCCCTTAAACAAAACTGTTGGACCATCGTACACCAAAACATCTGGAAGCTGATTTGGTAATCCGGCATCAGTACTGCGTGGACGTGTAGCATCGCAAATAATTTGTACATCATTAGCAAAAACATCCGCACTAAATGTCAGCATAGGGTCGCTTGTTAAAATCACAACAACATTGGCGCTTTTGATGCCTTGCATTGTCGCTTGACTTCCCAAGCATCCTTTAACATCTTCATTGCCCTGATCGCGCAAAAATCTTGCTAAAGCAGATAGCTTTCTGCTACTTGTTTTAGCGCACAAGATAATTTGCTTAAACAAAGCAGACTTGCCGTCAATATTGTGCCTTTCATGACCCAACAATTGACACAGCGCCATACCAACACTACCCGTTGCCCCCACAATCGCAAGGCGCGTATTGTACCACTTCAATCCTTTATACTTTAAAGCTTGCTCCAAGGAATGCAAAATTCCAATCGCTGTTAAGATATTTCCATCATTAACAGGCATCACACTCCCCTCACGAGCAATGGTCTGCATACGCTTTCCAGTACACGTCAATGCTCCAAAACCCGCATAACTTGCTCCCATTTCATCGCCCGCCTCTAGCAAGCCGCGCATCTCGTCCAAAAGCGCATCGCTAAATAATCGATTAGGCGCGCCAAAAGCATAAGGCGGGAACATTGAAGTTAAATAGAGTTGCACCTGTCCCCTATCCGTAATATGAGCATTAACGCACGGCGACCCTAAATCATTCGTCAATTTATCTGCAACAGATCGAGTCATTGCATACAACGCATTAAAATTACAATGCCTGCCTTTTTCGTCTAAAATTTTTTTAATTTTGATGACTGAGTTATAAACTGCCCTAGAGATATGACCAAAATGAGGATAATCTCCGTGAATTAAATACGCACTGTGGCGCACTCCTTGGGGCGGATTATTCAACTTTCCATCCAAAATTGTTAAGTTGTACTTTTGAGGATGAATTTCTGCCAAGCCAATCTTGGTCAGCAAATTTTCTGCCATTACTTTCTCTCCGTTTCAATTTTTAAAATACAAAACTGATAGGATTATACCAAAAAATACCCTATAATCAAGAAAAATCCCCCGATGTTGTCGGGGGCTATTAGCGATACTTTAATGCGATTAGTAAAACAATTACAATAATTGCTAAAATCGGTTGAATAAATTTCCAAAAAATTTTCTCAAACGTGCTCGGGGTTTTATTTGGACTACTCGTTTGCTTGCTCATTGTTCGTCCTTGTCTTTGTTTCTTCTTTTTTCTAGATCTTCTAGATCTGCTATTGTTTGCAGGGCTTTTCTTTGCACATACTCGTCTTTGTATCTGCGCATACGCTGAGCTCGACCTTTGGCTTTTTGATATGCTTTTTTTGCCATAAAGAAAAGCACCCAATTAAAATTCCTAAATCCAGAGAAAAAATTCCCTTTGTTGCGCAAAAGCATTGCTCGCAAAATCTCTATTTCGCTTTGCTTAAGGAGCGCTAAATCTTCGTAAGCCTCGATCGTTGCATTAAGCTTGCCTAAAATATCACCTTTATCTTTTGAATTGATAAGAGGTTCTAATTTGGCATAACTATCAAAAACCGACTCTGTTTCATAAACAATAAAACAACTTGAACAGTAATAAGTCACCTTGCCCAAGCGATTGCCATCGCTGTTAATGCGCTCAACTGCAAGATGATTTTTGCAATGCGGACAAACTTTTCGCAAAAACTGCTCATGCATACCAGCCACCTCCTCGCAATTTTGGGTTATGATTTAAACACGCATCCTCGCAAACCTCGCACAAAGAAATTTTTTGATTACTGTGCGGAACACTATAATCAACTAATTTAAGATACTGCGTAAAATCCTCTCTACCACACAAACGACAAAACATCTTTCCCTTGCCGTAATTAACAGGAATGTCTTCATCGTCAAAAAATTTATGAAACCACTGATGACAAAAATCGCACAACAAAATCAAAAACTCTGCTTTGTCACGTCGCGCAATTTTTTTAAGCGGGACAAGCCAGCGCTCTTTTTTGCGGTTACCCTTTTTGCGTTTTCTTTTTTCGTAGCGATTGGCAGGAAAAAGTGTGTGATGAATAGTCATAAGCTCTTTTTGCCATGTTGCGCCACAAAGCTGACAACAACCGTCACGATCTTTAGCCTTTTGACGCTCATCATAAAAGCTACTGTCCAACGAAAAACACCACCTTTTCAAAGTACTTCCCAAACTTTTGTTAAGGAGCTATAACTTATCTATAGCATATTTTTTAAAAATAGAAAACAAGAAAACAAAAAACTCGCCTTTTGAGCGAGTTTTTATTGAGCCAAGTAACTATTAAAGCGAAGTCAGATCAACGCTGACACCTGCTCCCATTGTTGGGGCAATACTAATTGACATAATTTTTACCTTTGGCAATGCACCAATTACAGCTTTGGCGTTTTCTACAATTTTTGCGCCATCCCAAGAAACCTTACCAATCGCCATATGGACAATACCTTGCTTGTCTGCGCGATATTCCACACGACCACCCTTGATAGCATCGATTACTTCAGTTGGGTTATCCACAACTGTACCAGCTTTTGGAGAAGGCATTTTGCCCTGTGGACCCAAAACCTTGGCAATTTGCGCAATTTTTGGCATTAAAGTTTTTGGTGCAATTAAAATGTCAAATTCTGTTGTTTTATCTTTGGCGATTTTTGTAATCAAATCTTCATCCAAAACAGCAACATTTGGAGTTTTTACAGCTCCTGCAGGCAATTGAATAAGTCCGCGAACAGCTTCTGTTGCGCCTTTTTGACCTTGCTTTAGGCGAATATGCAATTCAATACTGCCATCGAATTTTGTAAAAGATACTTCTTTGGCAAGCTCAACTGCTTCTTCTAGGGAATACTTTTTGTTTGGATTTACCTTGCCTGCAGCTGCCAAATATTTAGCACTTCGCACTTTTTGTCGTACTTTTTTAGGCTCCGCCCCTTCACTTTTCTCTTCGGGAGCCTCAGCTTTTTTTGAGTCGTCCTCGCCTAGATCTGCATCATTGATTTCCATGGCAGTTGAATTGTCGGTATTAACAGCAGCATCTTCTGCAGCAATTTCCTCGTCGGTATCTAAAATATCGTCAATTACTTCGGCATCAATTTGATTTTCGTCTTGTAGTTGACTGCCTGTTTGCTCTTCTAAAGCTTCTGCTTCTTCGGAAGCACTGCCTTCAATTTGAGCTTCGCACTCATCGTCGACCAATGGTCTTTCGTCTTTTTTGGACATATTGTCTCCTTAATGTAGTTCAAACGGTAGATTTACTACCTCCTACAGATTAATTAAAAAGTATTTAGTGTGTAGAATATAGTATATAGAATTGGTGTCCCTCGTAAACTCAGGACGAATTATATATTATTATTGCGAAGCGATACTATTTCTAAATTCTAAATACTAAATACTAAAACTTGTATCTTGCAAATTATTTTGCTCTAAAGAGCTTACCATAAAATCAA
>CAZWUV010000025.1:0-9584 GCA_964636735.1 uncultured Candidatus Saccharibacteria bacterium | reverse complement strand
AAATTTATTTTTGTTGTTGGCGGGGTAATGAGCAGTGTTGGCAAGGGAATTGTGGCTGCTTCTATTGGTAAGATTTTGCAAGCTCGTGGGCTTAAAGTCACTGCTATGAAAATCGACCCATACATAAACGTAGACGCAGGCACCATGAATCCAATTGAGCATGGCGAGGTTTTTGTCACTAATGATGGCGATGAAACTGATCAGGATTTGGGTAATTACGAGCGATTTTTGGGCACCAAGATCTCATCGCTAAATTATATGACAACAGGTCGTGTCTATGAGTCAGTTATTCGGGCTGAGCGCAATTTGGAGTATCAAGGTAAATGCGTTCAGGTTGTTCCGCATATCCCCTATGAAGTAATCAACAGAATTAAAACTGCTTCCAAAAAAGCGCGTACAGATGTTACGATTGTCGAGATTGGCGGTACAGTTGGCGAGTACGAAAATATTTTGTTTTTAGAAGCTGTCAGAATGATGAAGCTTGCCCAGCCAAATGATGTTCAGACTGTTTTGGTGAGCTATTTGCCAATTCCTTCTATTGTTGGAGAGATGAAAACAAAGCCAACTCAACATGCCTCCAGAGCTTTAAGTGGTGCTGGTTTGCAGGCAGATTTTATTGTTGGTCGCGCCCAGCGTCCTTTGGACGATTTAAGGCGAAGCAAGATTGCAACGTTTTGCAATGTTAGTAGTGATTGCGTAATTTCCTCTCCTGACGTTGAGAGTATTTATGAGGTTCCCTTGCTTTTTGAAAAAGAGAAATTGAGCGCAAAAATTTTGAAAAAGTTTAAGATGCGTGCTCCAAAAAGCAATTTAGCTTCTTGGAAAAATTTAGTTAAAAAAATTAAATCAGCGCGCGACGAAATTCAAATTGCAGTAGTTGGGAAGTATTTTGGCACAGGAGACTTTACCTTGGCGGATTCGTACGTGTCAGTTATCGAGGCGATCAAACATAGTTGCTGGAAGCATAATTTAAAGCCACAGTTAACTTGGCTTGATGCAGAAGATTTTGAGCGAGATGCTCGCAAAGTACAGACCTTGAATGAGTTTGACGGCGTAATTATTCCTGGGGGATTTGGTGTACGCGGTGTTGAGGGGATTATTCGGGCAATTGAGTTTGTTCGCACTCAAAAAATCCCCTATTTGGGGATTTGCTATGGAATGCAACTAGCGACTGTTGAGTTTGCGCGTAATGTTGTCGGCTTAAAAGGGGCGCATACTGTCGAGGCAAAACCACGGGCAAGACATAAGATAATTGACGTCATGCCAGATCAAATTAAAAATCTAGATAATGAAAAATACGGTGGCACGATGCGATTAGGTGCTTATGATTGCAAGTTAACAGAAGGGACAATCGCACAGCAGACCTACAAAAAGTTAAAAATTAGCGAACGCCATCGTCATCGCTATGAATTTAATGGCGAATATCGTGCAAAGTTGCAGAAAAAGGGATTGGTGATTTCTGGCGTATCACCTGATGATAAACTAGTAGAAATTATTGAGCTTGACAAAGAAGATCATCCGTTTTTTGTAGGGGTACAGTTTCATCCAGAGTTTTTATCTAATCCACTCAAGCCACACCCGCTATTTAACGCTTTTGTCGCCTCAGCAAAAGAGCAGTTTTAATTAAAAAAGCCACACGTTTTGTGTGGCAAAGAAGTTTCATTCACTAGACTTTTCAAGGTTAAAAGTTTTGTCAATATTTTTGTCGATCACTTTAAATATAAGTTGTGCAAAAAATATTATTGCCCAGAGCTCCAAAAATTGAATAGTCAGTACACTGAAAAAATCATTCACTATAAAGTGCCAGCAAAAATAAATAATTGCTGTAGCTATAATACTTTTGGTGATAAAAAGTATATTCCTCCAAATAGTAATGTAGGCGAAGACTGCGACCCAGCCGAGCGCATCCTTTTTTTGAGTTTTTGTTAACTTGCTCATTTATTTTGATCCTTGTTTTTAACTTACTCTCAAAAGAGCTATCCAGATAATAGCGCATATGCTCTCAAGTGTCTATATAGTCTAAGTAAGTTCTGCGCTAATAGGCATTTAAAATCCCGCATACTTTGCGGGATTTTAATTAGTCTTCGACTTCTTCACTAGGATTTTCTGTTGGTGGCGTTGGGGTTTCTGGTTCTTCTTGTGCTGGTGGAGCAAGTGGCTCTTGCGGTGGTGTTTCGGGTTCTTCTCTATTTGCATCGTCCGTATCTTTATCTTTAACACCCTTAACTTCTTCTTTTGGTGGTTCCGGCGGTAGATCTGGTCCAACTAAATACCTTGCGGGCACAGCACGATAACTACTATTAAAAGTTTGCTCAAACAATAATTCTCCATCTCTGTAGACACTGTATTTAGCGGTTGTTCTTGCGCCACCAACAGCATTGGCAATTTTTTGGACTTCTCCAGCTGGCAAGTTATTTGTTTTTGTGTAAGTTGGCGCAGGCGCAGGAGTGGTACTTATGATATGCGGACCGTCGATTTTTGACTCTCTGCCATCACTTGTACCATAAATCTCAAAAGCCACTTTATTATTTTTGACATAGCTTTGAACCAAAATCCAGCTTTCGGTATCATTCAAAAACTTAAAATCTGGATTTGGAACATAAATTGTTGCATCAAGTCCGGGACCAATTCCGCGCTCGTAATAGCCAACCCTAAAAGAGTGTTCGCGCCTTGCGGTAATTTTAAGTCCGCTATCTAGCGCAGCTCTAAATAGAGTTGTAGAAACTTGGCAAAGTCCTCCGCCGTATTCTGGCACAGTTATGTTGTTTTTAATAACCAGCTCTGGCAAATAGCCAGTCGATGCCTCGATTTCTCCTAAAGATCCAACCGTAGAAAACTCTTCTCCGGGTGCCACTAAAAGACCGTTTAAGTGATCGGTGCCAAGTGTAATATTATGAACTCTGTTCCTAGGGGAGCCTGCAAAGTCAGTTTCGTTTTTACCAAGCAATTCTTTAATTCCCAAGCTTGCAATTGTATTGTTGGTAACATGTGCTTTTTTAGCGGAAACAGGTAGTTCAATTGAATTATTATTTTGTCCAGATTGATAGCTTTCGTTGATGCCGCCAGTATTTTTTTGAACTATCCTTGAAAGAATTTTGTCTGTGATTAAGGTGATTGCTCTATCAGTGTCTAGCTCAACACCATCTTTGCTAGATTCAAAAATTACTACCTTGCCATCTTCCATTTTAAGCTTGGCGTTTATTGGTTCAACAGTAATTGTTTGTGAAATTTCTTGAGTATATTTTTCAACTAGATTGCGATTGACTCCAATTTTAATACTATCTCCTAATACAGAATTTACAGGCTCAAAATTTAACCATAGAGCAATTCTTGCCCTGCTGATTGCAAAGCTTTTTTCTTGATGCGTTAAGATTATATTTTGAGATGTGATTTTCTCGACTTGGGGAACTAAGTTTTCAACCTGACCAGCACTCACGTCGGCAGAACTAGCTCGAAGAGGAAAATTCCCCAAATTAGTAAGACTTAGATTTTTAAAAGAATTTGCAATCGCGGTTTTGAGCGCGGTTTCGTCAATGCGGATGCCATCACTGTCTGGTGTAACTAAAATCTGACCGTCGTTAAATTCAATTCCTGCGTTTTTTTCTGGTGTGCTATATTTT
Organism: uncultured Candidatus Saccharibacteria bacterium; assembly: GCA_964636735.1. GTDB lineage: Bacteria > Patescibacteriota > UBA1384 > JACPKC01 > JACPKC01 > CAZWUV01. The sequence continues at coordinate 5,964 of CAZWUV010000025.1, read as the reverse complement.
TGATCTAATCTTTCTAGTTCTGATTTTAGGGCTTCATCATCAGCGCCTACAAAGTGAGCAATGTGAGTTTTGTAAAATACAGTCGATGCTCTTTCTAAGGCATTAAGGAATATTGACGGCGATCTTCCTACGCGATAAGCTTCGTCAATTGCCCTGTCGATGTCGACACTGGGATTAAGGTCGGCAATAAAAATTTCGCCTTCTTGATTATCTATAGAAAATTTTAGAGATCCAGCTACAAAATTATTGATATGAGATTGAAGTTTTTCTTTGGCTTGTTGTTTCGTAAGGCCACTTAAATCGATATTGCCAGCAAAAACATTGGGGAATATTTTATTCTCAAAACTACTAGAATAATATGCAAAAATTCCAAGACAAAAAATTGTCATAGCTAAAATAGCACTGGTAAGAACAACCATCCATTTTGGAAATCTTTTTTGACTTAGCTTTTGACTCATTTTGTTAACCTTAATAAGGTTATTTATTATTAAGAATGTCTTCTAAGAGTTTGCGAGCAGTTTGTTCGCGAGCTTCACGATATTGAGCATCTATACCTATTTCAAACACCAAGACATCACCTTCTTTAATTATATCAGGAAGCATTCTTTTGGGCAAAATAAGCTTTTGATTTTTCATTTTTTCTGGCAATCCTTGGTTTTCAATAAGGAGCACCGTTTGGTGCTCGCTTATTGAATCAATAGTTGCTCGAATAGTTTTAAATGACACGGCTATTTAATTTCTAGATTTTGATTTTTTGAAGAAAGCCTAAGTCCCATTAGCAATAATACGACAGAGACACCGACAATAATCCATTTTAGATTTGGGTTTTCAGATGCAGGACCAATCATGATTGGAATAATAAGGATTGCAACCAAGTTAACTACTTTGATGAGCGGGTTAAGTGCAGGGCCAGCTGTATCTTTATAAGGATCGCCTACAGTATCACCTGTAACTGCAGCCTTGTGAGCTTCTGAGCCTTTTCCGCCAAAGTTATCATCTTCAATGTATTTTTTGGCATTATCCCAGGCGCCTCCACCGGTTGTCATGGAAATGCCCATAAATAAACCAGTGACAATTGTGCCAACCAGCATTGCTCCTAGCGCAACTGGACCATTGACTGGGCCAAGTAGTACACCAACAAGTACTGGAGTTAGGATTGTCAATAGTGCAGGCAAGATCATTTGTTGCAAGGCACTTCTGGTAACAATATCAACAGCTCTAGAGTAATCTGGCTTTTCTTTGCCTGACATAATTCCCTTGATAGTTTTAAATTGCCTGCGAACTTCTTCAACAACGCTGCCAGCTGTTTTGCCAACTGCTTCCATAGATAGAGCGGCAAATAGATATGGCAATAATCCTCCAATAAACAATCCAACCATTACATAAGGATTTGTAAGATCAAAACCGTATCCGGTCATTAGGCCAATTTCGCCAGCATAAGTAGAAAGTTCTAATACGTATGTAACAAAAAGCACGAGCGCAGCAAGTCCTGCAGATGCAATTGCGTATCCTTTTGTAACAGCTTTAGTGGTATTACCAACTGCATCTAGCGGATCAGTGATTGCGCGAACTTCTTTAGGAAGTTTTGCCATTTCTGCAATACCTCCTGCATTATCTGTAATTGGACCATAGGCATCAATTGCAACAATCATTCCCGTAATTGAAAGCATAGAAAACGCTGCAACTGCAATACCCATTAAGTTAGCTAACTCATATGCACCAATAATCCCAGTGGCAATAATCAAAACTGGCAAGGCGGTACTTTTTAATGAAACAGCCAGACCTTGAATAATGTTGGTTCCGTGTCCTGTAGTCGATGCGCGAGCAATTGATCTGACTGGCTTAAAGTCAGTTGAAGTATAAAATTCTGTAATAATAACCATTCCTGCAGTCACAGCAAGACCAATCAAGCTGGAGTAAAACAGATCCATATGGGTAATATTAAGCATTTGCAAAATTGAAGACCCTTCGAGCATCATTTGAGTAATATAGTAAAAAGCAACCGAGGCAATAAGTCCAGAAACTACCAATCCTTGATAAAGGGCGCGCATAATTCTTGGGGATTTACCGGTGTGTGAGTGTGGCAAGCGTACAAACCATGTGCCGACAATGGAGGCAAGAACAGCAGCTCCTCCAAGAGCTAGGGGATATACAATAAGAGACTGCCCGCCACCAACAAAGCTATCGATAATATGAGCTAAGAACATAGCAGAAATTGTAGTAACTGCATAAGTTTCAAATAAGTCTGCTGCCATACCTGCATCGTCGCCAACATTGTCTCCAACATTATCAGCAATTACTGCTGGATTTCTTGGGTCGTCTTCTGGGATACCAGCTTCTACTTTTCCAACCAAGTCTGCACCAACATCAGCAGCTTTTGTAAAAATACCACCACCTAAGCGGGCAAAAATAGAAATCAACGATCCACCAAATCCAAGACCAATCAAGGCTTCAACGCTTCCTGTTAATTTATAGAATCCAGCAACAGATAACAGGCCAAGACCAGCAACAAGTAATCCAGTCACAGCTCCACCATTAAAAGCAATACTTAGAGCTGGCTTCATGCCAGATTTAGCAGCCTCGGCAACGCGAACATTGGCTTGCGTTGCAACAATCATGCCAATATAGCCCGCTAATCCAGAAAATACTGCACCAACTAAGAATCCAATTGCAGTAATCCAGCTACCAGAGAAAGTTTGGCCGAGCATTTCAACTTCATGACCAATACCTTTTAATCCAAATCCAATCAACAAAAATAGTGCAATCGAAACAGCGCCAATTGTTGCGTATTGTCTTTTTAGATAAGCTTTGGCTCCTTGCTGGATTGCTTCGGCAATTTCAACCATTTTGCCACTGCCTTTTGGCTTTTTAAGTACCCAGCGAATTAAACCGAGTCCATATAAAATAGTAATTGTTGAGGCGATAAGGGCAAAATATAATGCATTGTCAACAGATAATGCGGGGTTAAATTCTGGCACTGTGCCTGTTTCTTGTGTTTCTGTTGGGGTCGCCTCTAATTCTTGGGCTTCAATATCTGTTGCCTGAAGCTCCAAGTCTGCTTGCGCAATCTTCATACTTGCTCCTTATTATTACCTTAAAATTTATTTATAAAAAAATCATACCATACAATATGATAAATACAAAAGTTTTTGTATGGTGGTGATCCCACGGGAATTCGAATCCCGGTTTTCGCCGTGAGAGGGCGATGTCCTAGGCCACTAGACGATGGGACCATATTCAACAAACCTTACTTTAAATCAAAACAGTCTTTTTATCAAGACTACTAGTTTTGCTAGGCAGAGATTTAAAAACTAAAAAAACACATCTTTCAAAAGATGTGTTTTTGATGCATATATACTACATGCCCGCCTCCTTTTAGCTGTGCATTTTGATAAGTTCATCTAGGCTAATTGTGTTAGAATTTTTACGACGCTCTTTCCATAAATCCATTGCAATAACTGCGCCACCTGCCCAAATTGATCCAACAATAATTTCCATATATTCCATATAAACTCCTTTTATTTTTAGTTAATAACAATTGGTGTACCGACTTCTATCCATTCATAGATTTTTTTAGCATCTCCTACGCCTAGGCGGATACAGCCGTGTGATACTGGAATTCCTAAGTGGTTTTGACCTTCTTTGTATCCATTTGGCCATTCTGGTAACTCGTGCAAACCATATGTCGAACCAATAAACGCCATCCAGTAAGGCATCCAAAGCTTTGCGCTATTTGACCAAGCTCGAGGGTGCTTACTGTTAACCGTAAAGGTTCCTTTTGGGGTAGGAGTACTAGCTGCTCCAGACGAAATGGTGTATTGAGCTATCAGGTTTTCACCTTCGTATTGATAAAGAGTTTGGGTTTTCAGGCTCACTTGAATGTATTTTCCAGAATAAAGACCAGCCGTGGAATCTGGATAAACAGTCGATGTTGCAAATTTTACCTCTGAAGTTGGAATGGTGATTTGCTTGATGCCAGATTCTAGAGCCTGTTTAGTTTGTTTCAGAGCTTGCTCTTTATTTACAGCAAGCCCATTTTTGCCTTCTTGAGTAATAGTGCCATCAGATTTTTGAATTTGCTTTTGGGAAATTATATTGATATTTGGCGCAATCTTTTCTAGTGCACCCAAGATCATCTCGTCGTCAAAAGTCGTGCTGACAGTGTTATTGTTTTTAGTAATCTTAATCCAAGCCAAGAGGTCTTTTTCACTAAAATTCCAGATCTTAGAATTATGCTCTAGAGTTAGTCCACGACTAATTAGGTGTTGCACTCTTGGATAAACTTTTTCTAGATCTGTGGTTGTAATATCAGCAGATTTTTCTTCGTAAGATACATTTACATTATGTGAGTTATTTGATAAAGCAACTGCGATATCAGAAATTATTTTTTCAGTTTTAGGAGTTTTGCCTTTTTTGTCTGGGATAATTTCTAGTTTATTATTGTAAGCAAAATACGCATTTTCTGGCTCAATATCCAAGTGCTTAGTTAGCTTGTTGATCTTTTCCTGCGAAGCAAGGTTTTCAATAAGAGAAATTTTCAGTTGATTTTGAGTGCTAAGAGAATTAAAGACAAGCATAGCTTTTTGAGTAAAGTTTAGGTTATGAATAAACAGCTGATCTTCTAGGCTTTTTGTGTCAATCTCTAAACCAAGTTCTTTGATACTTGTTGTTGTATTTCCGAGTACAAATTTTTTATTTTGCAAATTATTGACCTTACTACTCAACCTAATTGCTACCTCATAAGAGTCAAGTCCGCCGATATTTTCTCCAGCTAAAAACGATTTGTTTAGGGATTTATTTTCCGAAGCTTGTACAAGCTCAGTTAGTATAATTGCGAACGTTAATCCACTAATTAAAGAGGCTGAGATAAATAATTTAAAAAAACGGCCAAAAGAATTTTCTTGAGAATTGCCGTTTTTGTTTTCCCCTCGAGCCATATTTTTGTTCCCCTCATTTTTTATAATATATTGTTACTATAACATAGTTTTTAGTTATTGTCAATACGAACGTTTAATGTATAAAAATAAAACAGAGCAGATTTTATCAAACTCTTTGATTTCACGGCTACGGTGCTGCATGTAGACTGACAAATAAAATATCTCCATAAAGGAGATATTTAAATATTTTTTATCGTCACGCTAGGTTTATGTGCCATAGCTACAAAGTAGCGTAGGCATGGTGGGCCCGGCAGGGATCGAACCTGCGACCGGTCGGATATAAGCCGACTGCTCTACCACTGAGCTACGGGCCCACATAAGTTTGACTTGGAATGTTAAAGGTTGTATGCCTAATCGGCTTGAAACGCTTTGAATTTTTATTGTATCTTGTTTTAAGCTGACTGCTCTACCACTGAGCCCTGCCTACCGGCAGGTAGGTGCGAGCCCACATTTCTTATTATTATATACTTATTTTTATATAAAGTTCAATATCTAGGTTGACTTTTTTGGTATTTTCTGCTATTATATTTACGAACGGTGGATAAATAAATTGTTGCATTTATATGAACAATTTTTCTATCTACAAAATCAGATCTCAGTTTATCAAAAAATTATCAATCATCATACTGTCATTATTGACGGTATCTTTCGTTGGCTTTAAATTTTTAAATCTTAAAACAATCGAAGCATTTTCTATTAGTCCATATTTACCATCTGGCGAAGAAAGAGTGCTAGAATTGACTAATATCGAAAGAGCTAAAAACAATACTCCTCCTTTAGCTTGGGATTATAGCTTATATTTGGCTGCCAGAGCAAAGGCTTATCATATGCTTAAGCATGATTATTTTGAGCATACTGCTCCAAATGGCACAACGCCATGGGACTTTATTAAGGGTACAGGTTACAATTATGCAGTAGCGGGAGAAAATCTTGCAATTGATTTTTATAACTTTGGCGATCTTATGGATGCATGGATGGATAGCCCTACCCACAAAGATAATATTTTGGATAAGGATTTTGCTAATAT
>CAZWUV010000024.1:0-10019 GCA_964636735.1 uncultured Candidatus Saccharibacteria bacterium | reverse complement strand
TTTCTGGGTGATATTGCTTGAGGCACTCTACTACATTATTGTGGAACTTTTTTTGAATCCACTCTTGAGCAAACGTGTGTGGCACACCAACAATAATTTCATGTCTCTTTATAGATATAATTTTTGTTTCTCGAAACCACGTTGTAAAGTTGGCTTCTGATAAAACATGTTTTAGGTCTGCTAGAACGTTTTTCCAAATTGTATCTTTGTCTAACACTAGCCCTCCTTTGGGGATCGGTTTATTTTTTTTGTTGTTACTTTCTACGTTTTATTTATCATAGAAAAGTTATCCACAGTTGGTCAAGGTAGGATTAAATTTTTCTGTGGATAACTTTATAAAAATGTGGATAAGTCACTAAAAAATTTTAATTTACAGGTAGAAAAAGGTTTTCCACTTATCCACACTTTCTGTGGATAAAAATTTAATAACCCTGTTATTTTTTTATTTAAAAGCAGGTGTTTAATTTATCAAAAGTTGGAATTCTTGCAAAAAAAACTTTTTTCGCCTATAATAGTCACATATAAAGAAAGATAACAAAGAGGAATTTATGGTTCCAGGTTCAAAATTAAAGCGCCGCAAACGCAATCGTACCCACGGTTTTTTAAGCAAAATGAGAACTCCGGGTGGCAGAAACGTTATTAAGCGCCGACGCGCAAAAGGAAGAAAGAGGGTAAGTGTTAGAGCGCGCCTTACGGCTCAATAATAGTCGAGATATTGCCAGAGTTTACAAGAAAGGACAGTTCGCTAATGGCGAGCTGTTTCGTATTAAATTTTTGCGCAGTCATTTGGGTAGACCACGATTAACTGTTGTGGTTGGCTTAAAATTTTCTAAAAAAGCTGTTGTTCGTAATCTGGTTAAACGTCGAGTAAGAGCTTATTTAAAAGATGTTTCTGATCAGCTCGGTTCTTTTGATATTGTTATAATGCCGAAAATTTTGGATGTAGGGCGTTTTGATTATAGTGCGATTGAGAAAGATTTAGACAGAATTTTAAAACCACTAAAGAAATCTTATAATTAAATGAAGAAAATTTCTCTTTTTCTGATTAAAATTTATCAAAAAACTCTTTCACCGGATCATGGACCAGTTCGTCATTTATTTCCTTATGGCTATTGCAAATTTTCACCGACTTGTTCAGTATATACTTATACGGCAATTGAAAAATACGGATTTTGGAAAGGTTGGCGCTTAGGCTTAAATCGTATTTGGCGTTGCAATCCGTCGAGTGCAGGTGGAATTGATCCTGTTAAATGAATTTAAATTAATTTTATGGATTTACTTCGAGATATTTTTTACACTCCATTTTATAACCTGTTTTTTTGGCTTGTTGACGTTTTTCCTGGAGAGAATTTATGGATAGCAATTGTTGCTTTAACTGTTATCGTTAAGTTGGTTTTATTGCCTCTTAGCGCTAAAGCAGTTCGAGCGCAACGCGAAAATACTGCTCTACAGCCAAAACTCGATGAAATTCGCAAAAAGCACAAAGATAATCCTGATGAATTAAACCGCGCCATGATTGCTCTTTATCAGGAGCATAATGTAAATCCTTTAAGTGGTTGCTTACCAATTCTAATTCAGATGCCAATCTTGATTGTGCTTTATCGTGTTTTTATAGATGGAATTAGCACTGATCACTATAATTTGCTCTACTCATTTATTGCAACTCCTGAAAATTTAAATATTTTCTTTTTAAATCAAGATCTATCTAAGCCTAGTATTGTTTTGGCTTTATTTGCAGGAGCAACTCAGTTTTTGCAGACTTGGCAAATTCAAAAAAGCGTTCAAGTTAAACCCAAAAAAGGCACGCCAGCGTCAAGTATTGGCAAGATGGTGTATTTTATGCCCATTTTGACTATTATCATTGGTCTTACTTTGCCGTCAGCACTAACAATTTATTGGATTACAACAACTATTTTTTCTATTGGACAGCAATCTTATTTGATGAAAATTTATCCAGATGTACACTCTGAAGATAGGGACAAGATCAAAGTTAGTATTAGAAAAAAATAAATTTATATTTTGTGCAAGCAAAACAAGATATTAGTTTAAAAAAATTTACAACAATAGGGCTGGGTGGACGAGCGAAGTTTTTTGTTGAATGCACCACCAGAGAGCAAATAGCTTCATCTATAGAAATGGCAACAGGTAAAAAGTTGCCATTTTTTGTTTTAGGCGGTGGAAGTAATGTGATTTTTTCTGATAAAGGATTTAATGGATTGGTAATTAAGGTTGTAACTAAAGGAGTTATTATTAAAGATAATTTTTTAACGGCAGAAGCTGGCGAAAGCTGGGATGATGTTGTTTTGCTTGCAGTGCAAAAAGGTTTGGCAGGAGTTGAGTGCTTGTCTGGAATTCCTGGCAGTGTTGGCGCAACACCTATTCAAAATGTTGGTGCTTATGGCCAAGAAGTTGGACAGGTTATCAAGGAAGTCGAAGTTTTAAATTGTGAAACGTTGCAAATTAAAAAATTTTCCAACAAGGATTGTAAATTTGACTACAGAACAAGTTATTTTAAGAAAAATTTAGGTAAGTACATAATTTTGTCTGTAACTTTTGAGCTTAAAAAATCCAAGTACGCAAAAATTAAATACAAAGCATTGGCGCAGTATCTTATTGCCAAGAAACTCAAAAAGACGCTTCAAAATACTCGGGAAGCTGTTTTAGATGTTCGAGCAAGTAAATCCATGGTTTTAAATAAAAAAGACCCAAATACACGCTCCTGTGGGTCTTTTTTTATCAATCCAATTGTGGACAAAGATTTGTTTTTGACGCTTAGTAAAAACTACCCAAGTTTATCGGCGCATCAAAGTAATGGTCAATATAAAATCTCCGCTGGCTGGTTAATTGAAGAGGCTGGTTTTAAAAAAGGATTTGTTTATAAAAATGTTGGAATTTCGACCAATCACTCCTTGGCGCTCATTACTAAAAAGCAAGCTACCACAAAAGAGTTGTTGGAGCTAGAAGATTTAATTAGTAGTAAAATTTATAAAAAATTTAATATCAAGCTAAAAAGAGAGCCGGTTTTAGCTTAGATCTTTTATGCCCCAACCTTATCCTTACGGCGCTTGCCTTTGATGTTTTGTTCAACGTATTCAATGATTTTTCCTGCAACATTGCTACCAGTCATTTTTTCGATTCCAAATCCGGGGCTGGCGTTTACTTCAAGAACAAGTGGGCCTCGATCAGATCTCATTAAATCAACTCCGCAAATTGGTAATCCCATCGACTTAGCTGCTCGTTGCGCTGTCTTTTTTTCTTCAAGTGTAAGTTTTACTGGTCGGCCTTCTCCGCCTTGGTGCAGATTGGATCTAAAATCATCATCTAAGCTTTTTCGCTCCATACTCGCAACAACTTTTCCACCAACAATAAAAGCACGAATATCTGTGCCAGCAGACTCTTTAATAAATTCTTGCAAAAGAATGTTGGTGCCATCGTTGCTCATCACATACAAGGCTTGCATAACAGACTTAGCAGCTTTTTTTGTCTCAGCCAAAATCACACCACTACCATGAGTACCACGAGCAAGTTTAACAATCATAGGCAGTTCGCCGATTTCTTCGATTGCTGTATCTAAGTCTCCAGTATTTCTGGTAAAAATTGTTTTTGGAAATCCAATGCCTCCTCGGGCAAAAATTTGCAAAGTGCGGAGCTTGTCGCGAGACCTTGCAATCGCAAGCGAGCTTGCGGTGGTAAAAACGCCGCGCATTTCAAATTGGCGCACAATAGCGGTTCCATACTTGGTCATATTGCTAGCAATTCTAGGAATAATAACATCAAATTTTTTAAGCTCTTCACCCTTGTAGCGCACAATTGGATTATTTTTTTCGACTGTTGCGTAGCAGTTTTTATATTTTATTACCTGAACATTGTGTCCGCGAAGCTTAGCTTCTTCGACCAACCTTTTTGTTGAGTAGTTTCCTGGTCCATTCGATAAAATTGCGATTTTCATATGACTCCTTATGTTGCAGGTTTAGCAAATCAATGCTTACCCAAATGATTAGGGTTAATCAAAAAATTATTTGTTGATAAAAAGTTTCTACCCAGTAAAACTTCTTTTTTCATAGCAGATCGATTTGATAGTGTGATTGTAATTGGGTACTTCTTTTTGTGTACTTTGATTATTGTTTTGATTTTGTATCTTTCTTCTAGTTGTCCGTTAGAGCTACGTACTCTAGTTTTTGAATAGTGACGAGTGACAAACTTATATTTTAGTTTTCCTAAAGGATAAAAAACTAATTCTTTTTTGCCTTTTTCGTTTTTTTGCTCAATAATGTTGGTGGCATGAATAGCTCCAGAAAAAGCACCAGTGTCTATTTTAGCAAGAACTGACTTAATACCAAATTCCGGAAAGCCAACTTCCTCGTAAATACCAATAATTTTGTTTTTATTGATCTCCATAAGATTTATAATTCTGATAAGCGATTATTTTTTATAAACTGGCGGTGTTTTTTGAACGAAGTTCGAACATTTTTTGACGAAAATCCTGAAAACTAATTTGGACTCGGCGGGGCAAACTATTTTTCTGGGGGAATGGAATTGCCCCGCCTCGGCTTTCTTCCCGCCCGCAGGAGGGGTCTGGGGAGGAATGCGGGCGGGTTTTTGAACCTTTCTTTTTTCGCTTCCGAATTTCGTGCCAGTTGAAAACTGGCGCGCCACCTATTTTCTAATTTGATTGTACAAAATTTTTCTCAATAAAATCAAATGCTTTGTCAAAATTATCTTTTGCAGTTTGCGATAATTTGTCAGCCGTAATTTCATCGCTATTTACTTTTTCAAAAAATAATTTTGAGAAAAGCATTTTTCGTTTTTGTCCTACTGCTTTTACTTTATCAGTGCTTTTGCCGACATTCGTATCAACAAGTTTCAAATCATCAATTGTGAACATATTCTCTATGCCTGTTATTCCTGAAAGGATATAAACTTTTTCTTTTGTTTTTTCCTCGTCACCGTCAAAAACAAAATCTTTAATTTCATCAAATTTTTTCTTTGAATCTTTTCCGCCTTCGGTTGGGTCGTCATCAATAATCGCTATCCACTCCAAACCATATCCAACAGAAAGTGAAATAAGATTATTGATTTGACGAACGCCAATTCCAGGGACAAAATGATAATCCCCATTTTTACCTAGAATTTTTTTCATTGCAGAAAAATAATAAAAATCAGAAATTCCTTCCAAAATTATATTCTTCTTGTTTAGTGTTGAAAATTCGCTAACATTTAAACCAATAGCGTCAGCAATAGGTTGCAAAGCATCTTTTTTATATTCTGTATCAATCTTACTCGTTACAATATCTTCAATTTTTGTTCCTTGTTTTTCCGTATTTAAAATCAATTTAATTCTACTCAGATAATCAATTTCTATGAGATAAGGCGAATGAGTGGCATAAATAATTTGATCACCCCTTTTTTCCTCTTTGTTGCTTGCTAGTTTATTTATAAGTTTCAATATATCATTTTGCGCCTTAACATGAAGATGCTGATCTGGCTCATCTAATAAAAGCACTAAATCATTGTGCTCAATGTCTTGTGCTTTCAATTCAAGCCACAAAGACAAAAACCAAACCAGCCCCTTGCTTCTTTGTTTTGGTGGCAATGGTTGACCCTCTTTTGTCTCAACATAAAAATTTATGTATGATCCATTTTCAGCGTCGCCATTTCTTTTTTGAAAATCATATTTTACTACAACTTTATTTTCTCCATGTATTCTTTGCCCCCAATCTTTTTGAAAATCAACAGATAAACTCTCGTTTTCTTTGTTTTGTTTAGTTCCTCGCACTGGATCATTTTCAGTATCTTTTGTAGTAAAATCAGTATTCAAAATCTTTTCAAGATTTTTTACTGCACGGTAACCTTTCGTATCTGTTTTTTTATCTTTCAAAACAGAGAGAAGTATTTTATCTGGCAACAAATCGCAAAAATCATCAAAGAAAATAATCCGTGGAGTAATTTGCCAAATTAATTCAGCAACTTTTTCGTTCTCAGTATCAGCTACAACAAAATATTTCTCTTTTTCTTTTGGTTCCTCGCCCTCAACTGGTTGAGCTGGCTTATCCAAAATAGAAGCACAAAAAATCTTAAAAGTTTTGTCGTCTATAGAAGTTATTATTTTATCAGACTCTTTTGTCCGAGTAATGGTGAACTCTTTTATTTTGTTAATATTATTTTCGTCCAGCACTTTCTCTGATTCCTCTATCTGCAGACTGTATTCGTCTTTAACAACATCGGTCAAAATATCTGCTAAATTGTCATCATCATTTATTCTATATGTGCAACTGATAACTTGAACTGGTTTTTCATCAATAGAAAACGGGGTTGAGTCCGCCTCAAATTCGCCTCGCTCAAAATCGTAAAGTGCTTTTAAAATCGAACTCTTGCCTGATTCATTTTGACCGGCAAAAACAGAGATATTATCAAATTCTGATAGTTTTACTATCCCTGTATCGTCTATCGATCTATATTTTTTGATTTGAAAATTTAATAATCTCATACTATTTTTTTGAATGTTGCCTCTTGTAAGCGTCAATAATCTTTTCCAATAATTCCTTTGGCAAAGATTCGTATTTTACAAAATCCTTAATGTTGTCATGTTTGAGATGAATTTGACCCTCGCCAGTATTCCCTCGATGTTGTCCTTTTGAGTAGAATTTATTACTCTCAACTTCTTTAGAGGCAAGCACCCAGTATTTGATTGTATCTCGCCAAACGCCAATCCAAACAAAGACATCGCAACATTTCGGTTTTACCTGTTGAAAATTCATATCAAAAGGCTTGTTTGACTCCCATGCAAGAGCTTTAACATACAATGGCTCCTGGCTATCAAAATCAACTGCTCGCGAGGCTTTAACTTCAATTTTAATCATTTTTTTGTCTGGCATTTCGTATAGAAAATCATATTGGCCAGAGTAATTTTCCTCCAATTTTTTTGTTGGCTTGATAAGTTCTGGAGTAAGTTCTTTTAAATGTCCCTGTGCCCACTGTTCACCAAATCCGCGTGGAGCTGAAATTTCAAAAATATAGAGAAACATATTGCGTGCAATATATTCATCTCTAATCTCCAAATAATCATCAAGAGTAATTTTTCCCAATCCGAGCAAGCTCGAAATTATATATTCGTATTCATTGAATGGATAAACAGAAATTAAATCGTCCAATCTGTTTTTTAATTGATCTCGTTCGTGTGCCGAAAGAGAATTGATCATTTTTTCAAGCTGTGTTTTTAAAGTTTGCATATGTTATTTGTTAAACTCCTTAATATAAGTTATCTCTTGCGACGAAAGAGAATATTTTTTCATAATAAAATAATCCAATTCTTCAAATTTATCACCTTTGTCAATTATTTCATCAACAAGTTTAATAATTTCAGAAAAAGTTACTTTATCCCATAAAGGCAGTGGCATTTGCTCGATATGATTTCTCAAAACCTTTATGCTAGAAAACTTTTTCTGAAAAATAAACTGATATAAAGAAGAATTAAACAGGGCGGCGATAACTTTTATTGGATAATCATCAGTTTTTGGAATTACAATATTCGCACTATTTAAAGTTAGTTTTTGCTTATCATCATAAGCAAAAACAAGATATTTAGAAATAAAGCGATAAATCAATTTTTCTTTTGCTCGATACTTTTCCGTTGGAGCAACTTGTTGAAATTTTTCTGGTGTAAATTTTATATAACTAGTTGGTTCGCTTAAAGTAAATCTCTCAACATCTTTCCCTTTAAATATTGGCTCAAAGCCGTCTTTTAATTCGTTGGTTATAAAGCCCTTATTATTTCCCGTAACAATACCTAAAGCCCAATCAGCCTTTTGTTCTAAAGTGGTATGATTGACGGAATAAATTTTGTCTATGATTTTTTCGTCATAACCACTCGAATGAATATCAAAAACATAATCTTGGTTTTTTAACCATCTCGTTTGTTCAATGTTGTATGCTTCAGTTCCTTTTTGTATTTGGATACTCCCTTGTTTTTTTTCATCTTTCTGAATATCTATTCTGACAACGGGGGTAAAAACATTTTTAAAAACTCTATCAAGATAGACAATCTTTTTGATTTGAGAGTTTTTTAAAATAATTTCTCTTATATCCTTGTGTGTTTTTACATTTAAAATTGATTCTGGCAAAATGAATGAAATTATTCCGTCTTCGCGCAGTAAATCAATACTTTTCTTTAGAAAATATGAAAAAGACTCAAAAGATGTGATAGAGGGATAATTTTTTCTTAATCTTTCAATGTCTTCTTTTGAAAAATGCACCCCCCATGGCGGATTTGTTGCTATAACATCGAAATCTCTTATATTCTCATCATTTAAGCTAAACAAATCATAATTACCAACTTCAAAAAGTGTGTTTTTGCAAACTATATTTGGAGCAAAATCCTTATTTTTGAATTTAATTAAAAGATTAAGGCGAGCAATTCTAACCGCAATTTCATCAATATCTACACCATAAATATTTGATGGATTTTCTATAATATCAGAAAACGCTAAAAGAAATTGTCCTGTTCCGCAACAAGGATCAAGCACTTTCGAATCTTTTTTTACATGTTCTTTAATGATTTCATCAACTAAATTTGAGGGCGTATAATATGAACCGCTTTGAGATTTTTTCCCTTCAACTAAAAGAGATTGGTATAAAAAACCAAGAACATCTCTTTGTTTTGGAATATCACAATCCAATAAGAAAGAAAGCTCGTTGTTTAACTTTTTTTCATCAATCTCTAAAAGCCAAGATCTTATTTCCTCTTTAATCTGTTTGTTTGTGATATGTAAATCTTTTTTCTGGATAACATCGTCGATGTTTATTTCAAGCAAAATGTTTTCTCTTTTAAGTAAATTCAAGGCAATAAGTAGGATAGCTGGAAGTAAATCAACATTATTGCTTTTTACAAATTCAACAACAGAGCTAAGTTGTAAAAATCCATTTTTATCTTGCGCATATTCGTCTGGCACAAAAGTTTTATCAGCCTTTGCTTTGTTGGCTCGCTTATTTAATTTTTCCAAATCTCCATTAAGTATTTTAGATTTTACATTCTCAATGTCTTTTTTGTGGAAAAAATATTTTGTTTCCTCGCCAAGCGTTTTTAAATGACCGCATTTAACCCAATTTCTAACTGTTGCAGTAGAAATACCCAAAAATGTAGCGGTACTCTCCAAATTGATTACAGCTTCATTGTTGTTGAATATTAAATTGTTTTGAAAATTACTTGCCATATTTCTACTTTATTAAATCATCAACACCAACTTCAAGCGCCTTGGCGATCTTGGTTAGCGTTTCGATTGTTGGGTTTGTATTTACACCATTTTCAACCTTAACAATGGTGTTAAGCGACAAATCGGCAAGGCGAGCAATCTTTTCGAGAGATAGCCCCTTTTTAGCCCGCAGTTTCTTGATGTTTTCAGCAATTTTATTATTTGACATATCTTTCGTAATTGTTTAACATTATAGTATATAGAATATAATATAAAGGTTTCTTTCTTGATACTATAATGATAACTAATTTAAACAATTTTGTAAATGAATCTTTAGGGAGTTCTTTAGCGTTGCCCGCGAATGGGTTGGGTGGGTCAAGGGCAACATCTTCTTTGGTGGCGCATTTTGCTTTGCAAAATACGAAATTCGGAAGCGAAAAAAGAAAGGTTCAAAAACCCGCCCGCATTCCTCCCCAGACCCCTCCTGCGGGCGGGAAGAAAGCCGAGGCGGGGCAATTCCATTCCCCCAGAAAAATAGTTTGCCCCGCCGAGTCCAAATTAGTTTTCAGGATTTTCGTCAAAAAATGTTCGAACTTCGTTCAAAAAACACCGCCAAGTTTTACATTTAGCGAAATTGAAAGAGTTTGCCTCGGCGCAAAGCGCCTCGGCATGGTATTTTTCCGATATTTTAAAGGCATTTTTAAAATCCAAAACCAAAGTGCGGTCAGCAATGCGGAAGTTCGCAGAGCGAAGCTCTGGCAAAATGGAATTTTGCAAACCAATCTTTTTTCTTTCGCTTTCAGCGAAAGGTTGAGCGTATTTTTCTTTGAT
>CAZWUV010000023.1:0-10297 GCA_964636735.1 uncultured Candidatus Saccharibacteria bacterium | reverse complement strand
CGGATGACTGTTTGCCTTAGTGGTGGCGCCGTGAGTTGCCCAGCGAGTATGGCCAATTGCCAAGCAAGCCTTCTCTCTAGAGAGAATGTCAAGGACTTCTTCGGAAGCGCTTAGCTTACCAACGCCTTTTCTGGAGCGAATTAAATTTTTGTCTCGATACGCAACTCCCCACGAATCGTATCCGCGGTACTCAAGACTCCGTAACCCACCTATAACAACTTGGTTGGCGTTATCCTTTGAGCCAACCGTCGCAATTATTCCACACATACTTTTAGAATAGAGAATGCAGAATTAAGAATCAAGTATCAATCAACTTGTATACTCTATGTCATTCTTGAATTAAAGGTAAAACACTTCAATATCGAAAATCTTCAAAAACTAACGGCTCTAAGCTAAAGGTTGCCAGCTACTCTAAGTCAATTCTTTGGATTGGATTTAGCTTGTCTTTTTGTGGAGTTGGTCGTTCGATTTTGTTGACAGTGATATTGCCTTTGTTTTGAGAGGCAACAACAGGTGCAGTAGGAGCATTAGGGGCGATAGAGGTATTAGGGGTCGCAGAAGTCAAATCGGTGTCTTTGTCATCCCTGACGGGAAAAGCAATGCTCCCGATCGGGGATCTTGATACATTAGAGCCATTAGAAGCATCAGGGGCACTAGAGGTAGCAGGAGCCACTTGTGGCTTTGGAGTGGGTGGTAACGGCGCACTAGGAATAGTTTTGGCGGAAGCCGCAGGAGCAGCCTCTTTGTCATCCCTAACCCCGCTGCTAGCAGGGATCGAGGATCTTAAATCGTCAGCAGGAGCATTAGGAGCTGCAAGAGGCGCTGGCGCAATTGGCGCAACAGGCATCTCAATATCACTTAAAAGTTCTCGCTTGATTTCTTCAACTTCTTCTGGGGTACGGCGTAAATCTGGTGAAGTATTTAAAACTTCTGTATAAATTCCCACCAAAAAATTTACCACACTATGATACGCACTCCTAAATGATTGATCGAATAATCCAATCGGCTTTTGACTAACAGCTTGTTTTATAAGGGCCACTATACTGCCCCCCACTCGGTCTCTAAAAACCTGTGAATTCGCAACATTAAAAGATTGCGCATAAATGTCATTTTTATCTAGCTCTTTCAAAATTAGAGGTAAAACTTGTTCATCTTTATGAGTCTCGTAAACTAAACTCATCAAAAACGAACTCACCTCTCTGTCAAAATCAGCATCAATTGCAACGCTTCTTGTCACTTGGCGCAAAAGCTTATCAATAGAATAGTTTTTGGCCTCAGTAATTTTAACGTCTCCTGCAACAGCAATACGAGATGCCTGATTGATCCTGTCTATGATATTCGCCCTGAGTAATTTTAGGTTTGAAATTTCCTTAAAATTATCTTCTGTAATCTTATCTTTTCCACTTAAAAAATCTTGCAGGAGTATTGTCTCACCCAAATTGCTCTCAACTAAATCGATCATAGGTTGACGCAACTCATCACCGCTTCCAACTGTTTTTAGAGTTAAAATTTTGGCTTCGTACTGCGTGGAAAAATTAAATAGCTTATCTAGCTCGCTGGTGCTTTTTATAGATTCTGGTGGTATATTGCCTTGTAATTTATCTAAAATTTCGCGTAACTGTGCCTCTGCCAAAGCCAAAATCGACCTGGTATTTTCTAAATCGTTTTGTAGTAAAAATTGCTTATTCATATTGCTTAAAAATTATCAGGATTATAACTACCACCTGCATCTACATCTACTTTCTGGCTATTGTTATTCTCGGGTGGATTTTGTCTACGTACATTATCTTCAAAAGACTGTCGCAATCCACCTTCTTGAACAGGCGCGGGCGCCGAACTAGATTGTTGACCAGCAGAAAACTGCGAACTTCTAAGTGAATCTAGTTTCTCGTTGAAAGCATTCAATGCCCTCTCTGCAGAATCTTTATTCATCAGATTCATTGCATCGATACCTTGAGTACCACCAACATAAGCCATCTTTAGCCCCCGCTCCGTAGCTGTATCGCTTTTCTTGATAGCATCTGCAACATTAAACCCACTATTAACTGATTTCTCAAGTCGACTTTTTGTAAAATTACCCGCCTTATCAGTTCGAATAATATCCATAGGCTTCTCGAGTTCTTTTGCTAAATCGGGGATGCTCTTAGAAAAATTCCTTAGATTGTCTGGACCTAGTTGCGACAATACACCGCTGTGTAATTGTCCTCCTGCGGCAAGCTGAGCAATATGGGGCATAATTTTGCCAGTTTTTTGATCTACAATATTTCCACCCAAAGCATTGATATGCTTGGCAATTGATGCAGGCTGATTATTAAGTGCATTAAGCAAAGAAGCAGAAAATTCGGGATTTATCATAACCTGACCAGGATTTGCCTCATCAGGAATATATTTTTCAATTGGTGTATTGCCCTTAAAATATGTTGCTTTGTCTGCAAAACCAGCCTCGATATTGCCTTTTTGCAAAGCCTTAACACGCTCAAGAGTTGAGTCACTAAACTGTATATTGCCCTGCCTATCTACACTGCCAGTAGTGTGAGCAATTCCCTTTGAAAGCGCAGCGCCGTCATCAAAAAACTTCTGTTGAATTTGTCCAGCATCTGCATTTGGGTCTAGACCAATGCTCTTTAATAGTTTTTTGTTGCCTACACTTTGCATGGCAAGTGCACCCTGAAACTCACCCGCCCGATGAGGATTTTTCATGAGCTCACTTAGCGCTGCATCCATGGCAGTCTTGTCGGATAAATCCCATTGCGACATCGGTGTTGCACTATTTTCTGCAAGATAAGCACTAACGCCCTTTTCGTGCTCACGACGCTCTAGGTTTTTGTCACCTGTTAGCCAAGCTGCTTGTCGTCCAACAATACCAGCGTACTCCTTAGATACCTCCGCCCTTCGAGTTCTAAGAGCGCTAGGTGTACCCGCAACAGTAGCAATACCTCTGCCAAGCCCCCTAGTCAAAGTGCCCAAAGCACCAGGAGCTGTAGATTTTGTCATCTTGCTAACTGTTTTTTCTCCTACTCCTGTTACCGCTGACTTACCAAATCCACGCATCATAGAACCAGCTTGAGCCACCCATGACGCCCCAACTCCCTTAACCTTAAACGGCACAAATAAACAACTTCCCAAAAAGAAGATGCCAGCAAAAAACGGCACTATATTGTTGTCGGGCAGGTTACCAGACATATTAAGTAATATTGCTCCCATTGCCAAGTAGGCGGTTGTAATTGGGGTAAGCATTAACCAAGATACAAACCCACTAGACCAGCCATTAAATATATTCCTTGTGGCAGGCAAGGCCAAGCTCATAAAAGCAAGTGGCGAAAAAGCGACATAAAGCATCAACGCCCAAGACCTAACGGTAAAAAATACATAAACGGCAAAGGCAGCTAAAAATAAGAACAAGATTAAGAACAAGGCTCCAAGAGCGTTAAAAATACCTAAAGCAACACCAAATATTTTTATTATACCGTCAATTTTACTTGCCAATTCTTTAAAAGCCCCCATAATTCCACCGGGCACATTAACTGCACGATTGGCTTCTTGAGTTAGTAGATCGGCAATATCTACAGCTATTCCCATCAAAAACAAACTCATATTCGCCAAAACAAAAGCAACTAATAAATTTGGCAAAATCTTTTTTACACTATATGCATCAATGCGCAGTGTGGCGCCAAAAGCCATAGCAATAAGTGTGGCAATCAAAATATAGTTAGCAATACTCATTGCAAAGTCCCACAACTGCTTCACCATGCCACTTGGATTTCTAATTTCATCCCTTACCGCAGAACCACTTGCAGCGACAGCGATGGTGTCTTCAATCTTGGTGAATAAATTGTTTACAGCATTCACAAGCGTATCATAGAAACCTGCTGCCAGAATACATAGTGCACGTGCCATTGACTTAATAGCATCAAATACGTTCCAACTATTATACTCATTGCACCTTAAATCATCTACGCCTAATACCCTTGCCTTCAATATATCGCCTCCAGATTCAGAAAAGTTGGTTACTTTAGTGCGATCTAGGTAACTACTTTCATCACCAAGATGACTATCTAAAATATCTTTGGCCTGATTATTTTCTGGATTAGCCTTTAAAGAATCAACAAGATGTTTTTCCCGTGCCGATATTGATCTCCCAAGAAAATTTAGGCTCCCATTAATATTTGCTGTTGTATCCGGGTCTAGTCTATTAGTAGATTCTTGGCAAGATTCCCATTTCCCCAAAAGATCCATGTACTCTTGATGAAGGTTATTTAATCTTGAATAAGCAGGTACAAATTGATTATTGCTTGTCTGCCTTATAACACTTGCAATGCCATCATCTTCATTAAATCTTTTTTCAAAATCTACAATTTGACCTACCAATTTAGCACAATCACTCGATGTCAATGCTTCTTGCGCACTTGCCACCTCCGCAAAAACCGGCTTTTTGCCAGAATTCTGATTAACAACCACCTCAAAAAATCCCAGCAAACCGCTAGATGATAAAAAAACTATGCCTACAAGTAACCCAAGCAGAGCTCGTTTTACCACTTCCCTCCTTATTTGTGTAACAATTTTATTATACAGCTAAATTCTTAAATAAAAAATAGCTTTTGTTTACAACCTCAAACTCGCAACTGCTTCGATTTGAGTGGGGTCGTGCAAAATATCCTTATTAAGCGCCAGCTGAAAAGTGGCAACTGCGCCAATCATTCCTGCGTTATCTGTAGAATAAGCCAAATCAGAAAGATAGAGTTTTGGCTTGCTATCACCCAGACCATCAATTGCACTTGTCAACTCTTGTCGTAAAAATTTATTTGCCGATACTCCGCCAACTAAAGCCACAGATTTTGGCTGGAATTTTTGAGTAGCGCGCAAAGTTTTTTTAACTAAAACTTCAACAATTGCTTCTTCTGCCTCGCGCGCTCCTTGAGGCGCATCATCAGGCAATTTAATTTTGCCATCATTTAGAGCATACAAAACTGCGGTTTTTAACCCTGAAAAGCTAAAGTCAAAATCTTTGTCTTTAAGTTTTGGACGCGGGAATTTATGTCCCAGTGTCAACCCCTTGGCACGAGCCTCATCTGCGAATTTACTGACCATTGGTCCTCCAGGAAATCCTAACTCAAGCATTCTAGCAATTTTGTCAAATGCTTCGCCAGACGCATCATCAACAGTCGAACCAATCACTTCAAAGTCAAAATGATTTTTAACTAAAATCAAGGAACTATGACCACCAGAAACAGTTAGTGCAAGCATTGGCAACTCTGGCGCTTTATCAATGAACACGCTATACAAATGCCCTGCCCAATGATTTACCTTGATAAGAGGCTTACCAGTAAGTAACGCCAAAGACGCTCCAGCATTTACCCCAACCAACAAAGATCCAATCAATCCAGGACCATAAGTTACAGCGATTGCGTCAATGCTTTGCAAAGAGTCAATCGCATTACCAGTCCACATGCCCGCCTCTTTAAGCGCTAACTCGATTGTAGGAATAATTTTTTTAACATGCTCTTTAGCAGCCAGATCGGGAAAAACTCCGCCAAACTGCGCATGAATTGCAATTTGCGAGGCAATTATATTTGATTTGACTTGTGCGCCACTTTTGCCATCGCCAACAACAACGGCTACAGCAGTTTCATCGCACGAAGATTCAATGGCTAGAATAGTTTTGGAAGAATTTTTAGACATAAAGTCATTATATAAGAAAAATATCCAAATTAACAGAGTATTTTGCAGAATATAAAATGGCGAATAGAAAGTGGAGACTTAGGGTGCCTTCAAAAGCAACAATGGACAACTTCTCTATTCTCCATTCGCTATTCTCTATTCTTGTCCGCAGACAGCACAAATCAAGAAACTGCATAAGCGCTTTACGCTAAAACACCAGCTCGCTATAATAAGGTTATGAATAACTCATTTCTACAAACTCCCGACTGGGAAGATTTTCAAAAGGCAGCTGGCTACGAAACTACTCGTATCAACGGCAAGCTCCTCATCAAGCACAAAAATGCACTAGGGCATTATTGGTATAGTCCCCGCCCCACTTTAAACGAAAAAGATCTAGAAGAATTCAAGGACTTTGCCACAAGCGACAAAGCAATTTTTGCGCAAGTTGACCCACAAAACTCTATAAAACATAAAAATCCAGAAGCTAAATCCGCCCAGCCTCAAAACAGCCTAGTACTTGAACTAGAAGATCCTACAGATTTAATCAAAAAGTTTCACTCAAAAACGCGCTATAACATCCGCTTGGCAGAGAAAAAGGAACTCAGCGTTATTGAATACACTGCTGATTTTAAGGGAGTTGAAGCATTTTTGCGATTGTCTGGCAAAACTGCCCAGCGCCAGCAAATTAAATTCTCAAAAGATAATTATTACAGAAAAATGATTGAAGCCCTAGGTGGCATGCCCGAAGAAGGCAAAGTCAAGGTCAGCATTTTTGTTGCCTACTTGGTGCGCATACCTGTTGCAGTTAACATTATGCTCTGGCATAGCGACGAAAAAATCGCTTATTATTTGCACGGGGCAAGCGACCATAAATACAGAAAAGTTATGGCGCCCCACCTGTTACAATGGAAGGCAATGCAAGCAGCCTACGATCGCGGATTTCAAAAATATGACTTTTGGGGCATTGCGCCGCTTGAAGATGGCAAACCACCAGAGGGTCATCCCTGGGCAGGAATTACTAGATTTAAGCTTGGCTTTGGCGGTCAAGTAGTTACTTTTCCAAATTCTTTTGAGATAATCACTAGACCTGCTCAATACAAAATGTTAAAATTAGCAACAACTGTAAAGAGAAGATTGAGGTTTTAGAATATATTTTTGGCTAAATACTGATATCTAAGCAAATTACAAATTTTTAAATTTTGAACATAATATATAAAAACTTAAATAGTTAAAACATTGTGATTTGTTTAGTATTTAGGATTTAGTGCTTAGGATTTAATTATTAAGCCTTAGAATTTAACATATGCATTATAGCAAAACCACACTATACGCCATATACTAAATACAAGATACTAGATACTAAAAAATGAGCAAACGCTTCAACAAAACTTACCTAGACTTTAAACAGCCTCGAGCTGGCAATTCGCAGCCTAGCGTAAATCGTCGTACTTTTGAGTTGCCAAAAACAACCATTCATCGCAATTATCATCGCGCCAACCAGCAAGGAATATCACGCTTGCGACCATTTTCTGTCTCATCAATCTCTGCTCCGCCCAAGAAAGTTATGGGCAGAATTATTTTTTACGGTTTAGCTTGTTTGGCAATTAGCTGGATTTGGTCATATCAATCAAGCGAGCACCAAAAAATTGACAACCAAAAGCAACAAATCGCTATCGAGCAACAACAGGCCGCAGAAAACTTACAAAAATTTATTAGTACCTACAATGCTCCTGCAAAACAAGTTGCTAGCGAAGGCATTGAACTACTTAAAGGCAAAAACTTTGCTCTTGCTGGCGCATATTTAGCGCGAGCTGGCGAACTTGACTCTAATTTGCGCGACGCTTTTGTTTATTCTGGCTTTGCCTATATTGAGCTAGCGAATCAAGCACAAAACACAGAAAAATCAACTGAACTAGCCCAAAAAGCACTTCATCAGCTAGAAACTGCTTCTCGAATTGATCCCTTGCATTCCTATACTTTTGAGCTTTTAGCCTTTACTTATGACTTCTTAGGTCAAGCCGATGCAGCCAACTCTGCTCGAGCAAAAGCACAAACAGTTGCAATTAACTAAACAAAGCTGCCATAAACCCAGCGACAAACCTAAACAACGTACGGCTCGCGAGACTTGGCAAGATTTTTGGAAACTTGTCCAATAATCGGAAAAATCGAATTTGCAAATTGCTCAATATGATCGATTTTGCCTGGGTAAATATACCACTCTGGTTCAAAAAACGGTAAATGCAAAAATCTCTCTGTCCATTCTACCTCTACGCCAAACATAATTGCATACGGCAAATAATCTTCATAAATTTTTTGTGCTGACGACACTGACTCTGCAGAAATTTGCTTGTTGCTTGCCAGGTAATTTCTAAATTTAACCCATTCTTCGTAAGCCTTGTCGCCCTTTTGGGTGCGCTTGGGCATAAACGGTACAATTTGATACATTAAAATTCCCGACAAAAATACTCCGATCCAACCTACCAAATAATAAAACTTATCATCTGGACCAAAAAGCAAACTAAAAACAAAACTCAAGATTGCCATACAAATTACTGCGAATGCAAACAAGCGATACTTTCTAAATTTACGTTGCGGATCTTCAACTAGCCAACCATTTTGCAGCGCATATTCATAGATTGCCAAATAAGCATGCGCAATTTTACGCGAAAAAATATGATGTCCAACTCTAAAATCTAACTCTTCTTTGCTGCTAGTAATATTAACCTTGTCAAAAATCTTATCCAAAATGATTGCCTCGTACTGAGTAAGTGGTTCAATTTTAAATTTGTCATCTAGTCTAGTCATATCAACTGGTCGACGCTTGCCAAATTTATAGCCGTCTGGCGTACGGGTAATTGTAATAAAACCGCGCGTTGCCAAGTGAATTAAAGTTGCGGCAATTGATCGAGCTGCGACCCTGCCATCAACAATCACGCCAACTTCTGCTGGCTTAGATTTATCTGGTGGCGTGCTACGCTCGTCCTTGATAACTACAGATGTCCAATTGCGCCTTGCAAGCCAAACATAAAACAACAAAACCAATAAAGTGATTATCGGCAATACAATACTTGCCCCAATCCAAACTGGAGCAGGAATAGATTTAAGGCTAGACACTGCCTCGCCTACCAAGCCTGCCGAAACAATTCCTTTTGGCAATATAAGCTCAATTGAATAAGTGGAGTTTGGCTGTAAATTGTTCGCTCTAAAAGTTACCTGATTAGCAGTAATGATTGGGGCGCTAGCAGTATCAACTTCAACATCTCCAAAATGCCGAGCGGTCACATCGTTTGCGCTAGCTAAATTGCGTGGCAAGGTAATTGCCACCTGCAGACTTTCCACTGCAACCTGTTCACGATTAAAAACTTGATAAGAAAAAGTATCGCTCTCGCTACCAAATTCAAAACTACTACCAATTGGCTCACCCTGATACAAAACATCGCCACCATCTTCAACAAGCAAGTCGATTCGAATATTTTGCGAAGTTGAAAAAATCGGACGCACCGAGGCCTCGCTCGCAGGGCGGGCAAAATAACCCACTACAAACCAGCCCACTACTCCAACTAGGGCAAAAAGTGAAAATTTTTTATAATCAAATGAAAACAATTCCCCTCCCCTAAATTACACGAATTGAGTAAATTTGCTGGTAAATTTATGTTGTAAGCCATCTACCAAAATTATCTCAATTGCTAGCTCTGGCTTAATTATACCATACTTTGTGAGTGCGTCTGCAATAATAATTTTTTCGTACAAATCAATTAGATTTTTTAGAGTATGAGTACTCGCAACATTTAAATTTTTTGAAATCACAAAAGGATTTAATTTGGTATAGCTAGCAATTTGCGCACTAGATTGATGGCCATTTTTCTGAGCGTCTTTGATTAGAATTAGATTTTTAACCCCACTTGCCAACATCGAAATTAAATAAAACGCATTCTCGCCGTCTTCTAGAAGTTTTTTAGCATAAGTTAAGGCTTGCTTTTTTGCAGTAGCGGAGCTTGATACAAAAGCATCAATCAGATTAAAAACATTGCTTTGCTCTAATTTTGACAACTGCTCTTGTACCATTGCTAGGGTAATCAAGCGGTCTGCCTGAGGTTTATGCAAGATTGCGACTTCTAATTTTGTCAAAATATTGCTTGCTAGCCATAAATTCCCACTCAAATTATCTGCCAAAAAAATCGCTGATTTGGCATCCAAGGTACTTTCTTTGACAAAATTTTTCAGCCAATCAATCAATTGATTTCTGGCAAGGGGCTTGAATTCTTGACATTTGGCATGCTTGATAAGTTTTTTATAAATTTTTAAACGCTTATCTGGAAAACTGTCTGTAATTACAATAATTGTTGTAGTTGGAATTTTACCGATTATATCGAGCAAAGCTTCGTGACATGGCGCTTTTGCCTCGGACAAAAAATTTTTCAAAACAACAAGCCGACTTTTAGAAAAAAGTGGCATTGCTAAAAGCTGAGATTTAAGTTTAGCAGGGTCTACATCGCGCCCATTTAACTCAATTAAATCCGCGCTATCGGGATTTGCAGTTAAAAATTTATCTTTAACCTGCGCTACGGTTTGACCCATTCGATAGGAATCTACGCCATAAAAAAATAAAATCATAGTTTTATAGTAGTAGCTGGGGGCA
>CAZWUV010000022.1:0-10320 GCA_964636735.1 uncultured Candidatus Saccharibacteria bacterium | reverse complement strand
AAAGGATTGTGCCGTTGCAAGAAGCAGGGCTAAAAGCCTTGGCAGAAATGCTAAAAAGAGGCTGGAAGCTTGGCATGGTTAAGGACGAGGCGGGCGAAAGCCTGTTGAGCGCCGAAGTCTCTGCTTATATTGAGCAGGGCCTAACAAAAGCAAGCGATGCTTGGGCGGAGGCAAATAATATTTTGCACGAGCTCAAAAGGAATGTCGCGCGAGCAAAGCTTGGTGAGATAGATTTCTCACTCACCGAGCAGTATTTAGCAGGAATTGAAAAAGACATAGAAAACTATAAATTCCTGCGGGCATACGACAATGCCCAAAAAAATATTCGCTGGCTTGGAGGCTGCGAAAAAGCCCTCCGAGCACTGCAAAAAATCAAACAAAGGTTGATCTCTTTAGAGAAAAACCCCAAAAATGATTTGGCGCAGGCGAAAAAACTCTTCCAGCAGGGACAAACACTCTTCGTAGAAAAAAAATTCTACGGAGACTGGAAGAAGAAAGAACTTGGAGCAATTCAAATTTGCTACCAAGTCGAAAAAATCCTCCGAGATGGCACAGCAGTGTACCGGCAAGACGCAACACGTCAACAGCAGGCACACCGCAATCGCGAAGCACGGAAAGAACAGCAACGCGATCTAGCCAAAGGAGGGAAAAGGACCAAAAAATAAAGTGCAGCCCCACAGAAATGTGGGGCTTTTTTATTTTGAAATTTAGCATACAAAACTAATTACCTTGGGTGGGTAATTTTCCAACCCTTACTACCAAAAACTAATCTACCTGGTAGCGCAAATCCAGCCGCCTTTCTAATTCCTCCGCCACCTAAAATCTGAGCAATTTTAGCAATATCAATCTTTTTGCTCTCTGACCTTAAAGATCCACGAACTGTACCGTCTGGCGCTTCATAAACTATAAGTGAAGCTTTTGCGCCCTCAACAGCGTTAATTAAATTGATGCAACCTGCAATATCCTCGTAAAGAGCGCCACACTCCTTAAAATCTTGCTCGGTAATTACAGTTACAATCAGGCCCAGACTAGAGTGAATTTGCATTCTAGATAGCGCCAAACCCCAAAGACGCAAAGCGGGAATAGTCTTAAAATGAGCAACACTCTTGTTGATTTGCTTAAGGCGTGCACCAGCATTTAAAAGTTTCGAGCAAACACGCAAAACTTTAGGCGTGGTATTTGAGTGTCTAAAGCCACCTGTATCAGAATAAATTCCTGTCAGCAAGCAGGTGGCAATATTAGCCGTTATCTTAACTTCTAGCATTTTAAATAAAGAAACAACAATTTCCGCTACACTTGACGCCTCAAAATCTACACAGTTGATTGCAGAAATTTTATGCAAATCATTGCGACGATGATGATCAATATTGATTACTTTGTTTTTAATTGATGCAAAATCTTTTAACCGCTCGCCAAAACCCGTACGGCGAATATCGCCACAATCCACGATCATAATTAAATCAAAATCCCCAAGCAAAAAATCTTGCTTAAAATCATCAACTCCTGGCAAAAACAAAAATGGAGCTGGAATTTTGTCACGACATACCAACTGAACACTTTTACCCAAAGACTCCAAGCCCAATCTCAATCCCAGGCTCGAGCCAACAGCATCGCCATCAGGATTGATATGGGTGATAATCAAAACTCGCTCTGCTTCGGCTATAGCCTGCAAAGTTTTATTTAGGTTCATTGAGAGAGATTTAGCTATTTTTGAGAAAGCCAATATATTTTGCGCCCGTCGACAGGCAAGTCTGTTCTGGTTATTGAAAGAGAATCGACTTTTTCTGGCTTAACTCCTTCGATATCCTTAATAATTGATTCGTCATCAATACCAACAATCACCACTACACTAGGGTCAATCTCGGAGATAAAGTCAGAGACTCTGGCAAAATCATCTTTATTGCTGGCAACTTCTGCTAAAACAATTTCGACATTTTCTAGTTTTTCGAGGTCTTTTTCTTTGAGGGCTTTTTTGGTTTTTTCGATAAATGCTAGGGTTAATCCCTCGGCGTGAAAATGACTTACATTTGATCCAATTTCAAAAAAAGTATCACCAACTTCGTACTCGCCAGCACCAGGCAAAACTCTGTCATTTACAACAATATTCTCGCCAAATTCAATATCGGATTTTTTGGTCTTAATGTGGCAAGCGCCTTTTTTTGAGCAAGTAATTTGCATATTGGTTCTGTAATTTTTGTATTAAGTTTAAATTTTCTGAGATTTCGTGTTTTGTACTGTTTGCCTACAAGAATAGAGAATTCAGAATTGGTATCGCTATGCGATGATTTTATTTTTTAAGTATTACACTATGACTTGCTACGATTTTACTTGGTACCGGGAGTGGGACTCGAACCCACAAGCCTTTTGGGCTACGGATTTTAAGTCCGCTGCGTATACCATTCCGCCATCCCGGCTTAAATCTGCTTAAAAATAATAATAACGAGAATTGTACAAAAAAGCAAGCTACGCAAATAGTATAAAGTATTTAGTAGATAGTAGATAGTAGATAGCAATGGTCTCCCTTCGGAGAAATTATAAAATAACCAATAATTGTAGCGTAGCTACTCCTTTACTGCATTCTAAATTCTCTATTCTAAATTCTTATTTGCAAAAACTTATCAATAAATAAATTTTGACAAGACTTCTTGCTCAGAAAGTTGCGATTTAAATATTTTTACAATAAACTATTAAATATGCCAAAAGATGTAAAAAATTTAGCGTTTGGGTATCGATCTTTAGTGTCGCTATTTTTATTTGGAATTTTAGGTGGCGGACTACTGCTTTTTGTAATTTTTGCCCTACCTAGAATTTTAGCAGAAATTGCCTATCCGCTTGCTTACGAGGATATTATTATTGAACAATCAAAAGCCCACGACCTAGACCCGTTTTTAGTGGCAGCGGTCATTTATGCAGAAAGTCGCTATAATCCTAGGGCTGTTTCTTGGGTCGGCGCACGAGGATTGATGCAACTTATGCCCGCAACAGCACGAGGAATTTCTACTCGAATTGGCGATACCAACTACTCTGTTGACAACTTATTTGATCCACAAACTAACATAGAATACGGCACCTTTCACTTGCAAGGCTTAATGGGAAGATACAATCGCAATGTCCCAGCATCGCTAGCTGGGTACAATGGCGGAGGTGGAGTTGGCGATAGATATATTCGAGGAGACAGAACAACGATCCCACGAGAAACACTAAACTATGTGGTAAAGGTTACAAATGCCGAAAAGAAATATCGTGAGCTATATCAAGACAAACTCAATCCACCAGAACAACCCGAACCAGACGAAACTATAACTATCGGTGAAGAAAGTATTGTGAGTCGGATTTTAGCAATAATCCAACGAACCCTATTTGGAGCTTCTCAATAAACTTTTGCTTTTTGTGCTCTTTTATCATATAATGTCTCGAGAAGACTTTAATTTTAACTTATGCTAACTCACCAACGACTCCGTCAAAAATTTATTGAATTTTACCGCGAAAGAGGCCATCAAGAAATTGGTCAAGCCTCGCTTGTACCCCTGCAAGACACTTCTGTACTTTTTACAACTGCAGGAATGCATCCACTAATTCCATACTTGATGGGCGAAAAACATCCGCAGGGTCAACGACTGGTAAATATCCAGCGCTCCTTGCGTACTGGCGACATCGAAGAAGTCGGCGACGCAACACATTCAACTTTTTTTGAAATGCTTGGACACTGGTCTGTCGGAGATAGCAAATCCCCAGATGGTATTGGAGAAGGATACTTTAAGAAAGAAGCAATTGAATGGAGCTGGCAATTTGTCACTGAGGTTCTTGGATTAGATAGAAATCTGCTGGCAGTTACAATTTTTGGTGGTGACGACAAAATGGGCGTTGGTATTGATGAGGAAGCAAGGCAGTTCTGGCTTGCCCTTGGCGTACCAGAAGAGAGAATTGCAAAACTTGGACCAGATTCAAACTGGTGGGGACCAGTGCACTCAACCGGACCATGTGGCCCAAACACAGAAATCTTTGTTCACACACAAGGCAAACTTTGTTCAGATAAAAACTGTAATCCTGACACCAAAGAGGCTCATTGGATTGAAATCTGGAACAATGTTTTTATGGCTTACAATAAAAGCTCCAAAGGTGAGTACGAGGAATTAAAACAAAAAAATGTTGACACAGGGGTTGGCTTAGAGCGCACCCTAATGACTGTTAATAACTTTTCCAGCGTCTATGAAACCGACCTATCTACTCCTATTGTAAAAGCAATTTCTAGCGATAAAATGGCACACATCAATAAGGATGTTCGAGTTATTGCTGATCACGTTCGCGCCAGTGTTTTTATGATTGCTGATGGCGTAGTGCCAAGCAACAAGGATCGTGGCTATGTCCTTAGAAAACTAGTCCGCCGTGCAGTCAATAGTGCTCGCAAATTAGAGTTTAACAACTGGGATCTAGTCATAGAGGCGGTAATTGGTGTTTACGATGAGTATTACCCACACCTTAAAGAGACTAACATTCACAAGATATTTATAGACGAAGCAACAAAATTCAATCAACAGCTTCAAAGGGCTCTTAGATTTTTTGAGAAAGAGACTTCTAAGTCTAATTTAGATGAAAAACAAGCAGCCAAACTAATCTTCCTTGGATTTCAAAGCCACGCTCTACCAATTGATTTGGGGCTTGAAATTTTTACCGAAAAGCAACCTCAATTAAATAGAGATACAATCAATAAATTTTTAGATGAAGAAGTTGATGCGCATAAATCTGCATCGCAAAAAGGAATGGAAAAGAAATTTGGTGGACATGGCTTGATTTTAGATACTGGCGAACTTAAAGCTGGTAGCGAAGAAGAATTGCAAAAAGTGCTACGCCTACACACTGCAACGCATTTACTGCAAGCTGGCTTGCGACATGTTTTAGGAGATCATGTTAGTCAAAAAGGGTCAGATATAAATTCAGACAGATTACGTTTTGACTTTACGCACAGCGCCAAATTAACTGACGAAGAAAAAGCAAAAGTCGAGCTATGGGTAAATGAACAAATTCAAAAAGACTTGCCCATGCAAAAAATTGAATTGCCATTAGAAGAGGCAAAAAATACCGGTGCTCTGCACTTTTTTAGCCATAAGTATCCACCTATTGTCAATGTCTACTTTGCAGGCAAAACTCTAGATGATGCTGTTTCCAAAGAATTTTGTGGTGGCCCTCATGTAGATAAAACAGGCATAATTGGCAAATTTAAAATCACAAAAGAAGAAGCTTCGTCAGCTGGAGTAAGAAGAATTAAAGCAATTGTTGAGTAATTTTTAGCAACTATAGGCTATCACTGCAAATATTTTGCAACCACTCCCTGTAATTATACTCATCAATCTTTACTTCACGCATTCTATACTTTTTAAAAATTTGCTATACTATTTTTAGGCTTATTTTTGTTGTAAACTATATATAAATAACTAATCTGCGGAGGAATATGGGTTTGCTAGGTTTTGGTAGTCGACAAAGAGCAAGCGAGCGACAAGCAATCTCGCTCGATATTGGCACAGAATTTGTAAAAGTGCTTATTTTTGAGGTTGAAAATGGCATTGCCCAAGTCAAAGGTGTTGGCAGAAAAAGACAGCGCTTAACAGATATGCAAGGTGGTAGCGTAACTGATATTCATGGCGTTATCAACAACTGCGAAGCAGCCCTAGAAATCGCTGCCAAACAAGCAGGATTTTTGCCCGAACAAGTTATTATGGGAATTGCTGGCGAGCTTGTAAAGGGTATTACAACAACTATTAAATTTATTCGACCAAAATCAGAAAAGAAAATTACCTCCGAAGAATTACAAGAAATTCTAGAAAAAGTTCAAACGCGCGCACTCGAAAAAGCCAAATCGCTTTTGGCCTGGGAAACAGGTCAGCAAGAAATCGACGTCCGCCTAATTAACGCAGCAATTGTTGATGTAATGATTGATGGATATCGTGTAACAAATCCACTCGGCTTTCAAGGAAAAGAAGTTCAAGTGGCGGTTTATTCGGCTTTTTCGCCCATTGTTCACTTGGGCGCCTTGCAAACAATTGCTGAAGAACTTGGACTCGATTTAATCTCGGTAACTGCCGAACCTTACGCCGTGGCAAAAATCACCAGTCCTTCTAATGCATCAGAATTTAGTGGAATTTTTATTGATATTGGTGGCGGCACAACAGATATCGCTGTTGTAAATAATGGTGGCTTAATTGGCACAAAAATGTTTGCTATTGGTGGACGCGCCTTTACTAAAAAAATTATGAATTCCCTAAATGTCAGCTTTGAAGAAGCAGAAGAGCTCAAAATCCGCTATTCCACAAAACAAATTAGCAAAACAGTTCACGACAAAATCAAAAATGTTTTGGATGGCGACTTAGATATTTGGCTATCTGGTGTTGAATTGACGCTTGGTCAATTTCAAAATGCCGATCTTTTGCCGTCACGGATTTTTCTTTGTGGCGGAGGCAGTAATTTGCCAGACATTGCCCAAAAACTTCGTGGCGCAATTTGGGATAAAAAATTACCATTTAGTAAAAAACCTTTTGTACACTACCTTAAGCCAGAAGAAGTCGAAACTGTTAAAGACGAAACAAAAAAACTCACAACCGTTCAAGATATTACTCCAATGGCACTAGCAAATCTGGCAATTGATTTAGTTGGCAAAGAAAAATTCCAAGAAGGTATTTTTAGTAAAATTACCAGCTCGCTACGAGCATAAATTACCTAAATCTATTCAATAAAATCCAAAACAGCCCCAAATGACTACAATGACAACAAAAATGGACGAAATCTTATACCTAGAATCTGATATAGAAATCACTCAGGTAATAAGCAAAATCAAGAGTCTGCCAGGATATTCTGTTTTATTGGTATTGCCACAAAACGCCCAACTCTCCCAAAGCGTTGTCAATTTAAGATTGATCAAAAAAGAAGCTGATAAAGTCGACAAAACTATCGCTCTGGTAACAAGCGACAAAAATGCGATAAACATTGCTGCCCAAATCGAAATTCCTGTCTATAAATCAATTGATGCAGACAAGCCAATCAATGCAGATAAATACGACGCACCACAAGTTGATGACAAGCTTGCACTGTCGGGATACAAAAGTATTGCCGAAGAATTACAGGTTGCTGGCGTAAATGTACGCCGCTACGATGACGATGGTCTTTCGTCAGAAAATCAAATTGTTGCTAAGCAAAACATAAAATCCGACGACAATAAAATCGAAAAAGTTGAGCTAAGCGATGTCGACGAAGTAACAATCGGCGAAACAAAATCCAGCAAAAAAACATCTTCCCTTAATCAACAAAACAACAATAATAATAACAACACCGCCAACAAAAAACCAAAAAGAAAATTACCTTGGCTGCCAATCTCTGCTGGCATGCTAGTTTTTGCTGGCATAATTGGCTGGCTAATTTATATTTTGCCAACTGCTAGCGCATTTATTCATTTAGAGAGCGATCCGATTACCAAAGTTGCCTCCATTACAATTGATAATAATTTAGCAAAAACAGATCTTGGAGCCGGTAAAGTGGCTGGACAAAAAATCGAAGCAGAGTTAACTCATGAAGTTACCTTTGAGGCTACTGGCAAAAAAGAAGTCGGCGACAAAGCTACCGGCAAAATCGAAGTACGCAATAAGCTTGGCGCAGACATAAATTTGCCTGCAGGCACTAGATTTTCAAGTGGAGGATTGATTTTTGTCTCAACTACAGCTATCAATGTGCCAAAAGGTAGCGCTACGTTAAATCCAGATGGTAGCTTTTCTGCTATTCCTGGAACAGCAATTGTATCAGTCGAAGCATTAAATCCTGGCGAAGATTTTAACATTGCTCAATCTCAATTTATAATCACTTCTTTGAGTGCTAATCAACAAAATAGCGTCACTGGCATTAGCGAAGATGCAATGACTGGCGGAACAAGCAAAACAATCACCATTGTCTCCGAGGAAGATATTCAAAATGCAACCAACAAACTCAAAAACGAAGTTGAACCTCAGCTTAAAGAAAAGCTAGAAGAACAATCTAAAAACCTTACCGTCTTGGCTGGTACAATTGAAATTACTGTAGATAATCCAACCACTGATGTAGAAGTTGGTGCAGAAGTCGAAAACTTTAAAGTGTCTGCTAATGCAAAAGGTAAAACAATTGGCTTTTTAGCAGGAGAATACCAAGAAGCAATTTTTGCTTTGGCTCGCCAAGACTTGCCCGAAAACAAAGAGTTGGTAATTGCAAATAGCGATTCGATTGAAACATCTGTATCCGAAGTCAAAATTGCCGAAGGGTTGCTTGTCTTGAAGGCATCACTCAAAAGCGAAATCGTCAACAAGGTCAATCAAGAAGAGCTCAAAAATAACTTAGCGGGATTATCTTTTGGCGACGCTGAAACCCTGCTCAAGTCTCATGATGGCTTTACTGATGCTCGAGTTGAACTTAGCCCATCTTACAAAAAATACCTACCAAAAAACCCAAACAAAATTGACGTTATTTTAGTTAGAGAATAGCTATGGCGACTCTAGCACTCGATATTGGCAAAAAAAGAGTTGGTGTTGCCTTGAATTCTTACTCTGACATTGTTAGCGAACTTGAAACAATTTCTTATTCTGATTTAGAAAATTTACTAAATCAAATTAGCAGTCTAGTTGATGAATATGGAGTTACTCAAATTGTTTTAGGCAAACCAAGAAAAGACAGTGATTTGGAAAAACTAGCTCAAAATATTACATCGCACTTTAATTTAAAATTTGCTTTTGTTGACGAGGCCCTTTCTACCAAAGAAGCCGAAAGACAATTAGCAGGAGAAGGAACTACAGGTGGCGATACTGACGCCCGTTCTGCAAAAATAATCTTAGAGCAGTATTTGTCTGAGTTATAAATATGCTATAATTAATTATATATAGATACTCGCCACGATTTTTTAGGGGGGACTAATCTTATGATTTTAAGGAAAATATCGACATTTGCACTCTCCTTGTCTTTTGCATTTTTACCCTTGTCGTCAATCTTGC
Source organism: uncultured Candidatus Saccharibacteria bacterium (assembly GCA_964636735.1). Taxonomy (GTDB): domain Bacteria; phylum Patescibacteriota; class UBA1384; order JACPKC01; family JACPKC01; genus CAZWUV01. The sequence goes on along the minus strand of CAZWUV010000022.1, from coordinate 1,321 downwards.
CAACAGGCTCTTCATATAACAACATCCTGCAAAGCCTCAATATAAACCCCACCACTCCCACCGACCAAGCCAAGCAATCTTTAGTTGCCAGTTATGCCAAACTTCCACTTACTTTTGAAGAAAATGTTGGACAAACAGATGCCGAAGTTTTGTTTTTAAATAAAGCAGGTGGCACTACAACTTACTTTACCAAAGACGAAGCTGTTTTTGTGCGCTCGTACGAAGAGCCTGCTGAAGGCAATACAGACACCTCTTCCCCTAAAGATATCTTAAAAGATCTACCACTTAGCCCAAAAAATAAAGACACTGCAAATCTAAAGCAAGACGTAATCCGCATGCAACTAATTGGTGCTAATTCCAATCCCAAAGTAGTTGGACTAGACAAACAACAAAGCACCAGCAATTACTTTATTGGCAACAATAAAAAAGACTGGCAACAGGGAGTTAGTAACTACTCTGCAGTAAAATACGAAAACATCTACAATGGTATAGATCTAATTTATTACGGCAACAACGAACGTCTAGAATTTGACTTTATTGTAGCGCCAAATGCCAACCCTGACTTAATAAATTTTAAATTTCAAGGAACCACCTCGCAACAAATAGATAGTGAAGGCAACTTACTTTTAAAAACCAACAATGGCGAAATGCTAATTAAGGCGCCTTTTAGCTACCAAGACCACGAACCAAGAGTAGTAGATACTAGTAAAATACAAAAAGATAGCATTGTAGACTCATCTTACAAAATCTTAAACAACGCCACCATTGCCTTTACCCTAGGCAACTACGACCAAAGTAAAAAACTTGTTATTGATCCGTATGTTTTAGGGTATTCGACGTATTTGGGGGGGGAGTAATAATGAATGGGCTAGAGCCATAAAGGTAGACTTGTCTGGCAATATTTATACAACGGGCTATGCTTCTTCCAACTTCCCCACGCAAAATCCGTATCAGGGGGCAAATGGGGGTAGTGGCGACATATTTATAACCAAACTCTCCTCCGACGGACAAAACTTAATTTATTCGACATATTTAGGGGGGGAGTGCTTTTGACATCGCATACGGTCTTACTGTTGACAGCTCTGGCAATGCATATGTTGCAGGATCTACAAGCTCTACCAACTTCCCCACTCAAAATCCATATCAGGGGACACATGGAGGGGGTGGTTACGATGCTTTTATTGTCAAGCTATCTAGCGACGGACAAAACTTAATTTATTCGACATATTTAGGGGGGAGTGCTTTTGACGAAGGCTTCGCGATTACGGTAGATTCCTCCGGAAATGCATATATTACAGGCGAAACATACTCCACCAACTTC
>CAZWUV010000021.1:0-10810 GCA_964636735.1 uncultured Candidatus Saccharibacteria bacterium | reverse complement strand
AAAATATCGCTTAAATTTAAACATTACCAATCAATACGTTGCCCAGCTACCAGAAGATATTCGCAACGCAATTGTCGGTAACGCGGGTACGCTAATCACTTTTAGAATTGGCGCAGAGGATGCAGAGGTATTCAATAAGGAATTTGACAATGTAACGCCTGCTGACATTGCTAATCTGCCTTTTGCTACAACCTACATTAAGCTTTTAATTGATGGCGCGCCAGCTAAGCCTTTTTCTATGATGACTGTAAATTACCCAGAAGGCGCAAATCCCGAAATGGCAAAAGCAGTTAAAGAGCTAAGCCGTCTCAAATATGGTCAAGACAAGGAAGTTGTAGAGCAAGAATTTTTATCAAGAGGGTACGATAAATTAGAAGACGCGGACTTATTGCCGGATTTTCCGCCACCAAGAGAGGGTTAATTTAAGCAATATGATTTATTTTATATTTTTTATATTTTTAGTTGGAGCTGTAGCGGTGGTGCGATCCGCTTATTTGCGCTTTAAGGATAATAAGGCAAAAGAAGAGTACGAAGCTTGGAAAGCCTCACAGCAATATACAATTCTCCAGATTTGGGTACCAAAAGATAATGACAAGACTCCGCTAGCTGCAGAACAGTTTTTTTCTGCACTCCATGGAGTTTTTAGCGAATCATCTAAATTTCAATCACAGGTGAGTTTTGAAATTGTTGGTATGAGTAAGTTTATTCATTTTTATGTTCATGTACCAGTTCATTTAAAGGAATTTGTTGAAGGGCAACTTTATGCGCAATACCCAGAGGCTGAAATCAAAGAAGCCAAGGATTATATTGAATTTTTAAATTCTTCATCAGTTGCCTTGGCAGAGCTATCTCTTACAAAAGAAGGAGTGTATCCAATTAAAACTTTCAATAATTTTACCGTTGATCCATTAGCAGGAATTACCGGTGTTTTAAGTAATATTCAAGATGGCGAGAATTTATGGTTACAGTGCGTTGTGAAGCCAATCTCAGATGATTGGCAGGATTTTGGTGTTAAGTTTGTAAAAGCTAAGCGTGAAGGAAAAAGCTTGGAAGAGCCTAGCTTCTTTTTTAAGATTTTACAGGGAGTGGCAAATTTTATTTTATTCTTAATTAGAAGCGGCGCTACGTTACCAGCTAGTAGTGAAGGTGGGGATAGCGCGCCAGCTCCTGCGTCTGGTGGTGATGACGCGCCAAAACTAGCTTCGCCACAAGAAGTTGCTTTAAAGGGTATTGAAGAGAAAATCACTAAGCTTGGATTTGAGGTTAGGTTGCGCGTTTTGGCAACTTCTTTTGATGAGTCTTCTGCTAGAAGCAAAGTTGAATCAATGGCAGGCGCGTTTAAGCAGTTTAACACCACCAATATGAATGGTTTTAAAATGGGTGAGGTTTTTTTGGGAGACAATGCGCTCAGCCTTTACAAAGAGCGTGAATTTGATGGCACAGGGTATACTTTAAATACAGAAGAGTTGGCGTCGATTTTTCACTTGCCATCAACAAGCGTAGCAACACCAAGTATTGTTTGGGCGGGAAGTAAAACAGGGGAGCCCCCAGCAGATTTACCCGTTGAGGGCAGGGGAGACGAAGACGACATTACGTTTTTTGGCGTCTCTAACTTTAGAAACTATAAGTACAAATTTGGTATTCGCCAAAAAGATAGGCGATTGCATATGTATACAATTGGAAAAACTGGTACCGGTAAATCAACCTTGCTTGAGAATATGATTATCGACGATATCAATAAAGGGAAGGGCGTGGCAATTGTTGATCCTCATGGTCAGACTGTTGATCATATTTTAGGTCAAATTCCTGAACATCGTATTAAAGATGTAATTTATTTTAATCCCGCAGACAGAGAGATGCCTCTAGGATTTAACTTGCTTGAGGCCGTAGACCCAGACCTGCGTAGCGTAGCTGCCTCTGGTGTGCTTGGCATCTTTAAAAAACTTTGGGCAGATTCTTGGGGTCCTAGACTAGAATATATCTTGCGCAATGCGATTTTGGCTTTGATTGAAGCGCCAGATGCCAACTTGCTTGGTATCAATCGTCTTTTGGTCGACAGACCATATAGGCAGTTTGTTATTAGTCACTTAACTGATCCGGTTGTTAAGCAGTACTTTGAAACCGAGTACGAAAATTATTCTCCGCAATTTAGAACCGAAGCAATTGCGCCTATTCAAAATAAAGTCGGTCAATTTTTGTCAGCAAAAACAATCCGCAATATCATTGGTCAAGGAAAAAGCTCTTTTGATGTGCGACGTGTTATGGACGAGCAAAAAATTTTATTGATAGACTTATCCACAGGAAAAATTGGTGAAGATACGGCTGCTTTGTTAGGTTCGATGATTATTACTAAAATTCAATTGGCAGCAATGAGCAGAGCAGATGTCCACGAAAGTGAGCGTCCAGATTTTTATCTATATGTTGATGAGTTTCAGAATTTTGCCACAGAGTCTTTTGCGACAATTTTATCCGAGGCGCGAAAATATCATTTAAATCTAGTGCTAACAAACCAGTTTATGGCGCAAATTCCCGAGGTTGTTAAATCGGCAATTTTTGGCAACGTTGGTACAATTGTTAGTTATCGAGTTGGCGCCACGGATGCTAGTGCTCTAGTAAAAGAATTCGAACCTGTTTTTAATGCCAATGATTTAGTAAATTTAGATAATTATCATATTTATACCAAGCTATCTGTAAATGGTGTAACTCGTCCGGCTTTTTCGGCTGCAACTTTGCCACCGTTTCCAGAGACTGAGGGCTTTAAGGAAAAAGTTATTGAGTTTTCTAGGCAAACGTATGGTCGACCAGAAGAACAAGTCGAAGCAGAAATTAAAGATTTTACTCAATCTGGTCGCCCTGAGCACTTAAAAGCTCGTGACGAAAAATTAAAACGCTTAAAAGAAGGTGATTTAACGCCAATTGATGGGGTAAATGACGCAAAGAGTGGGGAAGGGGCTATTGATCAAAAAGGATTAAAAATTCCACCGCAAAAACCTCAATCTCAATTCAGCAATGCTAATAAGTCAGGTGACAACAAGGACTCCAAGTATCAACGAGTCCAAGGAAAAAATCAAGCGTGGTATTTGGCGAACAAATCGGATCGAGGTAGGGGAGATGAGCGGGCGACTGATGCCAAAAAGCAAGTAAAAAATGAAAAACCGCAATCTCCTAAAAAGGGCGAGAAAGGGAAGAGTCCTCAAGGCGGAAAAACAGGCAGAGCATCACAAGAGTCAAATCAAAAAACAAACACAAATAAATCTACTCAATCTAAGTCTTCTGAGGTCACTCCTAGTCCGAATAAGCCAAAAAGATCTGCGGGCCCACTGCTTGTTTTAAAAGATGATAAAAATACCAAAAAAGATGATCAAAAGATAGATTTTGATGAATTAGATAGGCTTTTTGGTAAAAGTGAAGGATTTTAGCTAATTTTATACCTGTTAATCAGGTATAAAATTAGGCAAATTCTCTGCTCCGGCGGGGGAGAGGTTGATTTTTCTCTCTCCTGCTTTAAAAAATAAAATAGAAAAATGCTCATTGACTGGAGTTGGGAACAAATAAGTGGGGGAAATTAAAATTTAATTTTCACGTAGTTTTGGGCAAATTTTTTATTTTTGGATTTTATCCTTAAATGTGAGTCCGCACGTCATTAGTTGGTTTGCTTGAGATTCTATTTTTACCCTGATTGGCTGGGGTTTGCTCTGTTATGTCGCACAACTTACATTGTGCGACATTATGTTTTTTGCAATTCAGTTTAGTTTCTTGTGCTTTATTCGAATTCTCTCGCCTGCTTTTTGATGTCAGTTGCGCCGAATTAAATTATAAAATGATTTTTATTTTAAGGCTCGCTCTTTCCTCCACTGCTTTGATATTAGTATTATTTTTACATCTTATTATTTTGTTTTTGCTCCCAATCTTCACTGATAGATGCCCCCTGATGCTCCTTAACGCCTCTGCGAAAGGCATTTAACAGAGTAAAACGCTCTATAATGCGATTTTAGAGGTTTTTTATTTTAATTCGATAATTTGCTCATCAAAGACTTAATTTTATACGAATGCATCAGTGTGTTGAGCTAAAAATTCAAAAAAGAACCTAATTTAGGTTCTTTTCTTTTTGAGCTACTGTACTTTATGCTGTATTTCATTTGGTGCGGTTTTGCCAAACAATTAAAATCTGCGAAGCAATAAAAATTGAGCTATATGTACCAACAACGGCGCCAATCAATAATGCCGAGATAAATGGCCTTAAAGATGATCCACCGAGTACCAGCAAGGATACCAAAACAAGTACCAGTGTTAAGGATGTATTCATCGATCTAACAATAGTTTGCTCAAGAGATTTTTCAACAGTTATTTGGAATGACTGATTTTTGGCATCTTTTAAGTTTTCGCGAATTCTATCAAATGTAACAATTGTATCATTTAATGAGTAGCCAATAATTGTTAGGATTGCCGTAATAAATAGAGCATCTACTTCAAAGCCAAAAAAATGTCCAAGATAGGCGAAGGAGCCAATTGTTATCAAGGTGTTGAAGGACAAAGAAATAAAAGCCGCAATGCCAAATTGCCAGGAATTGCTTGGTGGCGGTACCCTTCTAAATGCCCAAGCAATGTAAAGAATGTTAGCGATAAGTGCCAAACTAATACCAATAAAGGCACGCTTAGTTAGATCTCGACTAACCTTAGGACCAACTGTTTCTAGGCGAATTTCTTCCCATTCTCCCATATTATCTAAAGTCTCGTAAAGTGCTTTGAGTTGAGTTTCGGATAATTCTTTGCTACGCAAGATAAAAGTATTTTCATTGGTTGGCGCAACACTTATTTCGGGAAAATCATTTATATCGGGATAAGTTTCTAGGTCGGTGAAGTTTTCTAGGATTTTATTTTTCTCTAAACTATGTCGCACATTATCAGTTGCAATATCTTCGTCAAAGCGCGCTTCAATTATTTGTCCGCCAGCAAAATCAATACCCGTTTTTAATCCATAGTTAATAATTCCAAAAATACTTACAACGGCTAAAATTACAGAAAAAGCAAACCAAAATTTTCTCATATGAAGGATTTTCATTTCGCCACCCTTTCCTTTAAAAATACTCTCATAAGTGCCCTAGTGACAAAAATTGCTGTAAACAGTGATACAAAAATTCCAATTGAAAAAGTTACAGCAAAGTTTTTAACTAGTCCTGTTGTTGAAAAATACAAAATTACAGCTGTGATAAGTGACGAGATGTTGGAGTCAACGATACTTGCCATTGCTCTTCTAAAGCCTTCTTCGATCGCTAGGTTCATTGGCTTGCCGGCATTTACTTCTTCTCGCAGGCGCTCAAAGATCAATACATTGGCATCAATCGCAATGCCAATTGACAAAATAAACCCTGCAATTCCTGCTAAAGTTAAGGTGATTGCTAGCCATTCAAGGATTGCTAGATTGATAACGACATAAATTGCTAGGGCAATAATTGCTAAAAGCCCAGCAAGTCGATAGTAGGCAGTCATGAAAATTCCTATTAAAAGAAATCCAACCACGCCAGCAATCAAGCTCTTTTGTACGGATTCTGTGCCCAGTGTTGCTCCAATTGTTCTCTCGCTTGCTAGCTCCATTGGCACTGGTAGTGCACCAGCGTTTAGCTGAATGGCGAGTTGCTTAGCTACTTCTACTGTAAAGTTGCCACTAATGACAGCGACTCCATCTGTGATTGGTGTTTGCACAACTGGCGCTGATACTGGCATGCCATCTAAATAAATTGCAATTGGCTTGCCAATATTTAGCGTAGTCAACTCTTTAAACTTTCTAGCGCCTTCATCATTAAATTGGAGCTGGACTTGTGGAGTGCTGGCAACTCCGGCTTGACCTTGAGTGAATACAACTTGGGCGGATTTTAGGTCGGATCCCGTTAAATCAGATGGTTCAAAATCTGCAAAAGTCATTGTGGTGACGTTTGCCCCCGCTATTGGCTGCCAGAATTCTAGTTGAGCAATTTGACCAATCAGAGCTTTTGCCTCTTCGATATCTGACACCCCTGGCAATTCTATTGTGAGCGCATTTTTGTTGTCGATTTTACTAGTTTGAATTGAGGGTTCGGTTAGGCCAAATTGATTGATGCGTCGCTCGATTACATTTGCTGCACCTTGCACTGCTTCGCCAATATTTCCGCCAGATTCCTCTACTTCACTGGTATCCAGTTCGTAAGTTAACTGGGTCCCTCCTTTAAGGTCTAAGCCGGGATGAATTTTAAAACCTTTAATAAGCCAAACGTCAGTTGGCCAAGCAACCATGCCAGCTAGTCCCGTAACGATGATAATAAACAGTAGTGTGCGGATGTTTTTGAATATCATTTCAATAAAGAATTTTATAGATATTATCTTTTAAAGAGCGTAGAGCAAATATTTTGCTGTGTCAAATTTAAAATAGTCTTATTTGGTAGTAGAAATTTTTTTAGAGAAGGTGGCTAATTTAGGCAGATGGCAAATTTAGTTCTTTCGAGATAATTTGAGCGACCTTTTCAAGTGTTTCCTCTAAGCGATCTTTTTTATTGATAACAATATGCTCGTACTCCCCTATTGCTTCCATTTCTTTTTTGGCGGTTTCTAGGCGCTTTGTGATTTCTGCCTCACTTGCATCTGGTCTTGTTGCTCGCAGTCGCTCGGGTAATTCCTCTAAAGATTCGTAGCTAATAAAAATTGTCAGTAGATCTGGAAAAATTTCTTTGTACTTTTTGACTCCTTTAATGTCGATTGCCGCAATCGGATAAATCCCCTGCTCTAGCATATTGTCGAGGTCTTTTTTGCGTGCGCCGTAGTAATAGTTATTGATTCGTGTCCATTCAATAAGTTCGCCCGTGTCAATTAAATTTTCAAATTCTGGGGTCGAAACAAAATGGTATTGCTCGCCTCCCTCGCCCGTGCGTTTGGGGCGCGTGGTAATCGTTCGCAACTTTTGGATGTTGTCAAACTTAGGTAGAATTTTTGCCAAAATAGTACTTTTTCCTACTCCACTTGGGCCAGCGATAATTATAAGTGTCGAATTTATTTTCATAATAAGATAATACAGGAGGATATTTTTTGAGGCAAATTATCCTGCTTATTTTTGACTATTCAAAAATAACGTCTTGGCGAAGACGCTATTTTTGTTTTTGCGAGTTGGTTATTTTTTGTGCCTTGATCCCTCAAATAAAAAGCCAATTCCAGTACCAATCAAAACACCGACAGCGGGATTATTAAAAGCTAATCCCACACCTAGACCTAATACAGTACATCCCCAAAGAGTCATACCCATTTTCCTCCTTTTATTACTTGATATTATTATAGCAATTAAGTAGTACTATTCCAATATTTTATACGTAGCAATAATTGCGGCTGTTTCGGCTCGCAGAATTGTTTTGGTAAGGGGCACCACTGGCACCCCTTTTATTTTGGCAAGCTCAAGCTCTTTTAATGTCCAGCCCCCTTCTGGTCCAATAAAAATAGAAACTTCATTTTTTAACTTAATCGCATCTGTGCCCCTTGGCTCAAAAAATATAGGATTTACAGCCTTTTTAATCGCAGCTTGAAATCTTACTGGTTCAAAAATTTTTGGCACTACTCCCCTACCAGATTGTTCGGTGGCCTCTTGGGCGATTTTTTGTAATCGCTCTAAATTAACTCCCTTTTTAATTGTTCGCTCAGAAAGAATTGGCGTAATAGAGGTAACTCCCAGCTCTACGGATTTTTCCAGGGCGAGTTCAAAATTATTTCGCTTTAAAATACTCAGGTATAAATGAATTATTTTCTCTGGCTCGCGAGTGTTTTTAGCCTCTTTTTTTAGAGAAAAAGTAGCATTTTTGTTTTCAATGTCTGTTAATTCATACTCAAAATCAACTAGATCTTTTCCATTAAAAAATATAACACCCTCCCCTATTTTTAGGCGCAGAACATCAATGATTTGGCGGGCATCATTGCCCGCCAAATCGATCAACTTCTCTCCTGCAAGCTTGTTGTAGAAGCGATGGATTTTCATAAAGATCAATATACAGTCGACAAGATTATTTTTCAACCTTATAGTCTATGAGGGCATTTTCTGGCGTAGCTGTGCCAAAGAGAATTTTAAATGAGTTGCTGGATTTTTCTGTAATTGCAAAGCTTGTAATCCAGTTTGGAGTGATAAATACAGAATAACTACCTTCAATTACAGGGTTTTCCCACTCAATCACTAGTTCTTCTACACCCTCTTCGATAGCAATATTGGTAGCTGATGGAAATATATCAAAAGCTTGTTCTTCTAGAGCAGTTACCCTGTCTTTGATGCCTGCAATATCTGACTTAACAAGAGTAATTTCATTTTTGATATCCACCATTTCAAGTGCTAGAGCACTAATCTCTGACTCAATATTAGCAACCTTGAGTTCAAATTTAGCATCTAGTTCTTTTAGGGCTTGAATTGTAAAGAATGGCAAGTAGCTAAAATGCACTTTTTTAATTCCATCACTACCAGTTACAACTAGTTCTGGCAAGACAGATTCTACTTGCTGAGCAATCAGTCCGTATTGAATTTCATTGCCATAGTCAGCAAGGTCAGGCTTCCAGTTAAATGTTACTGGGCTTAATCCAAGCACTTTATCTAGAACGCCATCCATTGCCTGAATATTTGTTTTTAGTGATGCGTCAGACACGCAAGTTCCTGCAATAACAGTTCCATCGTTGTCTTCAACGCAGCCAATCGTGCCTGTGCCAATTCTTAAATTGGTGTTAATTTGCGCATTGTTTGCTGTGTTGAGGTAGAGAATATTAATGTTAGCAGTATTGCCTTGGTTTCTGGCAGTAATGGTTTGGTTGTTCCGCAACCGTATTGCGCCAGTTGTGGCAATTGCTGGACTAAAGTTGTTAAAATCATGGACTGCTAAAAAGCCTTCGATCTGAACATCAGCGCGACCACCTGCGCCTTTTTGAATGTTAAGGGTACTGGCGCCAAGTCCACTTCCAATTTGAAGATTGACATCGTTGTTATTAATGTGTCCGCCAAGCACGATTTGATCTTGAGTATTTAAGGTAAGGATATTGTAGTCGCCGTCATTGGCATTGTTACGAGCCCAGATGCCAGTATTGTTTCTAAGTCTGACTGCGCCAGTTTGAGCAATAGGAAATGAAAAGTTAGGAAGATCGTGTACTGCTAAAAATCCTTCAATCTGAACATTGGCGCGACCAGTTCCTTCGTTTGAGATATTCAGTGTGTTATTCGAGAGTCCAGCGCCAACGTGGAGATTGATATCTCCGCCCGCAATATGTCCACCAATCCTGATGAAATCCTGGGGATCTAAGGTAAGGATATTGTAATCTCCATCATTTGCATTGTTACGCGCCCAAATACCTTGGTTATTTCTCAACCTGACTGCGCCAGTTTGAGCAATAGGAGCTGAAAAGCTAGCAGTGTTATGTACTGCTAAAAATCCTTCGATCTGAACATCAGCGCGACCTGCGCCTTTTTGAATGTTAAGGGTACTGGCGCCAAGTCCACTTCCAATTTGAAGATTGACATCGTTGTTATTAATGTGTCCGCCAAGCACGATTTGATCTTGAGTATTTAAGGTAAGGAGGTTATAGTCTCCATCATTTGCATTATTGCGCGCCCAGATGCCTTGGTTATTCGGCAACGCAATAATACCCGATGTTGCTGGATTAGTTCCAAGACTCAAACGAGTTGCTCCATTATTCCAAAGAAAAGTTGCAGAGCTGGTAACTGAAGATGGACCATTCCAGTAGGTAACTCGTCCTGCGGCTCCTGCGCCATTGACTGGCCCAACTCCTCCGCCTGCGATTAACTGCCAACCAGCATTATAGAAGTAGAGTCCATTGCTGATGGTGTCGTATGTGAATGGGACTCTGCCTGTATGCGACGTTGGTGTGCCAGTTGGAGTACCTGCCATAGAAGCAATATATGGAAAACCATCGGTAGTGGCTGTTGTTAGTGCGCCTTGTCCTTGTATTAAGCTACCTGTGTCTGTTAAAGATAGTTGTGCGGCACTACCATGAAAACCAATACCCAATGTATTTGTGACATTATTATACGAAAAAGTAGCTTCATCAGAAGTTGAAGTGCCAATGTGCAAAGTTGATGGTCCTAAATATAAATCTGCCCAGCGCAGAGCATCAGAGCCAAGATTATGGGAATTATTTATGTCTGGTAGCAGGCTGGTATTGATAGCAACACCTGTTAAGTTGCTAAGCTGTCTGTTGGCATAAGTAGTTGAACCGGTAGCTGGAGCATAACCAGAACACACCGATCCAGTTGTACAAACAGTGCCACTCTCGTTACCAAAAACAATTGTTCTGTCTGCAGACAGGTCGCCAGCATCAAGTGTTACAAAATACGTATCGCCAACAGATTCCATGATTTTGATTTCGGAGTTTGAATTGTTAAGGATAATATCAAAAGCGCCTGTTTGATTGAAGTCAGAAGTTAGTGGGCCTAGGGCAACTATAGGAGTGGATCCTTCACCTCCAGAGCCTGTAACATTGATGCCATTTCCAGGTAAAACATTGGCAACATAATCCCCCGCTGTATCTGTGCCTAAAGATACGGAGTTGGGGTTTATGGTGGCTACGCCAGTATTTGAAAGGCTAATATCGCCTGTGATTGCAGCAAAGATGGTGTCGCTAGAATTAGTTAGTGAATGCCAGCTGTCATCAAAAAATCCTTCAAAATCTGTGCCAGTAAAACGAATACGACCGTCTTCGCCAGTACCAATCTTGCCAAGGGTAATTGCTCCACTTGCTGTGATATTTCCAGGAAGATTTAGATTGCTGTTGCTGTCTAGTGCTAATATACTGTTAGGATTAGTGC
>CAZWUV010000020.1:0-10964 GCA_964636735.1 uncultured Candidatus Saccharibacteria bacterium | reverse complement strand
GCTACCAGCTACTACTGCGGACAATAGGTTGAGTGCTGCCATAGTAGTTAGTTGTGAGGCAATGCCATCATAAGTTAAAAATACAGCGCCCAGTGCATAAAGTCCCACAAAAACCGGCTGTATTTCTCGATTGCCAGATAACATTTTAACTAGCTGATAAGCCCAGCTCAGCACAATCAATGTTAATCCAAAAATAACTATTGTCATAAATTCTCCGCAGCATATTTATCTTATAATATCTTTATTATACCATAATACCAAAATTTGATATGATAGGGAAAATTTTAATCAATTCTTTAGTTAATTTATTTTTAATGCAGATTAAAAAAGTTTTTAAAAAACATAATCTGACAATCCAAGAAGCGCCATTTACTTGTGCGCCTGTTTCGCTGCTAAATATTTTACATAATAAAAACCAAAATCTTTATTGCGAAGAAGACCTTGCTAAGCTTTGCATGACAACTACAACAGGTACAGTCAATCAAAATCTCGTCAATGCCGCCAAAGAAGTTGGGCTCGAAGTTATCGAAGAATTACAGGGTGCAGACATAAAAGATATTGAATACCATCTTAACAAAAAACATTTTGTGATCGTAAATTATATTCAAGCTTTTTCTGGCGAAGGGCACTACGCAGTTGTTTGCGAATCCGATGAAAGCGCAATCTATCTGCGCGATAGCTCGCTAGGATTTGTGCGAATTAAAAAGAAAGATTTTGTAAAATTCTGGTACAATCACGATAAAACAATTCAAGGCTGGCTACTGGCAGTCAAATAAAATCCTCGGGCAATGCCGAGGATTTTTTGTTTAGACTTCGTAACTTTCGGTGGTTACGCCGTCAAAGTGCTCTTCTTTTTCGTCGGCTTTTGTTGGTTGGACAATGCCATCCTTATGCTCTGGTGGTGCGTAGAGCGAATAAAGCTTTAGCTCTTCACTACCAGTATTGATTACATTGTGCTTTACGCCAGCAGGCACAATTACGGCAAAGCCATCACTTACTTCGTACTCATCAGTATCATTTAAGATAACTTTTCCTTGCCCAGCTTCAAATCTTAAGAATTGTTCTAGGTCATGAATTTCTTCGCCGATTTCTTCGCCTGCACGTAAATTCATTAGCACCAACTGCATATTTTTTGCAGTGTAAACTACGCGCCGATAGTCATTATTCTCGATTGTCTCGGTTTCGATATTTTTGATATATCCTTGCATTTTACCTCCCTAATTAATCTTTTTAAGATTACACGCCTTCGCCAGTAAATGCAAACAAAGCTCGGATTGAAACAAGGCTCTTTTTTTGTTAAAATTACCCCATATTGCCAGATCGTCTAATGGCAGGACACCTGACTCTGGATCAGGTAATCTAGGTTCGAATCCTAGTCTGGCAGCCAAGGAAAATAAATAAAGTCATTTGTAGAATTCTTAACCCCCGCTAATCAACATCATCCACATAATTATGACCATATCTAAATCCGACTACATGCTTTTCTTGAAACATCCAGCTTGGCTTTGGATTAAGAAGAATGCGCCAGAAAAAATTCCACCTGTTGATCCTGCTCTGCAGGCTATTTTTAACACAGGTCATCAGTTTGAGCCTTATGCGGAATCGCTATTTACCGATGGAGTAAAAGTTGAGTGGAATAAAGACGATTGGGAAAGTTACCGAACCCTACCTAAGCGCACCATGCAAGCGCTAGATGATGGCACGCCAACTGTTTTTCAGGGACGCTTTGAATGGCAAAACTTTACATTTTTACCCGATATAATCAGTGTTGTTAAAGGCAAAGCCTTAGATTTATACGAAATTAAATCCAGTACATCGGCGAACTTGTCGCATATTTTAGATTTGGCGTTTCAAGCTGTTGTTTTGGAAAATTTAGGTTATACAATCCGCAACATTGCAGTGGTTCATGTCAATAACCAATATGTTCGACAAGGCGATATTAATCCCAAAGAACTAACAGTTTTTACAGATGTTACACTTGAAGTCCGCGCGCGAATTGATTTTACAAAAACCCAAATGATAAAAGCCTTAGAAACTGCCCAGTCATCTACAATGCCAGACTTGGATCCGATGTTCTTAAACACAAAACTTGCCACTAGCTCAGACTGGCAGGCAATTCTTAATAGTTTTCCTGAGTATCAAAAACCCGCGCCGGACCATAGCAACGCTCATCCAACAATTATAAAAGAAAGGCTTAAGAGTTTTTTGGATGCCTTGCAATATCCATTATATTTTTTAGATTACGAAACATTTATGGGACTTGTTCCATATTTCGACGGACAACGACCATACCAGCAAATACCATTTCAATATAGCTTGCATGTTTTGGACTCGCCCGATGCCCAGCTTCGCCATATAGAATATTTGCATAGCGAAAACAGCGATCCAACAAAATTCCTATGCGAACAACTAATCCATGATTGTGGCACCGAAGGCACAATAATTTCTTGGAATAAAAGTTTTGAAATGGGGCGTAATACCGACATGGGCAAAATGTACCCGGAATTTGCCGACGCCCTAGAAAACATCAACAGCCGAACCATAGATTTAGGCGAGCCGTTTAAGCCAAAAAATAGTTGGTACAGTGACCCTCGTTTTGAAGGTAGCTGGAGTATTAAAAAAGTTTTGCCCGTAGTTGTGCCTAGCTTATCGTATAAAGATTTGAATATTGGCAACGGCGGCGATGCGCAAAGAATTTGGATGGAAACAATCCTAGATGGACGCAATACTAAGAACAAAGACCAAATCCTAAAAGATCTGCGAGCTTATTGCGGATTAGATACTTTGGCGATGGTTGAGATATTTAACGTTCTCCGCACGCTATAAGTGCTCAATCACCCACCCTACAACCAACCCATTGCGCGAGCCACTTCTTCATGTATGACTACCAGCTTGTCAAGGTCTGATTTATTGACTTGGTGATGAAGGATCAGAAAATCTCTTTTTTCTAGATCGGTACTAGTTTTGCCAAACAAACCCTGCTCAACTATTTGCTCAATCACTTTTTTAGCAAAATTCATATGCGGAGTATCTTTTTTGGTAAAGCCAAAAAAATTCATTTGTCCGTTATTGCAAATTTCTATGTCAGCGCCCCTTTCAGTACCAAAAAATCTTGAGCAGCGCTCAACCCTTCTTTCTGTGGGAGGCATGTGAAAATAATCACCAAATGCTATATCGGGCAGTTTTAGGTACTTACCGATAGTGTCGTATATTTCTGAAATTCTGCGCATATTATCAGCAAATTCACCCTGCATTGAATTTAGCCATTCATCGCGACTAATTCGTATCCATTGACCAGTATTTGATGTTGCGATTTCTTTTTTGACTTCGTTGCCAAATAATTTAGGAATCATAATCTCAAATTCAGCATGCTTATAATACTCAACTTCAACTGCGTAAATATCAAATTGACTATTCTGATTGATAAAAACTATCAAATCTTTTAATTGATTGTGAAGTTTATCCATTAACACTACAAACTTGATATTGCCAGCATTAAGATTATCTTTAATTGCCAAAACCATATCAGACACATCTTCTAGTGCAAAAAATTCTGACAATAAAACCTCAAATGACTCGCCAAACTGCTTTCTGGTGTGGGTGTTTAGCGCCCCTATAAACTCATCCAAATCTGTTGTGTTTCGCCATAGCGAAGCGCCATAATCCAACAGTTGCGCAACAACTTTTCGCTTATCTTGATTACCATATAGTTTTGTCTCAATTACATAGATATTGCCATTTTGATCAAAGCCAAGAGCGTCAATTGGTCCACTTTTTGTTTGGAATTCGCGGGCAACAATAAAAAGTCTGATATCTGAATCTATATCGTATAAGGGAATAACATTTGGATTTTTATAAATATATTCCTGTAAATTATTTTCCGCCACAAAATTAGACGTTTCGACACGCTGCGCATCCTTGCCATCTTTTGAAATAATTATAGCCATGCGTGCATGTTATCAAGAAAAAAGATAAATTTCAACAATTCTCATTTTTTAGTATACTTAAATAAAATATTAAGATTTTATTATGTGTTTTTCGCCAACTGCTAGCTTTGTAACTGCTGGAGCCCTCACGGTAATTGGGGGTGCGGTACTCAAAAAGATAAAAAATAAAAAACATTTGGTAGTTGCACTAGTACCAATCTTTTTTGCCATTCAACAATTTTCAGAAGGCATAGTCTGGATAACTTTAGACAATCCTGATTATCGCACCATAACTACTGTGGCAACCTATATATTTATATTTTTTGCTTTTTTAGTGTGGCCAGCCTATACACCTTGCGCTGTGGCAAAGGTCGAAACATCCACCAAAATAAAAAACAGGTTGAAATTATTTCAGGCGCTAGGTGGATTGGTTTCATTTTATTTGCTTATTCAGGTTTTAAGGTTTCCTCCAACGCCAGAAATTTTAGGTCATAGTATTAGCTACAACGAAATTGTTGCTTATGGAGCCACAGTTGTTCCGCTTTATGTTGTTGCAACTATTGGTAGTACATTGCTCTCTAGTCATAGGGTTATCAATTACTATGGTATTGGTATTGCTATCGCCCTTATGATTTCTGCTTGGTCTTATTTTGTGACATTTACTTCTGCTTGGTGCTTTTTTTCAGCTGCATTATCTGGCATTGCATCTTTAGCTTGGCTAAAATCACAAAATTCAAACGCCTAGAGAAAAATGCAAAAAAATCCCAAGAGCAATCTAAAAAGCTCCAAGTAGAGCTTACAAGCTACAATTGTTGGCTAGTTTTTTAATTTCTCTCTTTTGCAAACTATTTAAACTTTTTCCGAAAAATAGTTGACTTACCGATTGCCAATCTTCTGGTATGCCTTCAGGATTTGCATTTTCGAAGACAAACCATTCTTTGCTAAGTTGCATTTTCTATTTTTCATAACATTTATTTTGCATTATTCACACTCAAACTTCAATATAAAAATCTATAAATGAGTTATTCCTGTGGATAACTTGTGGAAAAGTTGTGGAAAAAGAACGAATTTCTGTGGATAATTCTTAGCTACCTCAAGGTATATTTAAAGATTTTTACTATAAGATTTGACAAGATTTTACTTAGCGCTCAATAATGATCTTAATATCAGTATAAACATATTTTCGGTAAGCACCGCCTTGATAGACTTTGCGCTGCAGGCCAACAAAAAGTTGAGGCGCATTACCAAAATAATTTGAAGGGAGGGCCATGAGGCCTTTTTTATTTTTTCTTCTAGCAATTGTATTTGGTCTAGGAGCGTATTTTGTGGCAACAAAAAACAATGGCGCAGAAATGCCAAACAACGGACAAGTCAGTGAACAAAACAGCGAAGCCAACCCCTATGCTGGCTGGCAGGAATACAAGAATGAGGAGTATGGAATTTCATTGAAGGTACCCGAAGACTGGGAAGTTAAAGTAGATTCAAGGCACTATCTTGTAATAGATTTTAAGTCTAAAAACGAAGACTTGGGCTGGCTCGCAGTTAATAGTGTCAACGATGATTACGGCAGAGATTCCGTTGGATCAATTATCGACGACAAAACTATCATGGTGGATCAAATAGAAGCTCGTCAACGTATTGCTGAGGGAGACCTTTTTGGGAAACCACTAAAAGAAGTAGTTGTCGATTTCAAAAAAGAACCATACTTTTATTATCTTGCGATGCGATTTGACTCTCAAGATCAAGATTTCTGGAAAAATGTAAGCTTGCTAATTGATTCTATGGAGGTTAAATAATGTCACTCCGATTTATTTTATTCTTACTACTTGTGCCCGCTCTACTGGTTAACTTGCAAAGATACAATACAGCGCTTGCTGAAAGCACTGACAATCAAATACTAAATAAAGTCGAAGCACTGCTTAATTCAAATGGTGTATATAGCGCCCTAACAAATACACAGTCTAGCGTTGCAGATAAAAAGGTTGAAAATTTTGAACACCTCACCAGTACGAGCAATTACACCTCATACGCAACAAAAGAATCTACGCCTGAAAATTTTACAAAAATTGTTGTGGCTAAAGAAAGCCTTGGAAATCTAACTTTTCAGAAATGGCTCCAAAATTACGCCCAGGGAGATGATGTTACTGAGCTAATAGAAAAGAAGCAAATCAAGATTGAGAATAAAACCGTTGAACTGTATCGGTACATGGTAAGAGTGCACGAAGAACAGCGGCATTCTGTTTTGTATGTAGATCTAGGGAAATCCATAATGATGATTGCAATCTATGGTGACCCTCATCAAACATTTGAAGAATTAGAAGAAGAATTGTGGAGGTTCGCAAATGAATTATAAAACTTTATTTCAGTTATTTCTTGGAGCGCTACTTATCGCCTTGACTATACCACAACAAGCGCTTGCATTAGATATTTCGGCACCATTTTCTTATGGACAGCAATGGATTGCTGGCGGGTATCCCAGAAGCGGACTTTATTGTACTGGACACGGTAGTTATTACGGAAACGGATACCATATAAATAAAAATCACTATTCGATAGATTTTAATGGCACATACAATAAAAGCTGTGGCAATATTCGTGATGACAGAAATGAGCCTGTTTTATCTGTTGCTGATGGCACAGTTGAATTTAATAGCTCACTTCCTGTAGCAGGGTACGGATATCATATAAAAATCAATCATGATAATGGCTATGTTTCACTATATGCACACCTCGAACAACGACCAAATTTGTCTGTAGGGCAAAAAGTGGTACGCGGACAACAGATCGGCAAAGTTGGCTCATCTGGTGGTAGTTGGGGTTCGCACCTCCATTTCACTTTATACAAAAACGGTAATTCTGTAATGCCATCTCCAATGGATGGGCAAACCTTGCATGCAAATGAAAGCGGCAAGTTAATTACTTCATACAATAAGATTGAAGCACTGACACCAACTCCCCCACCACCAAAACAAACCCCTGCAGCCCCTGCGCCAAAGGCTCCTGCCAAGCTCAAAGCTCCAGCAATTCTAGCTCCGCAATCCAAAGAAATGCTAAATAAGGCACCGCTCATTAAATTCACTTGGCAAGATGTTCGGTACTCTGGCAGTGGAGACTTGCGATATCGTTTTCACCTTTTTACTCCAACACAATCATCAGCAATCTATAGTTCTGCCTGGAATAAAAACTGGACAAGTTTTGAAAAAGGATTTTCTAGCTGGAATGGTACAAGCCACCTACGATTTGCGGTGCAAGTTAGAAATAGTGCCAACCAGATTATCCAATCCGAAGTTAGACACTTCTACTTAAACTTTCCTCCAAAAGAACCAACTAGCTTATCTCCAGCAAATAACGCAACAACATCGCAGCTTTTCACCTTGTCGTGGAAAGACGGTGGAGATCAAGATAATTATCCTAAAGCATCTAGAAACTTTAGTGCTCGCCTCTACAAAAACAAAAAACTTTTTAGAACTAGTGTCTGGAGGCCACGCACCAACTGGACAATCGCAGTTGATCCTGGAACATACCAATGGGAGGTTTGCGCTGACGATGGCGGCTTCGTTACCTGCACACCCAAAAGAACATTTAAGGCCAAGTAAAACCCCACAAGGCTAAAAAGACCTCGGATATATTCTGAGGTCTTTTTACCTTAACAAGCAAAATAAGCAAATAGCCTCTTGATTTTTATTGAGTTTTGTATAATATATTAGGAGTAATGCGGGGTAGTGTAGTAGTAACATGGGGGTCTCATAAGCCCCAGTCCTAGGTGCAAATCCTAGCCCCGCACCCAAGATTTTATATAATGCACCAGCGCAAGGCAGTGTAGCTCAGTGGTTAGAGCGCCGGCATCATAAGCCGTGGGTCGCTGGTTCGAATCCAGCCACTGCCACCATATTGTGCTTTACAGACTCTACAGCCAGTCAATCAGATATAATCTAGTAGGCACCCAGCACATCAAATTAAAGCTTTAAACAAGCTTGCAATTATGCATTGTGTTTTTGTTTAAAGTTTTAAATTTAAGATTTATGAATACCAATAAAAATCGCTCTCTAATCACAATCGTATTATTTATTTTAGTAGGTATTATTGCCTTTGGACTATATGGCAATAACTTGAGCCACCCTCAAGACTCCACCATCTCTGAAATTACCAAACTAACCACAGAACAAAAAATCACCAAAATTATTGTTGACAAAGACGAAGTTATTGCAACCTTAAGCGACGACTCAAAGCTTAAGGCTTACAAGGAATCAGGCGTTGGCTTGCAAGAATACGGCATAACTCCTCAAGACACTTTAATAGAAGTCAAAAATCCTTCTAGTGGGGCATTAGCATCTTCACTTATTACAATCTTATTGCCGTTTTTATTGATTGGCCTATTTCTATGGCTGATGTTGCGCAATTTACAGGGCAACAATGCCCGAGCAATGAACTTTGGTAAATCAAGTGCAAAAATGTTCACTGGCAAAAAGAAAATCGGCTTTGCAGATGTTGCTGGTGCCGAGGAAGCCAAGCAAGAATTGGTCGAAGTAGTAGATTTCTTAAAAAACCCAGGTAAATATCGTGCGGTTGGCGCAGAAATTCCCAAGGGAGTTTTATTGGTAGGTTCTCCCGGTGTTGGAAAAACATTGCTGGCGCGCGCTGTAGCTGGCGAGGCTGGTGTACCATTCTTTAGTATTTCTGCCTCAGAGTTTGTAGAAATGTTTGTTGGTGTTGGTGCCGCCAGAGTCCGCGATTTATTTACCAAGGCAAAGCGCAATGCTCCCGCTGTTATTTTTGTAGATGAATTAGATGCAATTGGTCGTCAACGTGGTGCAGGATTGGGTGGATCTCACGATGAGCGAGAGCAAACACTTAACCAGATTTTAGTTGAAATGGACGGCTTTGAAGGCACAGACAAGGTTATTGTAATGGCAGCAACAAACCGTCCCGATGTCCTCGATCCTGCCCTTCTTCGTCCAGGCAGATTTGATAGGCGTGTTACCATGGATTTACCAGACAGAAAAGAACGTGCACAAATTTTGGCGCTCCACGGCGAGAATAAGCCGATCGACAAAAAGATCAATTTTGACAAAATCGCTGGAGCTACCCCTGGTGCATCTGGTGCGGATCTTAAAAATATTACCAACGAAGCAGCAATTTTAACTGCTCGCGAAAATCGCAAAAATATTACCCAACAAGACTTTGACCATGCTATTGAAAAAGTGCTAATCGGACCAGCGCGCAAAAGCCGCCTAATGAATGAAAAAGAAAGAGAAATCACTGCCTACCATGAAGTTGGACACGCATTGGTCGGACATATGCTACCCCAAACAGATCCTGTCCATAAAATTTCCTTGGTGTCGCGCGGATCAGCCCTTGGCTATACTTGGAGTTTACCAGAAGAAGACAAGCGCATGATCAGCAAAACAAAGTTCGAAAACGAAATCGCTCAACTCTTAGGAGGTCGTGAAGCGGAGCGTATTGTTTTTAAAGAATACACGACTGGCGCTTCAAATGACCTGCAAAAAGCCACAAAAATTGCTCGAGAAATGGTCAAAGTTTATGGAATGAGCGAAAAACTAGGACCAATTCAATTTGGTCAACGAGAAGAAATGATTTTTTTGGGACGCGAAATTCACGAAGAGCGAAATTATTCAGATAAAGTTGCTTCCGAGATTGACGCAGAAGTTAAAAGAATTATCGAAGAAGCAGAGGCAACTGCAAATAAAATCTTAACTAAAAACAGTAAACTTCTTGAGTCAATTTCTAGGCATTTAATTGATAAAGAAACAATTGAAAGAGAAGAATTCGAAAAACTTGTAAAAGTCAAAAAGCCTCAATAAGAAAATAAATAAAGACTCTGCCCAGGCAGAGTCTTTTGCTGTTTCTGTAATACGTCGAATTTTAGTTAGGCTGGGTGTTTGCAAATAGAAATTTTGCTCACTAAGATTTTGCAATGCAAGCATTAAATATCTAACCCTTCATCTTCTTGGCGAGAAATTGTTTCTTGGTAATTTTGCGCAACTTGCTTCCAGTTAACCACGTTCCACCAAGCATCAATATAATCTGGACGACGATTTTGATAATTCAAATAATAAGCATGCTCCCAAACATCTAATCCCAAAAGTGGTGTTTTGCCTTCCATAAAAGGACTATTTTGATTTGAGGAAGAGTGAATTTTTAGCTTGCCCGCATGAACAACAAGCCATGCCCAGCCAGAGCCGAATTTTGTTTTAGCTGTATCGCTAAATTTTGTTTTAAATTTTTCAAAACTACCAAAGGTTTCATTGATAGCTTCTAGTAATTTACCCTCCGGTTCGCCACCACCATCTGGCGACATTGTCTGCCAAAATAAGCTATGATTTGCATGTCCACCGCCATTGTTGATAACTGCGTCTTGAATTTCTTCTGGTAATTGCTCAATATTTGAAAGCAACGCTTCGATTGATTGCTTGCCAATTAACTCTTGATGAGCTTCTAGTGCAGTATTTAATTTTTCAACATAGCCAGCGTGATGTTTGGTGTGATGAATTTCCATCGTGCGAGCATCAATATGTGGCTCTAGTGCATTATAATCATATGCAAGTTCAGGTAATTTATACATAACAATCCTTTCATTATTTTAAAAATTTATTCCTTTAAAATGTTATCAAATCTTTTGATAAATACAAAGAAAGAGCGACTAATGGCGAATAATGCCCGTCTGTCGGTAGGAATGCGTTTTTAAATTATAAGCTCTAATATCTAAATCCTAAACAAATCATAAATTACAAATTTTTAATGTTTTAAATATAAAAAATTTAAGAATTTGGAATTTAAAAAATGGAAATTTGTTTAGTATTTCGTGCTTTAATTTTTTGTCATTGCGAGGAGCTCCGCAGAGCGACGAAGCAATCTGTTTTAGGGATCGCTTCGTCGTGCCTCCTCGCAATGACATGCTAAAAAACTATTGCCCCTAATGCTCCTAATACCTCTATTGCCCTCTAATACGACGCTGTAATAACATACGTCATCTCTGTGGAATATTCTCCCGCTGGTGTATCTGACGCAATATTTGCA